>CAJWMY010000005.1 GCA_913044165.1 uncultured Puniceicoccaceae bacterium
ACTCGAACCCGCGACCTCCTGCGTGACAGGCAGGCGCTCTAACCAACTGAGCTACTACCCCCTTGGAAAACAATCGAGAGTATGAGGGCATTGATTGAAGTCAAGAGGAGTTTTTTATTATTTTGGAGTGTTTTTGGTTGCTGATCAATGCTGCGGTTGACTTATTGATTATGTGATTGTTGATTCAGAATTTGGCCTCAAGGAAGTTGTAAAAAAGGCAATGGATTCTGGTTCTGTTGCCCTTGATACTGAGTTTGTTTGGGATCGTACATATTATCCAAAATTAGGGCTTATCCAATTAGGTTATACTGATGGTTCTAGTGATCTAATTGACGGCATATCAATCAAAGACTTTTCTTCATTAGGCCAATTGTTGTCTGACACAAATACCATAAAAATTTTACATGATGCGGTCCAAGATTTAGTAATTTTAAGTCGAATTACAAAGACCTTACCGGTTAGTATTTTTGACTCACAGCGTGCGGCAGGATTTATTGGCTTAAGTTCTACTATATCTTTAGGGCAACTTCTTAAAGAGGTACTAAATGTGCATTTAGATAAATCTGAAACACAATCTGATTGGTGTGCGCGCCCTTTAAGCGAAAAACAAATTAGTTATGCCAAGGAAGATGTATGTCATGGCGTGGCCTTAATGGAGGCTATTTTAAAATTAGCGGATGAAAGAAACCATAAAGAATGGTTGATTGAAGAAATGAAGCTATATAACACTGAGTCTCATTATATTGAAAGAGAGCCAAAAGAAATGGCGCCTAAAGTAAAAAGGAGTGGCGACTTATCCTATGTCCAAAAGAAACTAATGAGAGTTTTGTTTATTTGGAGGGAATCTTTAGCAAGAAAAGAAAATCTCCCGAGAACATTCATTCTTCCGGATGAAATCTTAGTGCAGTTGTCAAAATATCCTCCTAAAACTTTAGCGGAACTCAGGAAAAAGAATTTAGGGAAGCGCTTTTATCGAAAGTTCATTAATTCACTTTGGGATGCAATTGATCAATCAGAATTAAAACCTTTAAAGCCATTAGAAATTCTAAATCGCAAGCATAATAAGAGTGATTCTTTAGAAGCGCAGGTTGATCTAGCTTTAGCTTTTATAAAAGGTGTATCTTTAGCTGCTGGCATAGATCCATGTTTAATTGGCAATCGCGCCTCTATTACTAGATTTGTCTATGAAGTCTCCGAAGATAATAATAATTTAGATAGTTTAGAGCTCTATAAAGGCTGGCGAAAAGTATTTTGTGGAGAGTCTTTGTCTGCATTATTAAGTGGAATAGGCTCAATTCAAGTTGATGCTTCAAGAAAAGTACCTATTTATGTTACCTAAGTCTTTTTATTTAATATAAGAGATCTTAGAGGCTAAAAGAGTCTTTTGCTATTAGGACTACAAATTCACCTTTTTTACTTTTCGTTTTAATTGACTCTAG
The DNA here is from genome assembly GCA_913044165.1 of uncultured Puniceicoccaceae bacterium. Classification (GTDB taxonomy): domain Bacteria; phylum Verrucomicrobiota; class Verrucomicrobiia; order Opitutales; family Coraliomargaritaceae. The sequence goes on from CAJWMY010000005.1 coordinate 1,440, forward strand.
TACAAATTTAGAAGTTCCAGTGAATACAGTTTCGTGTAGTTTTGTCATTTCTCGGCACACTGAAATTATACGTTGGGGTCCTAGTACAAAAATAATATCTTCAAGGCATTTTTCGATACGATGGCAGGATTCATAAATTATTAATGTGTAAGGCTGGTTTTGATGGAGGGTGAATGTTTTTTTTCGAGCGGATGTCTTTGCTGGCAAAAATCCAAGAAACAAAAAAGAGTCTGTTGGTAAGCCTGAAAGGCATAGAGCGTTGATCAGTGCGCAGGCTCCAGGTAGAGCAGTGATTGGGACATTTGCTTTTTGGCATGCAGAAATTAACCGGAAGCCTGGATCTGAAATTGCTGGGGTTCCTGCATCTGAAACTAAACTTACACTTTTGCCTGCTTGAATCTCGGAGACTATTTGTTCAGCAATATGCTGCTCGTTTTCATCTCTGTAGGATCGAAAGGCACCTTTTTTTTTGAGATTGAGTTTTTCTATTAACTTCCCTGTTACACGAGTGTCCTCGCACGCAATAATGTCATTATTCTCTAAATGAAATTTGGCTCGTTCTGAAATGTCATTAAGGTTGCCAATGGGTACGGATATTATATATAATCCTCCTTGGGAATTAAGTTCTTTCATTATTATTTAGGGGGTTTACCCGCCATAATAGGGGGAACCGCTTTCCCAGTCAGCAGGTCGGCCCCAAGGAACTGTTTGTTCGTCAGGGTTTGTTGCCATACATCCAGAGAAGATAAAGCTCATGATTAGAGTAATGAATACAATGAGTATATTTTTCATATTTTATTTTTGTTTTATAGCTTTTTTAAAAGTTCATTTTTGAGAACCAGTATTTCTTGGTCTTTCTGTTCGTTACTTTCCTTAGTTGATTTTATTGAGTTTTTTAAGCTGTTAATTTGTTGGCTAAGTTTATTTTTTTCCAATTTTAAGGCAGATATTCGTTTTTTTTGATTAGCTATTTGGTTGTTCAATTCAGAAACTTTCATTTCTTTTAATTGAAGTTTCTTGCTGAAGCTATTTCTATTATTTTCGTGATACAAGACCGCTGACTCCGCATTTTTAAGAGCAATATTAAGACCGTCATTTTTTCTGTAAGTTTTATTTAATAAGTAACCTTGAATGACAAGTAATATAGCTGTGATTAAAATAGTAAATTTCATGCTGAATTATTCGTGATAGAAGGTGCTTTCAGTGTGAGACTTGGAATCAGTTGCATGAATGAGGGTTGATGAATTATTAGCTAATCGATTTAATAATTTAAACACTAATTCCTCTTTACCAGGATGATTGACCTCTATGGCAATTTCTTCTATTGATAGTGCTCTAGGTGAATTTTTCTTAAGTATTTGGCATATTAATTCTTTCATCTTTAATATTTTATTAGCCGCCTTTTTACCTGCTTCTACTCCAGGCTGATGATAGGGATTTATATTAATTAGATGAGCATAGAGCCCTACTGCTCTTTCAAAAAGAGCGATTAATTGACCAACGGATTCGGGACTTATTTTTTGAATAGTTACTGTGATCGATTCACGATTTTTCTCTGTAAGTGCTTCTCGAGTTCCAAGATAAAATCCCTGTAAATAATCGCCAGTGGTATTACCTGAATCGTCTACAGGAATAGGTTGGCCTTCTCTATCTTCTAAAACTTCGACAAAAGTAACGAAAAAGTTATGCACTCCATCCCTTAGTTGCTGAACGTAGGCATGTTGGTCGGTAGAACCTTTATTTCCATATACGGTAATACCTTGGTTTACAGTGGCGCCAGCTAAGTCGGTTTCCTTTCCAAGGGATTCCATTATTAATTGCTGCAGGTATTTGGAGAATAATGCTAGTCTATCTTTGTAGGGGATAATAACCATATCCTTATTTCCATTTCCATTAGTAAGTTGATACCAAGATAAGGCAAGAAGGGCAGCAGGATTATTTTTTGTTTCTCTATTACGCGTGGCATCGTCCATTGCATTAGCACCTTTCAGCATTTCTCTAATAGATATACCTTGTAGTGCAGCTGGTAGTAATCCGACGGTAGCAAGTTCGGATGTTCTGCCTCCAACCCAATCCCACATTGGCAAGCGATAGAGCCATGAGTCTTCTTGTGCAGTTTTATCTAGAGCTGAATTTTTGCCTGTAATAGCGATGGCATGTTTAGCAAAATTTAGGCCTGCCATTTGGTAAGCATTTTGTGCCTCAAGCATACCATTTCGAGTTTCAGCTGTACCTCCTGATTTAGAAATAACAATAGATAGGGTCTGCCCTAGATTTCCTTCTAAAAATTCAAGTGTACGTTCGATGCCGTTAGGGTCAGTATTATCGAAATAATAAGTTTTAATACGATCTTGGTTTGGGCTTCCTAGTGCATCGCTAACAAATTGGGGACCTAGAGCTGATCCACCAATGCCAATAATAAGAAGATTTTTAAATTTACCCGATTCACCTAAGCATGAACCATTGTGAATAGATTCAGCGATTGATTCTATGGCCATCAATGAATCATTAATAGCGTCCTTAATTTCCTTATTAGGAGCTATATTTGGATTACGTAACCAATAGTGTCCTACTTGTCTGCCTTCATCGGGATTAGCAATCGCCCCTGATTCGAGGGATTTCATTTCCTCAAATGCAACTTGAATTTTTGGTTCAAAGTGTTGAAAAAAATTATCATTAAAATTTATGCGACTATAATCAAGGGCGAAGGCCAAGGATTCTAATTCCAAATTATGACTCTTAAAATGTTTCCAATTCATATTTGTTTATAAGGTTAAATTTTTATCGGTCACTGCGCCTTCAGAAGCTGTTGAAACTAAGGCGGCATATTTAGCTAAAACACCCCTAAGCTCTTTTGGTTCTTGTGGAACGTAGGCCTTCATTCGATTTTTATACTCACTATCGGATATAAGCAGGTTAATAGAATTTTTTTCAGCATCAATTTCGATAATGTCACCTTCTTTAACGATTCCAATTGGACCGCCCTTGGCTGCTTCTGGCGTTATGTGCCCTACATCAAATCCATGGCTACCTCCAGAAAAACGTCCATCAGTTATTAAGGCTACATCTTGAATCAATCCGCGACCAGCAACGGCACTTGTAGGGGATAGCATTTCTCGCATACCAGGCCCTCCCACAGGTCCTTCATTACGAATAACAACAATATCACCTTTATCAACCGTACCATTTAAGATCCCATGGAGAGCATTTTCCTCACTTTCATAAACTTTTGCAGTGCCTTTAAAATATAAACCTTCTTTCCCTGTTATTTTACCTACGGCTCCATCCGGTGCTAAATTACCTCTAAGAATCCTAAGGTGGGTACTTTCTTTAATTGGGTTATCCCAAGGACGAATGATGTCTTGTTCATTTGGGTAAGTTCCGTAGTGGGTAACTTCTTCCAATGATTCTTTAATGGTTTCTCCTGTAACAGTTAAGCAATCGCCATGTATCAGTCCACGCTCAAGGAGAAGTTTCATCATAGGCCGAATACCGCCAATACGAATTAAGTGGCTCATATGATATTTCCCAAAAGGTTTTACATCAGCTAAGAGTGGTATTTTCCGTCCTATCCGATCAAAGTCATCGATGGATAATTTAATTTCAGCAGAATGGGCAATAGCTAGCAAATGAAGGATGAGGTTAGTTGATCCACCAAGTGCTAGACATGTAGTAATTGCATTTTCAAAGGCTTTTCGAGTCATAATATCTCTTGGTAGAATATTTTTTTTAAGCAAATTTAAAACAGCTTTACCTGCATCTTCGCAGTCTTTTTTCTTACTTTCTCCAACTGCTGTTTGGGCGCTACTTCCTGGTAGACTCATGCCCAAGGCTTCAATAGCGCTTGCCATAGTGTTTGCTGTATACATGCCACCGCAAGAACCTGGTCCAGGGATAGCACTTTCCTCTACATCTTTCAGGCCTTTAGAATCCAAGCTTCCCTTAGCGTATTGTCCAACTGCCTCAAAAACAGAAACTATGTCCATCGGATTGCATTTTTCTTTGTCTGTTTTTACAAAGCCCGGCAATATTGTCCCTCCATAGACAAATACAGAAGGGCGATTGAGCCTTGCAAGTGCTATCATGCAGCCAGGCATATTCTTATCGCAACCTCCAATTGCTATTAGTCCATCAAAACCTTCTGCTGCAGTAGTGGTTTCAATTGAGTCTGCTATAACATCCCTTGATACCAAGCTATAGCGCATACCTTTGGTGCCCATAGATATACCGTCAGATACAGTTATAGTACTAAAATTAATCGCTTTACCACCGGCATTATTCACACCATTTGTAGCATGTTCAGAGAGTTTTCCTAAGTGCATATTACAAGGAGTTAAATCGCTTGGAGAGCTTGCAATCCCTACTTGCGGCTTGGTGAAATCTTCATCAGTGAATCCGACAGCCCGAAGCATTGAGCGCGCTGGTGCACGATCAACTCCGTCTACTACTTTAGAGGAATAATTCCTTGTGTTTATTTCTGACATAGTTCCTTATTTTGTATGTTTATTGAAAAGTATTAGTTTAGAACAAATAGTGTGCCTTAGGACAATATCCTTTTTTCTGTTCTTTTTTTTATTTTTGATTTTAATTAACTTTTCCCTTTTAATATTTATAGACGTGAATTTAAAAAAAATAGTAGAAGCCTTATTGATATCAACATCAGATCCATTGTCGATTAAAGCATTATTAGCCTTATTTGCTAATTTTAAAGAGCAAAACATAGAGGCTCAACCGAATCAGAAAGAGGTTTCTGAAGAAATAAAAGAGGTGAACGAATATCCTAGCTTAGTCAGAAAGAAGGATATTGAGGATGTATTGCGTACTATTATGGAAGAAGCTGAAACAGAAGATCGTCCCTACCGTTTAGTTGAAGGAGAGGAGGGCTTTTATTTAGCAACAGCACCTCAATACGCTGATTACATTCGATTATTAAGAGCAGTCCCCAAGCCGATGAAATTAACAATGGCTACATTGGAAACGCTTTCAATAATAGCCTATAGACAGCCCGTTACTCGAGCAGAGATAGAATCAATCCGGGGTGTTTCTGTAGATAGTCCAATCAACCGTCTTTTGGAAATTGAACTCGTAGAGATTATGGGTCGAGCAGAACTTCCAGGTAGGCCTATTCAATACGGAACAGGGTCCAAGTTTTTGGAATTTACGGGTATTAAGGATCTCGAGGATCTACCAACTTCTGATATATTAACTAATATTCAGATTGATAATTTTATGAGGAAAGGAGTGGAATCAAATTCAGCGATTACAGACGAGACAGTTGGGCTTGCTAAAGAAAGTAAACCTACGGATTTACCACTTGATGAAACATTTGTTAAGGTTGATTGGCAGAAAGAAAATATTGAAAGTGATGCATTATTAGAAACAACGGAAGGAGAATCCTAATGAGTGAAGACAATTTAAGTAATCAAAGAAAAATGATTGATGCGATTGATGCTGATATTGTAAGAGCGTTGAACAAACGTTTATCTATAGCAAATGAGATAGGTCAAATTAAGCAGCAGGAAGGAAGTGATTTTTATGATCCTGCCCGAGAAGCACAGGTGCTTGAAAAGATTAATCAATTAAATTCTGGTCCGATTACTAAAGAGGCATTAAGTGTTATTTATAGAGAAATTATTTCCGCTTCGATTGCCTTAGAAAAAGCTTTGAAAGTTGCTTTCTTAGGTCCGGAATCGACATATACACATCAGGCAGTATTAAAGAATTTTGGTGCAAGTTTAAAAGCTATTTCTATGAAAACAATACCGGATGTATTTTCTGCAGTTGAGTGTGGAGAGTGTCAATACGGAGTAGTCCCAATTGAAAATTCAACGGAAGGGGCAGTCTTTCATTCTATGGATCAACTAGTTGAATCAGATTTGAAGATTTGTGCACAAGTTTATTTACCGATCGAACACTGTTTAATAGCTCAATCCTCGCTAGAAGAGATAAAAGAAATACACTCAAAGGATCAAGCTATTGGCCAATGCCGTGATTGGCTAAGAAGGAATTTACCGAATGTTAAAATCATAGAGTCAGATAGTACAGCAAGTGCAGTGGCTATTGCTAAAAAAAGGCCTGAAGTTGCTGCTATTGCTAGTTCGATTGCGGCAGAAACCTATAAGGTTCCTATACTTCAAATAGGAATACAAGACAGTTCAGAAAATGTTACACGTTTTTTGGTTATCGGGAAAACAGAAGTGAGATCATTAGGCAATGGCAATGATAAAACTAGTTTAGTACTCTCCTTGAAAGACCAGTCTGGGGCGCTAGAGAAAGCACTTGCACCATTTGCTAAAAGAGGAATTAATTTGTCAAAAATAGAATCGAGGCCTAGCCGTAAAAAAGCTTGGGATTATTTTTTCTTTATCGATCTCATTGGTCATATTGAAGAAGCCAATGTACAAGATGCAATAGAAGAGCTTAAGCAATGTTCTTCTTTTGTTAAATGCCTGGGAAGTTATCCTAATGTTTGATTTCTGCTTTACCTTTTTGACTTAACTTTCTTATTAACTGAAATTTCATGATGCAAATTAGTCTTTTAAAATCAAAATTATTAAGAGCGGAGATCACTGACCGCGCCTTACATTATGAGGGAAGTTTGGCAATAGATAGAGCATTAATGGGTGCAGTTGGCCTACTGCAACATGAAAAAATTCTTGTAGCGAATATTTCAAACGGGGAGCGATTCGAAACTTACGCAATTGAAGCACCTGAGGGGTCACATATTATTTCATTAAATGGGGCGGCAGCTCATAAAGGAGAGATTGGTGATCGAATTGTTATTATGTCTTTTGCCCAGGTTGATACTTCAGAGGCTAAAAATTGGAAACCTAAAGTTTTAGTTTTATCTGAGAAGAATAGCCAAGTCATTCGAGCGGATAATGTATTAATAGCTGAAAATCTATCTATTTAAATCATTTAAAGGATTATTGAGAAATTAGTTAAAATTATTCTTGTAAGCATTTATTGAGATTGATTTTCATAAATCAATTTAAACTTGATAAAAATACATATTCTAGTTGTGTCACAATATGCGTTTCTTAGGCTTAATTCTTTGTATATTTTCATTTTCAATTAGCTCTTTTGGCGATTCAGATCAAATGCCTGTGCATAATTTAGATGCTTATATTGTTACAGCATCCCGTATAGACCAAAAGCTTTTTGATATAAGTCCTTCTTCTGTCGTTTTTTCTAAAGAGGATATCGAAAAGTCTAATTATATAAATCTATCTAATATTCTTTGGCAAGTTCCGGGGAATTTCTTAGTACCCAATGGTGGTATAGGTAAAGCTACCTCTCTTTTTACACGAGGTAGCGAAAGTAATCATACAGCTATTTTACTTAATGGGCGTAGGTTGCCAACGGGTTTCTCTGGTCAATATGATTTAGGTCTTTTAGGATTAGTGAATATCGATTCAGTTGAATATATTAAAGGAGATAATTCTAGTCTTTATGGTGGTGCAATAGGAGGTATTATAAACCTTAGGAGCTCGGAATTAATAAATGGAATAAAGAAGAACATAAAAGTTGAAGGAGGATCAAATGCTTTTGTGAATACAGGCTATAATTATGCTTATGGAGATGGAAATATTTCATTTACCATTGGTATAGAACAACTTAATAGTGATGGATTTCAGCAGAATTCTGATTTTGACCGTTTATCAAATAATTTATATTTTAATTACAAAGTTTCTAAGCGACTTAACATTGATTTTCAGCTTTATGGTTATAAAGCAAAATTAGGAGTTATTGGGGATAGTAGATATCCGCCGCCCTCCGAAGAACAGAATGATACGAATGCTTGGCTTATTTCTCCTGGACTAAGCTATGAGTTATCAAACAGAGTAAAGTTTAAAATGATGGTTAATTTTAACCAGAATCAATTAGAAGCAGATTCAGTGACAAGGTATGATCCATCGACATATATTGGCTACACTCCCAAAAATAACCATTATGGCCTATTAGATAACACCGATAAACTCTTTAAAGAAAAAATTGAGGGATTTGAATCTTATTTGGAGTTTGAATCAGAAGATCAGAAGTCTACAAGCATTTTAGGGATTATGCTTGAGGGACGAAAGTATAATGCACAGCCATTGGATGGAAATGAAAATCAGTCTAATCAATTTTTAAATCTAACGTATGATACACGTTCCATGTTTTATCAAAGACTTCATCAATTTGATGATATGATGATGCTCAAGTTTGGGGCCCGTATTGATAGCTATGGTGGTTTATTTAAGTTTAGCGAGACTGGTAATATAGAGATCAGCCGCTCTCTTAATGCAGATCATGACTTTAAGCTTTTTATTAAAGCATCTTATGGAATGATCCCACCTGATATTAACTCGTTAATAATGTTTAATAATTTTGATTCGCTGGATTTTAAATTAGAAAAAATTCGTTCAAGAGAAATCGGTATAAAAAAGAGCCTAGGAACTCAAGAATTAGGCATCATCTATTATAATAATAAAATTAAAGATTTGGCTGATAGTAGTTATGATGATAATTGGAACGCTGCATATTCCTTAGTGAATACAAAACAACAAGGATTCGAAGCTTATCTAGGTGGATCGATTTTAAATCAGTTTGATTACACATTTTCTTATACTTATTTAGATGCTGATATTGAATCAGGTCAGTATTTTGCTGGGGCAGCAGGTGGAAGGGGTGCGCAATTGATCCGACGTCCAATGCACAAATTTACAGCTTCGGTAATTTGGGAGCCATATTCTAAATATAATTTAGGGGCAAATTATATTGCAGGATGGAATAGAGAGGATTCTGTGGGAATGCGTTTTGAAGCTTTGAAGGTTCTTAGGCTTTTTGGAGCTTATAATTACTCAGAAGATACATCTTTATTTTTTAGAATAGAAAATGCTCTTGATGAAACATATCAATATACGGCAGGCTTTCCGGCGCCACCAAAGCAAACATTCATTGGGGTAAAGTTAAGTTTTTAATCAGTTCAATGAATACTCGTCAAAAACAGCTCATTCTCAAAATATTAACCCAATCAGAACGTCCTTTAAGTAAAAGGGAAATAATTAGTATTGGTCGCAAGTATATACCCAAAATAGGACCTGCAACAGTAGATAGGATAATTAGGAATATGCGTGAAAAATCTGAATTAGTCGGACTTAGTTTTCCAGGACAGCCAACTAGATATGAACTTACCTCTGATAAAGAACACCCTCATTTTATCTGTCGCGTATGTGAAAAAGTCTATGATCTAGATATCCCAATGATAATTCCAAAAGTTAATTTACCTCAAGGCTTTAAAGTATTAGGGGGGGAAGTAGTTTATTCAGGAACATGCCCAAAATGTTAAGGTGAATTTTACTTATTCATTAAGCAAAATTCGTCGGTTCAAGTATCTTTTTATCTTTATTTAAAAATTGATCAACTGCGGATTTGGTGATATAAAATATGCTACTAAATATTAGTGTACTAATTAGTAGGCGAAAGTCGAAAGGTATTGCAGCCAAATAGATTTCGGTAGGTGAAACAATACCTGAACTGTTAATGTAAACTCCGAAATTTACGATAACATGCCAAATCAAGACGCTATATACCGATGTTTTTAAAATGCCTGTAAATTTTGTATCGTAAGTTTTTTGTGAAAGAACACTGATTAATAAAAGTGTACCATAGACAAAAATCATTGTTAAGCCATAAAACCCTAAAAAGATATCTGTAAGAAATAAAATTCCTACGGGAAGTAGTCTTTGAAGATGTTTATTTTTCGTTATATGAGGGAGGAAAACTGCCATGGCAATAATAGGGGTTATGTTTGCTGGCAAGGCGAAGCGCGTTAGAATTATACTTGCCAATACAAATGCCGCACTCTTAATAATTTCATTCATAATTTCATATTTTTATAAGTTTATTTATCTAGTTTATACGATGATTAATTACAATCTAAATCCGCTAGTCGACTTCACGAAGGCACAATCAATTGCTTCTTCCTTTGGGACTCCTTTATATCTTTACGATGAAGCCCGTTTGCGTTTAGCAGCTGAAGCAGTTCTAGATTTTCCTAACGCTTTTGGGTTAACAGCACGTTTTGCTATGAAGGCCTGTCCTAATAAATCTATTCTTCAACTCTTTGATAAATTAGGGCTCCATATAGATGCTAGTTCTGGTAATGAAGTAAGGCGGGCTATAAATGCAGGGATATCCCCCAGGAAAATAAGTTTGAGCGCTCAAGAAATACCACAAGATCTCGGAAATCTTCTCGAAATGGGGATTCAGTTTAATGCATGTTCTCTGAAGCAAATTGAGTACTTTGGAAAAATTAAGCCAAACAGTAATCTTGGAATTCGTTTTAATCCTGGATCAGGATCAGGGGGAAATAATCGAACTAATGTTGGTGGAATATCCTCAAGTTTTGGTATATGGCATGAATGTGTTTTAGAAGTCAAAGCGCTTTGTGAAATTTATAATTTAACAGTTAAACGGATTCATACTCATATTGGATCCGGAAGCGATCCTAAGGTATGGCTTAAGATTGCTATGATGAATTTTGATTTAGTTAATCAATTTAAATCAGTAGAAATCTTGAATTTGGGCGGAGGGTATAAAGTTGGACGCATTCAAGATGAGGCTTCAACGGATCTTCAGGTTATAGGTGCACCTGTGCGTGATGCCTTTATTTCTTTTGCTGAAAGAACAGGGCGAAAAATTCATTGTGAAATTGAACCTGGCACTTTTTTAACAGCTAATGCTGGAGCAATTCTTAGTAAGGTTCATGACATTGTCCATACAGGTCCATCAGGTTATAACTTTATTAAGTTAAACATGGGAATGACCGAATTATTGAGGCCTTCAATTTATGGATCACAACATCCAATTAATTTACTTAAAGATAGAATAACTGGATCAGGGAAAGTATCTTATATAGTGGTTGGTCACTGTTGTGAATCAGGAGATATTCTAACGCCAGCTCCAGGGGAACCAGAGTTGCTTGCTCCAAGAGATTTACCTCAAGCTGAAATTGGAGATCTAGTTTTAATTGGAGGTACCGGGGCTTACGCGGCCTCAATGAGCTCTAAGCATTATAATTCTTATCCTGAAGCTAGTGAAATACTTCTTCAGGAAGATGGTGAAAATCGATTAATACGAAAGCGTCAATCTCTTGAAAGTATTTGGGAGAATGAGTGTTGATTGTTTAAGAAATAAATTAAATCAATTCAGGCTTTCTTACAGATTCGATCTTCTCTTGCATTTGTTTGCTAGGAGGAGGGAATAAAGGTGTCAGTAATAAAGTTACAGCAAAATTTACCAACATCCCTATCATACCAAATGCTTCAGGTGCAATTCCGTTTTCTATTATGCCAAATGTCCATGGGGAACCACTTAAAAAGACACAATATATGATGTAGTAGGCAGTCAGGATAATTCCTGAAAGCATGCCAAAAATAGCAGGTATTGTTCCAACGCGTTTGTTAAAGATACCAAGTAAAATTGCCGGAAAAAAACTTGCAGCCGCTAATCCAAAAGCAAAGGCAACAACCTGGCCAACAAATCCGGGGGGATTAAGACCAAAATATCCTGCAATTATAACAGCAAACGCAATTGAACATCGTCCCACTAAGAGTTGGTTTTTTTCAGAAGCTTTAGGGTTAATAGTTCGATAGTAAAGGTCGTTAGCAACACTCGAAGAAATTACTAGCAACAATCCGCTTGCAGTTGAAAGTGCAGCTGCTAATGCTCCGGCTGCAACAAAAGCTATAATCCAGTTAGATAGATTTGCCATTTCTGGGGCTGCTAGCATGATAATATCTCGATCGGGCCCGTTGAGTTTTTTATCTAGCATAATTGCTCGGCCATCAGTGCCTTCCATATAATTAGAATTAAGCCATAATTCATGTTCTGATTTAATCTGATTAAGTTGGCTTGGATTTAGTTTACCAGATCGAAAGATTTCATTACTCGAGTCTCCAGTATAACGCACTTGATAATCGCCATCATCCAACCACAAAATGAGGCCAGTTTTTTCCCAACTCTTAAACCAATTAGGTAGGTTGTTCTCGCTTGTGCCGTTTAAACTGTGGATCATATTGTATCGTGCGAATGAAGCTAGTGATGGTGCGGATAGGTAAAGGATTGAAATAAAAAACAAAGCCCAAAAAGCACTCCAACGAGCTGCTTGAACGTTTTTTACGGTGTAGAATCTTACAATTACATGAGGTAATCCCGCGGTACCGACCATAAGGGTTAGGGCAGTTGCAAAAACATTAAACTGGCTCCATTTACCTTTAAATGATTCAGTGTAAGCATGCCATCCAAAGTCTCTCAAGCTATCATCTAGGGCATCGAGAAGAAATTTACTCTGATCCGATATAGAATTTTCGATTAAATTTGAACCCATTCCTATTGAAGGAAAAGTGTGGCCTGTCAGTTGTATGCTTATAGCTATGGTAGGCACTAAAAAAGCAGTTATTAAAACCCAATACTGGGCAACTTGAGTCCAAGTAATTCCTTTCATACCTCCAAGGGTTGCATAGACAAATACTATAGCCATGCCAATATAGACTCCCATCGAAATATCCACATTTAGAAAACGGCTAAAGACTACACCAACACCTCGCATTTGACCAGCAACGTAGGTGAATGAAATAAAAATTGCACAGAGGATAGCAATCAATCTAGCAGGATTGCTTTCAAATCTATCACCAATAAACTCAGGGACAGTAAAATGTCCTAGTTTCCGTAAATAAGGAGCTAGGCATAATGCTAGCAAAACAAAGCCGCCAGTCCAACCCATTAAATAGACACTGCCAGCATACCCCATTGTTGAAATTAGGCCTGCCATAGAGATAAATGAGGCAGCGCTCATCCAGTCCGCAGCTGTAGCCATACCATTAGCATAAGCCGGCACGCCACGACCAGCGACATAAAATCCTTGGGTATCTTTTACTCGGACGCGCCAAGCAATATATAGGTAAAGGGAAAAACTTAGCCCAACAAATAAATAAGTCCAATTCAGAATGCTCATAAGAAGGCTTTTAGCGTTTTATTTGATAGCGCTTATCAATTCGGTTCATTAAAAGGGCATAGATTAAAACAATGAAGACAAATGCTATTATACTTCCTTGTTGAGCAAACCAAAATCCTAACTTAAACCCAGAACCAAACAACGAAAATTGATTAAGAAAATCAACCCACAAAATACCAAAACCTAGACTAAATAAGAACCAAAAGAAAAGCAGTGTAATTAATACTTTAAGATTTGTTTTCCAATAAAGGTTATTTTTTATTGGAAGATTATTAGTTTTATTTTTCATTGGGGTATTTATAGATGTTGTGTTTAATAAGAGCTTTTTTAAGTTCAACTGCAAAATTTTCAACAATTTTAATCCAGTTTAATGTCTCTGCTTTTGTTCGAACAGCTCGGCTAATGATTGGCCAAGTGGATCTTTTCTCTAATGCAAGGTTCACTTTAATGAGAAAATCTTCTTCATTATCATATTCTGCAAGGAAGGGGTTATATTTTGTATCTATAAGTTCTTGAGCGGCTGCGTAATTATAAGCAATTGGAACAATCCCCGATGCCATAGCTTCAGTAATAACATTACCAAATGTTTCGGTGGCGCTAGGGAAAACAAAGAGATCTCCCGAGGCATAATAAGCCGCAAGCTTTTCTCCTGTTTGCATGCCAACGAATTTGAAATTAGGATACATTTTTTCCAATTTTACTTTCTCTGGTCCATCACCCACAAATACGCAAATGCTGTCGGGATATTTACTTTGAATTTCATTAAATGCTTTAATTGCTAGTGGGATGTTCTTTTCTGCTGCAATTCGGCTAACAAAAATAGCAATAATTTGATTTTTGGATTTAGCTCCTAAGGAGTGTCTAAGCTCACTGCTTCTTTTATTTGGATTATAAAGATCGCAATCAACACCGCGGCCGAAGAGTCTAGTGTTCTCTACCCCCATTTTATTTAATTGATTCATTACTTCTTTGGTTGGGGCAAAGGTGCTGAGGGTTCGATTATGCGTTTTTCTTAAAAATCGTTCGGCAATTTTCGCCATGCCAGGGAGAAAATAATGGCGCATATATTTATGAAAATTTGTATGAAAACCAGAGGTTACCGCTATTTCTAATTCTAAAGCTACGTCAATAGCAGATAAGCCAAGTGGGCCTTCAGTTGCTACATATATAATGTCAGGTTGTTCGGTCTGCCATAGTTTTCTTAGTCTATTTCGGCAAGGAAGTCCAAAATTCAAACCCCTGTAAACTGGAATTGGTAAGGAGGGAACAATTGTTTCGTTTGGAATAATAGAGTTCTTGTCTTCCCCTTTTTTCCGAGGTCGAACAATACTCACAGAATGGCCAATTTGTTTTAGATATTGGTATACCTTATTTAAAGTTTTTGCTACACCATTGATTTCTGGAGGGAAGGTTTCAGTAACGATGCAAATTTTCATTTATGCTAATTGACAATAAATATACAATTTTGATTCCTAAAGAATAGACAAGTTTCTTTAATCATATTTTAAATATTTATTGTGCAAAATATAATCCATTTAATTTCAGGAGCTACAGCAGTGGGTAAAACAGAATTTTCTCTTAAGTATGCGAAGGAAAATAATGCCGAGATTATTTCCTGTGATGCAACTTTAGTTTATCAAGGTATGGACATAGGTACGGCTAAGCCCACCAAAGATGAATTAGATTGTGTTCAGCATTATTGTATAGATCTGCATCCGGTAGACAAACCCTTTGATATAAGACTTTATAATGTGTATGCTCAAAATGCTGTTAAAACCATCTTAAATAAAGGGAAATCTGTTGTAGTTACAGGTGGTAGTGGGTTTTATTTAAAAAGTTTTTTTGAACCAATTATAGATAGTATTGAGATTCCTAAGTCTATCCGAAATCAATCTAAAAATCTTTTTTTAGAGAAAGGCTTAGAAGGCTTAAAAGAGGCTCTTAAAAGTGCAAGTCCAGAAGGATTAGGCAATCTAGACATTTTTAATCCTAGACGAGTCCAGAGGGCATTAGAGCGGTGTTGGGCATCAGGAAAATCATTGCCAGAATTACAACGTGAATTTTTAGAAAGGCCTAAGCCATACGAGCATTTAAAGAAAAACCATATACACTTAGAACGTGATAAAGATGAATTAAAAAGACGATTAGAATTTCGGGCAGAAGAAATGCTTAAAAATGGATTAATTGATGAAGTTAAGAGATTACTAACTAAAGGTATCGAAAAAAATCCTAATGCTGCTAATGCAATTGGATATAGCGAAACTATTGCTTTTTTGAAGGGTTCAATACCTAGAGATAAATTGTTACCTGAGATCATCAAAAACACTAAAAGGTTAGTTAAAAAACAAAAGACTTGGTTTAGGTCTCAGTTGCCCAAAGCAGACCAAATTGTAGACATGGATAATGAGCCATAGATTATAATTTTAATTAATTAAAACCTGACCACCAATCATCTGATTTTCTTAATAATTCAGGTGTGTAACCAGATTCTTTTAATTCTCGTAAAGCCATTGATTTTTGCATCTTTGATAGGCGTATGCCTTTTGAATCAGTGACTAATGGTGCATGGTAAAATTTTGGAGATTTTTTATCAAAAGCATCATAGATTAATAGTTGTCTAGCTGTTGAAATAAGAAGGTCTTCGCCTCGGACAATTTCTGAAATTTGCATTGCAATATCATCGACTACAACTGCTAATTCATAAGAGGGAACCCCATCTTTTCTCCAAATTAAAAAGTCTCCAAAATCTTTACCGCTGGTAAATTGACATGGACCTAAGCAAGCATCTTCAAAATAGATTTTTTTATCTGAAGGGACTCTGAATCTCCAATTATAGCCATCGGGAATTTTTATGTTAAAATAGTCTATTTTAGTAGGTCTCCAGACTTCAGGGTAGATAGGTTCATTATGAAAATTTTCCATATTTTTTGAGGCTTTCTTGATTGATTTTCGTGATTTGGAACACGGATAAATTAAACCCATATTTTTTAAATATTCCCACGCTTCAAGATAGATTGGCATACGCTCACTTTGTCGGTATGGTCCGAATTTGTTTTCTTGTTCTGGTCCTTCCTGCCACTTGCAACCAAACCATTTTAAGTCCTCAATCGCTGCATGACTAAATTTTTTACGGCAGCGGTTTAAGTCTAGGTCTTCTTCACGATAAATTAAGGTTCCTTTTTTCTCTTGTGACCGCTCCATTGCAATCCAAAAAGTCCTGGCATGGCCCAGATGTAGGTATCCAGTTGGGGAAGGAGCTATACGCCCTCTATAAGAAGAATACATATGCATATGTATGTATTCTTCTTAAAAAATGCAAGATTCAATAAAAACAACTATAATATTTCGTAATTCTATAATGGCAACTTCAACGTACACGCTTGCATAATGTTTTTTTATGCCTAGAGCTAGTTTATTAATTTAATTGTTCGCTTTATATGATATTATGATATTTCAAAAATTAGGCCTTAATCCTAAAATTCAAAATGTTCTTGATCGCATTGGATTTATTGAAGCTACTCCAATTCAAAAGGAAGCGATTCCAAAAATTATTAAGGGCCATGACTTAATTGGTTCTGCGCAAACGGGTACTGGAAAAACCGCTGCTTTTGCATTACCTATTTTACATCTTCTCGAAACCAATCCAAAATTACCAAGTGGACATTTTAGTAAAAATATGCCTGTACGATGTCTATCGATTGGACCGACTAGGGAATTGGCGGCTCAAATAAAAGAACAATTTGAGATTTTTGGTAAAGGGTGCTCCCATAATGTATGTTTGCTGCACGGAGGGGTTGGCTACAAGGAACAAAATGATTGTTTGAGATTAGGCGCAGATGTAGTGGTTGCAACACCGGGTCGTTTAATCGATCACGTAAAAAATAAAACAATCGATTTGAGTGCAGTTGAATTTTTAGTTTTAGATGAGGTTGATAGAATGTTGGATATGGGTTTTATCGAAGATGTTTTGAAAATAATTAAATATTGCTCTAACCCAAATCGTCAAACTTTGCTGTTTTCCGCAACAGTGTCTGATTCAATTAAACATATAATTAAAAAGCACTTAAAAAGTCCCATTGAGGTTAATATTGGAATTCAATTAAGCCCAGCAAAAACTGTAAAACACGTTGTTTACCCAATTGGTGCTTTGCAGAAATTTGATTTATTAATGGCTTTGATAGAACAGAAAGATGAAGGAAATATGATAATATTTTGTCGAATGAAAGAGGGGGCTGATCGAATTGCCCGTTGGCTGAAAGCAAGTAATCATAAGTGTGCTGTAATGCACTCAAATCTTTCTCAAAAGATGAGAGAAAGTGCACTTAAGGATTTCAAAGAGAGTAAAGTACGTATTTTAGTAGCCACAGATATCGCTTCCCGCGGTTTAGATATAGCAAATGTAATGCATGTTGTAAATTATGATGTGCCAGAGAATAGTGAAGATTATGTACATCGAATAGGTAGAACAGGACGAGCTCAAAAGGAAGGAGATGCTGCAACACTTGTGGCACTAGACGAGTTTTCCCATCTGGAAGCTATTGAAAAATTAATTAAGAAGCCTATCCCTCAAGTAAAATTAGAAGCTTTTAATTATTTACAAGAGCCTATAATTCGGATTGCGAATTCTCTTCCTGTAAGACGGCGCCGTAATAGCCGTTCAAGTAAATTTGGGCGACGTCGTTCATAATGAATCTTATTTTATTTAAAGAAAGTTTTAAATTAAAACACCTAGATTTACGTGATCCTAGAACACAGCACATCAAAAAGGTTTTAAAACTAGACCAAGGAGACATATTTTTTATTGGATTTGTTAATGGAGAACGAGCAGTTGCTGAAATTTTTGAAATTAAATCAGATGGTTCTATTTTAATTAAGGTCATTAAAACTGAATCAATAGCTTCTTTAT
This sequence comes from uncultured Puniceicoccaceae bacterium, assembly GCA_913044165.1. Classification (GTDB taxonomy): domain Bacteria; phylum Verrucomicrobiota; class Verrucomicrobiia; order Opitutales; family Coraliomargaritaceae. The sequence continues at coordinate 19,346 of CAJWMY010000005.1, forward strand.
TTCCTGTTGATCTACTAATCGGATTGCCTAGGCCACAAACTGCTAAAAAAGTTCTTTATGAAGCAAGTTGTTTTGGAGTACGCTCATTACATTTTTTTCAATCAGATCAAACAGAACCATCTTATACTCAAAGTAAGCTTTGGAAAAATGAAGTATACATGAATTATCTATACAAGGGAGCAGAACAAGCTTTTCATACCCATATACCAAAAGTGTATTTTTATAAAGATTTAGTTACTGCAGAATCTAATTTTACTAAGAAATTTTATAGAATAATTTTAGATAACTATGATGGGATTTGCAGTCTTGGTCAGTTCACTTCAAAACTGAAATTAGATAAACCCAATCTTATTCAAAATGACTGCGTTTTAGGTTTTGGAGCAGAACGCGGTTGGTCGGCGAGAGAACGTGAACTTTTAAAGAAAAATAACTGGAATTTAGTTCATCTAGGCCCTAGGGTATTCCGCCTTGAGAGTGCAGTAATATCTTCGTTGAGTTTAGTAGCAGACGCTCTAGAATTCTACGATAAAGGCACGGATTCTAGTTTATTGGATCTTTACAATTGACCGAAAATCTTAGTTAAATATTTTAAGATTTTATGTATTCATATTATTTATTTTTGAAATGCATCGTTTTTTTATCAGCTTATTATTTTTTTGGCTCATCGCGTGCGCTCCGCAGAAAGCTTCTTTGATTAGTGAGTTAGACGAACGGCAATTTAAAATTGCCAAAGAATTACAAAGTCAAGGGAGATATGAGGATGCTTTGATTACCTATCTTGGGTTAATTGCTTTTCGTCAAGAATCACCAGAATCACATTTAGAAGTTGGCTATATATATTTAGAAATCTTAAAAGATCCAATTCGTTCCATTTATCATTTTGATCGATATTTAGGACTTAAGCCTGATTCGGAGAGGACGATTCAAGTAAAACAATTAATAGAAACTGCAAAAATAAATTTTTTAAGACAACTTCCGACTAAACCATTTCAATCAAATGTAGACCGCATTGATTTACTAGATATGATTAGTAGTTTAAAAAAAGAAAATGAAGGCTTAAAATTTAAATATAACCAAGCTTTAAGGCAATTGGAAAACCATGATGGTTTTCAAGATTTAAAAAAACCATCAAGCTTAATAGGGGATACAGATACTTTAAACCGAGTGTCACAAATTAGGAATTCTAACGAAAATCTTAATCTGAATGCTTCTACAGTTATTAATCAAAGATCTTTCAATATAATCGATCCTCAAAATGTCCCTAAAAATTATGTTGTAAGGCCTGGGGATACGCTGAGTAAAATTAGTAAAATGTTTTATGGTACAGCTAGCCGTTGGAATGATATCTACCAAGCTAATCGTGATCAGCTCTCTAGTGCGCAAGCATTACAAGTTGATCAAGAATTATTAATCCCATAATTTACTAAGACATGGAGCTTACTCACGCACGTTTTCTTAATTTTAGAAATATTTCTTTTTGTGATTTAGATTTAACTGGGCAGAGCCATTTTATGTTAGCTAGCAACGGGCAAGGGAAGTCTAGCTGCCTTGAGGCAATTGGATTTATTTCTGCATTACGTTCTTTTAGAACTCAATCAACAAGATCACTATTTAAAAAAGAGACCGAAGAATTTCGGCTCTTTTATCAAATTAAGCATGAAATGCTAGGTGAATCTAAAGTAGAGTTACAAATTAGCACTAACAAAAAGATATTACTAATTGATGGTGAGGTTATTAAGCGTTTAGGAGATTTTATTGGTTTATTTCCGGTTGTACCTATGCATTCAGCAGACATGATGATTCTTAATGGAACACCAACGGAAAGAAGACGTTTTTTTGATATGACTTTAGCCTCGATAGACCCAGATTATTTTTCTGCACTTAGGCATTATCATCGAACATTGCTAGAAAGAAATAAAACACTTAAGATTACTACTAATCAGAAAACAATTGAAGCTTTTGAGATTGAATTATCAAAGTATGCTTTTCAACTTGTTAAAAAACGATCACATAGAGTTGTTGAAATCGAAAAGATTCTAAAACGTGTGTATAAGTCTTTTTCGCACGAGAAAGAATCTCCTGAGCTAGTTTACAAATCGGATAATTCTTTGTCTTCGGAAGAGGCATATAGATCCTTTTATGCTGAATCTAGGGAAAGAGATCGGATTATGGGTGCAACTCAGAGAGGGCCGCATCGTGATGATTATAAGTTTTCTTTGGCAATTGGAGGAGCCAAAGAGTATGGATCGGATGGACAACAAAGGGGTCTTTGTGTTGCCTTAAGATTAGCTCAAGCGGAACTTTTCCAAAAAATTTTAGGCGTCAATCCAATCTTACTTGTTGATGATATTTTGGGAGAATTAGACCCTAAAAGGAAAGAAAGTTTTTGGGAATTTTGTCCTAAGGAATTTCAAGTTATTGCTTCCGGAACAGAGTTTTCGGTTGGAGGAAAAAATAGAGATTGGTCTATTTGGAATGTTTCCGATGGATCATTTAATAAAACTTAAAGCTTGGACCTTATAAAGCGTCTTTATTGCATGGATAATTCTTCGGTATACTCAAGTTTATTTTGGAGACCTAGATTGCAGTTTGCGCGGATTCCGATAAATCCTGATTTATGGCTATCGTAATAGGGCCAAAGAAGAGTTTTATCGGTTTTAGGGATATTGAGTGCACTGATTTGTTCCCTACTAAAATAATCAAAATAACCTTCATTAATTGCTTCAGGCAATCTATTTATCTTTTTCTTCACTTTAAAAAGAAACATTAGCCAATGCCCAGTTCCTTCGTAGTTTTTTTCTGAAATGTATCCAAAGCAGTGAAGATCTTCATCTCTCACTAGAAGCGTGGTTTCTTCATGGGTTTCTCTTCGTGCGCATTCATAGGGAGATTCTCCTAAATCCATATTCAGTTTTCCTCCTATTGGACTCCAAAATCCTTTATTAGGTGCCTTAGCACGCTTAATTAGAAGATGTTCATCTTTGGCGTTTGTAATAAATACTAAACAACTAATTTTAAACGGAAGTGATTGTGTATTTTTGATCATTAATTTTAAATTTTTTTAAATATATGACTATTTTTTTGCAATTTTTTTTTATTTTGGTTGCATTATTTTACATAAACCATAGCTAGTTGTTCTTTTCATTGCGTCTTGGTTAAATTATAATTTTAGTCATTATCTATTTAGACTCCAATTTAACTATATTTAAGGCTTTAATTCACCCTCATATCTAGTTATCCAATAGTACTATATTTTTAATCTACCCAGTTTCTTCAAATGCCATTAACCCGTATATTAGTTCTAATAAGTATTTTTTTAGCTTATTCATCAGTATCGATAGCACAATTAGTTTCTGTACAACAAGTAAAATTTACATTTCTTAAAAATAATTGGTTTGTCGGAGAAATTCAGATTCTTACAGATCGCAATACAGATCCCCAGGCAATTTCAGATAAGTTTGTTGAGAATGTTAACATTAGGCTTTATCTGGGCTTTCAAAATGATAATTTAGCTGAAAATATAGATTACTATGTAGCCCAATCAGATATTATGATTTTAGAGCAAGGAGACAAAAATACAGTACGCTTTTTTATTCCTGATAAAATTATAAAGATGCATCGTTATAGAATGCCACAATTTTATTACGCTGAAGTTGTGGTTAATAAAAAAGTTCAAAAATTAAATTCTCGGGCATTTAGCTCAAATATTAATAGCAAGCAAAATTTAGATGTTTTTATGCAAAAAGCGCGCCAAGGTATGAAAAGAAATCTAGGTAGACTTATGCCAAGTTACCATGCTCCCAATAATATTCAAGGTAGTGATCCTGGCGCCCCAATCTATTTTAATAGCCTTTAATTTAAAAAAATTAATTTACAGATGAGCCAAGAACAAAATAGATTAATTATAAACTGCGGATCCAGTCATGTATCGGCTACTATGGTTTCTCATAAAGCTAGTGAATTGAAAATCGAAAAATCATTATCAATTCCTTTAGAGTATGATTTTCAGAATGAAGATGCTTGGATAGATGCAGTATCTGATGGTATAAGAGACGTCGTACGGGAAGGGAAATTAAGTGGCAATGCTCACTTTATTATTCCCGGCAATCAGGTTTTAACTAAAACATTACACATCCCAAGTGTTGAAAAAGCTAAACAACCACAAGTTATAGCATTTGAGGCACAGCAAAACCTACCTTACGATCTAGATGAAGTGGTTTGGGATAGCCAAATATTGAACGATGATGGCATGGAAACCGATATACTTTTGGGGGCTTGTAAGAATGAAACAATCAATGAGTTTTGTGGGGCAATCCAGAAAACAGGGTTAGTCATAGAATCTATTAACACATCTTCCGTACTTACATATGCTGCATTAGAATATTCAGAGCCTGATTTAGAAGAAGATGTTCTTTTAATTAATGTAGGCGCACGTTCCTCAACGCTTTTGTTTAAAAGCGAAGAAGGATTTTTTGTACGGACTATTAATCTCGGTGGTAATACTCTAACCCAATTTATTTCAGACACTTTAGGGAAAGATTTTGTGGAATCAGATGATATTAAAAATCGATTTTTTGTTGAAGAAGATTCGTTAGAAGAGGAAAGCTCAGCAGTAAAATTAATGCAAACAAGTATCGCTAATTTTTCTCGTCGATTTGCGCAAGAAATCACTAGATCTATTGTGATGTACCAGAGAAAAAAAGGGGGTGATTCTATTAAGCGCATCTTCATTACCGGCAAAGGTTCAAGTTCTCCAATGGTCCGAGAAAAATTAGCTAATGCTCTAGACCATAAGATAGAATTATTTAATGCCTTAAGTGGGGTTGATTTAGCGCCGGAGCTAGATCTTGATAGGGATACTTTAAGTTTCGAGCTTAGTGAAGTTGTTGGCGAAGCAATAAAAGAATTTAAATTAACTGAAAACTATGGAAATTTAAATCTATTGCCCATAAGTATAAGACAAGAACTTAGATTTGTTAGGCAGAAGCCATTTTTGGCAGTTGCGGCTTTTATTATTTGTATTTTCCCATGGCTAATTTTTTCTGGCATTTCAAAAGAATCTCAACTAAATCAGGATTATGACACTGAATTAAAGCAGGATCTGGCCCCTTTAAAAAGTAATAAAATATTGTTATCAGAAAATAAATTGAAGGCTCAGATTTTAAGCGAATCAATTAGTCAAGTAGAGGGTCTAGTTAATACAAAAACAAATTGGATTCAGTTTTTTGCTGATTTGCAAAACAGCATATATAATGCTAGGGATGTTTGGATTGATGACCTTACTGTAATTCGACCAGAAGTCTATATAGATGAATATGACGACGAGTATGGAGATGATTATGGCTACTCTGACAATGAAGGTTTAATGAACAATAAAGACTCTCTTGATTACGAAGTCATCTTAAAAGGGAAGATGCTTGTTCGTGAACCATCAAATTCAATAAATCAAGATGTTTTAGCCAATCGAATTAAACAATTACAAGCAAGTTTTGAAGATTCAAATTTTGTTGTTGCATCTAAGCCGCCTAAGATTTCATGGAAGTATTTAACTGACGGGCTCAAAGTGCTGCCATTTGAAATCAATCTCATTATTGATACAGAGAAACCTTTATAATTTTAAGTGCTATGGAATTTTTTAAAAAACACCCACTCTTTTTAACTAGTATATTGAGCTTTGCACTAGTTTTTCTTATTGGATTAGTATTTACCATTTTATCTTTTATTGACTTAATTAAGGTTAATAATGATGTTGATAAAACAGAAAAAAATTTCTTGCAAATCATTGAGGGAACTCCCTCTTACACTTCAGAAAATGTCGTAGCATCAGATTTAAATGTTCTAGCATTAACAGAGAAACTAGAGGCTATGCGCTCTGAATTAGAGAGAGGAGCAGAAGCCCAAGCTTCAATAGATGGGGTTAATGTGACTGCAGGGATACAGCAATATATTTCTAAGTTTAAGAGATTAGCAGGATCAAAAGCAGATGATGATGGATCTCCTATTATAGAAATTCCGGATGGGTTCGCTTTTGGATTTGATCGTTTTAGTTTGGAAACAAAAGTCCCTGAAAGCCCAGAAGAAATCTTATTATTAGATAAACAGAGAGATATTTTAGATTTTTTAATGACAGAGTTATTTGATACCAATCCCAAGGGAATTTTAGAGGTGAAGCGTGAATCAGCGAAATATATATCAGATACAGAAGGAGAGGAATATTCCAGTGATCCATCTATATTTAAAATAAGTTCATCTGTAACTTCACGAGTAGAGGGGGCAATAAAAACAATTCCATTCCAAATTTCTTTTTCTGGTAAAACTAATTCTTTAAGAGAATATCTTAATCGTTTAGCTAATTTCGATCGGCCAATTGTTGTTCGAAGTATAAATGTTTCCCGTCCTAATGAAAGCGTTAAAACAAAATTCAAGGATCAGAGAAATGATAAGATTGCTGCTATATTTGGTGATAAAGTTAAAGATATTAATAAAGACCAAAGGAAAGATCCTGTGGTAACAGAGAATGTTTCAGAATTTACGCTTACACTTGAATATATTGAAATTGTTTTACAAGAGGAGGAGAGTTTGTAGAGATAATTTAATTTATAATATGTCGAATAGTTCCATTTAAGTAATAATGAAAAACTTTAATATAAAAGTAACAATAGCAATTTCAGGAGGACTTCTAGTCTTTGGATTATTATTTTATTTTATCTTTCCATCTGAAAAGATAGTCATCTCTAAAAGCTCAATGCTTACTAAAAAGTTCAATCCTATTATATTGCCCCAATCTGCAGTAAATGAAGTAGATTGGCCTGAGGCTATGGAACAAGCAAAAGGTGAATTATATGATTTATTTACGCCTCCTGAAATTTATCTAAATGCTCTCGGAGAGTTTGTTTTCCGAACTCCCTATTTTATTTCCTCTGACGATCCTTTTGGCATTGAGTTAGTTGAAATAAATAGAAACCCTTACCGTTTTCAATTAGACGGATTTATTGAAGAAGATCGCAGTGATGACAGCCAGACAGTAATTCTTATTCACAGCGTTGAAGACGGAAAGAGTTTACGATTAAGTCCAAATGCATCGAATTCGAAATACCAAATTAAGTTACTAGATTGGTCAGTAAGAACTATAAATGAGAGAGATGGAAATATGAGGGTTGTTGCAAATCTGAAGTTGCAGGATTATAAGTTAGATCGAATAGTAAATCTTCGGCATGACAAAAAATTATTTGAAGAAAAAATCTCAGTTGTACTAGCTGTAGAAGAAAGTGCTGAGCAATATATTTTAGAAGGCGAGAATTCTAGTTTTTTTATTGGGGATATTGAATATCGACTAGATGCTATTGATTCCGAAAATCAAACTGTTTTAGTGACTAAATTAATTCCTGACAATGATCCCATTTCTGAATTATTAGAAATTGAAGCAATAGTTGATAATTCTAAAATAGAAACTGACGACTCGGGTAACCTTGATTTTGAGGACGCATTTGATTCGTTCTTCTAAGCTTAATTTTTAAAAACAAACACATTAGATAATTTTAATTTGCTCAAATAAAAGGAAAACAAAATATGAAAAAATCGCCTGCTTATAAAATCCATTGTATAGCACTATTATTTGCTATGCCTTTGGTTCTAGCCCTATCAACTCCATCGGTATTCGCACAAGAATCTAATACCTCGGAAAAGATACAACTTATGTCGGAAGCACTTCGTGCTCGTGATTCTGGAGATTTGCTACTAGCTCGTCAAAAAACGGAAGCTTTAATTGCACTAGCTCCTAGTGATCCTAATGTCCAATCTCTCCTTCTTTCAATAAATGAAAGCCTTGAGAAAGAAGGTATTACAGTGCCTAACATCTCAAACCCCCAAATAAACAATAAAGAAAATTTAGGTACAGAAAAAAAATTTACTGAAACCCGTGGGCAAAGTGTGTCAATGAAACAGAAGGTTTTGGATTTAGTTAGATTAAATAAGTTTCTTCCTGGGAAAGAGGGTTCTCCAGAATTCATTGAACAATCTAAAATTATTAAAAATCTTCTTGGATTCTGCCGTTTCCAAATAGCTTCTGATGATTATATCGGGGCTCTAAATACATTAAATGAAATAGAGGCGCGTGATCCTAATAATACAGAAGCAAAAGCTTTATCGCTTAAATTATCGAAAATCCTTGGTGATATTCAAAGTGTAAATTTGTATAAAACGAGAGAGGATATGTTAAACGCAGTAGACGATAATTGGGAAAGACCTAAGGTATTTAAGCTAGAAAATAAAGTACAGGCAAGTGAAGCAGAAATACCTAGGCTTGTTCGAAAACTGGATAGTATTATTTTACCCAGGATTAATTTTAATGGAATGGAGCTGTCTAGAGTGGTTGAAACACTTTCTGAATTATCTGTTGAATATGACAAAGATGGAGAGGGAGTTAATATCGTTGTATTATTTAATCCAACAGAATTAGATCCAGAAATTAATATTACATTAAGAAATTTGAGCCTTAATAAGATATTGAAATACGTGACTCAGCAGGTAAATTTCACGTATGATATCGGTGATGAAGTTGTGACTATTCAGCCTAGTGATTCAATTGGTGGTACTGCTTCAACAATTACAGAATTTTTTCCTATTACACGAGCAGCAATAATTCGTCTTACTGGATTTAGGGAAGAGGCGTCTTCTTCAGCTATTACAGATCCATTTGCTGATATGGGTTCTAGTTCTTCTGGGCCAAGTCAGGACGAAGAAACGGAAGCCCTCAAAAAATTCTTTCAAAAGGCGGGCGTTAATTTCGAGGGTGTTACAGGATCGAGTTTAGCCTTCGATGGGAAACAACTTATAGTTACTCAGACTCCCCCCAATATCGAGCGACTACGTACTATTCTAGGGAATTATAGTAAAGTTAAACAAGTTGAAATAGAGGCTAAGTTTATAGAGGTTGCCCAGAATGACCTCGATGAACTTGGATTTAATTGGGGTATTATGAATGTAAATGATAATACTACTAACAGATATAATATTATTAATGATCCAATTGCTGCGAATCAGTATACTTCATATACGGATGCAAACGGAAATTTAGTTCAAAAACAGGTTTTGCCATATAATCCAGCAGTGGGAGTAAATAGCACTGGGGCAGCTAGTAATGCTGCTTTAACGGGTCAATTAGGGGCGTCTATCTTTCAAGATAGAGGATTGCCTGCTACAGCAAAAACTCAGTTTAGAGGTTTAGGAGATATTGAGCCCAATAGTGGGGCTTCAAAAGAAGCTATTGTTGGGGGATCAACTGTTTCTATAGCGCCACCAGAGATAAGTGGAGCACTTGATTTTGCCGAAAATATCCTACCATTTTTTACTGATACATTTACAGATGGAGATTATTCTATAGACCTTCAGCTAAATGCTATTGCACGTAAAACTGGATCAGACTTAATGAGTGCTCCAAAAGTAACAGTCCTTTCAGGCAAGCGCGCTGAGATTGTCGTTGCTCAAGAGTTGCGTTATCCTGAATCCTATGGAGATATTCAGTCGACAGTCTCATCTGGGGGAGATGTGCTGTCTGGGGGAAGTTCTGCAATTTCTATAACAGCAGGTACGCCTCAAGATTTCCAAATGCGTCGTGTTGGTGTGGAGATGGCGGTTACTCCAAATGTTGAAAGTGACGATAGTATTAGTTTGAAACTTGAGCCTAAAGTAACAGAGTTTGAAGGCTTTGTTGAATACGGTGGACCGAGTATTGCACTTACTGGGAATCAAACTGCAGTAGTTCCTGCAGGTTTTTATCAACCTGTTTTTTCAACTCGTGAAATCAAAACGGAAGTAACTATCTTAGATGGTGCTACAGTAGTAATGGGGGGGTTGACTAGGGATGAAGTTCGTTCAATTGATGATCGTGTACCCTTCCTTGGAGATATTCCGGTCATTGGTAGACTTTTTAGATCAGAGGGCGAGACGAGGCAAAAACGCAATCTCTTAATCTTTGTGACAGCAAATTTAGTTAGTCCAGGGGGAACTTTATCCAATCAATCTTATAATAATATTAAGTCTAAAACATTATACCAAGCACCAACAATAACGACTCCATCGGGAAATCGTTATAGGAATGTGACTATAAAAGATTAATTTACTAAAGCCCATTTATTTTAATGGGCTTTTTTAGCACCAATTTCTATATTTAACTAATAAAGAATTAGATTTGTGATTGAGTGGATTGATAGTCATTGCCATTTAGATGGGTTTTTAAAAAAAGGGGAATTAGTTTCAGTTTTACAAAAAGCTGAAGAATCTGGTGTGCATCAAATGATCGCAATTGGTACTGAGCCGTATGACTGGGACATCAATCATGATCTGAAGTTAGAATTCCCTAGCCGTATCGATTACACTGTCGGCATGCATCCATGCTACGTTAAACCTGGCTGGCATAAATTAGTAGACAAATTAAAAGCATATTTTCATAAAGCCCAAAAGCCTGTAGCTTTGGGTGAAATTGGACTGGATTATTACCATTTGCCCATAGATCAGTCTGAAGCAGAAGCGCATAAAATGGAACAACACGATGCCTTTGAGGCTCAATTAGCGATTGCCCGTGAGCTTGATTGTCCTGTCGTGATTCATAGCCGAGATGCCTTTGAGCAAACGCTTCATATGATCGATAATTCAGAAATTAATTGGACTAAAATCGTAGTGCACTGCTTTAGTTACTCCTCCGAGCAGATCAAGCAGATTATAAAAAGAGGGGGCAGGGCGTCCTTTACTGGAATCGTCACTTATAAAAATGCTCCTAATGTAAAGAAGGCTTTAATTGAACAAGGTGTTGACCGATTGATGATTGAGACGGATAGTCCTTATTTATCACCAGAACCGCACCGAGGAAAATCTAATCAGCCAGCATACGTTGCGGATATAGGTTTAAAGTGTGCGGCTTATTTTGGGTTGGAAGTAGAAACTTTTGCTCAAAAGCTTGCAGAAAATACGCGTAGCTTTTTTGGCTTAGATAAGCTCAATTAAACCGCTCAAAAAAAGCGACACTCGGCTTACCTCTTCCTGAAGCGCCAATTCGTTTAAATTCATTCCATTGAGTACTTTGGATTATTAAGTCGCTGGGTAATTCTAAGATAAGCCTTGTTTGGGTATTGGCGAAATGATCGGCTAAATGATCTAAAATATAAGAAGCCTCAGTCTTCAATAATTCATATGGAGGATCTACGAAAATGAAATCAGCTTTTAGTGTTTCTTGAAGAGAATTTTCACTCCTTAAATCCGTAGAGCCTTGCATCAGATTAATCCTTGATAATTGCATAGCGTTGGGGGCTAGCTGGGCGCTTTTTGCGACAGCTTCTTGGTTAGACTTAAGACAACTTATCGCTTCAGGGCTATTTTCAATAAAGAGACAATACTTGGCTCCGCGGCTGAGCGCTTCAAGACCATAGCTTCCAGTCCCAGCAAAGAGATCAACACATAAAGTGTCTTTAATATTTGAACTGATACTTGAAAATATCGCCTCTCTGAATCGATCAGTTGCCGGGCGAGTGTTTGCGCCTTTAGGGACCATTAGTCGAATACCTAGGGCTATACCTCCAGTGATGCGCATAAATTTTAAGTGGTTTTAATCAGAGCTAACTTGATTTTTAAAAGCGCCTCAACTAATGCTGGCAGAGCTTCAAGCGGAAGCTGTGTGGCAGCGTCGGATAAGGCATTCTCAGGATCGGGATGCGTTTCTAAAAAAAGACCATTGGCTCCTGCAGCAATTGCTGCCTTAGCAAGGAGCGGTACAAATTCTCTTTGTCCGCCACTTTTCCCATTTCTGGCACCAGGTAGCTGGACACTATGTGTTGCATCCATAATTGTAGGATGGCCATTACTCTCGAGGATTCCAAAACTTCGCATGTCTACAACCAAGTTCTGATAGCCGAAGCTGGAACCGCGCTCGGTCTGCCATATTTCTTTTGCTTTAAAAGATTCTAATTTCTTAACAACAAAAGCCATTTCCTGAGGGGATAGAAATTGTCCTTTTTTTATATTAACAACGCGTCCTGTCTCAGCTGCGGCTTCTAGTAAATCGGTTTGGCGACACATGAAGGCAGGGATTTGAAGGACTTCAACAACCTCAGCTACGGTTTTCGCCTGCTCCGGCAAATGAATATCGGTTAAAGTATTGAATCCATATTCCTCTTTAATTGTCTGGAATATTTTAAGGCCTTCTTCGAGTCCAATGCCTCGTTTACTACTCACTGAAGTTCGATTGGCTTTATCAAATGAGCCTTTAAAAACGATATTCAAGGCAGGGTAGGTTTGCTGCAACTTAGTTAAGCTATCGGCAACTCGGCGGCATAAATCAATGCTTTCTAACGAGCAGGGACCAGCAATTAGTAATAATTTATCAGATTGATAGAGCATAATAATTTCCTGTGAGTTTATTTAAGGGGCTAATCGGTTAATTGTCCACGTATCCTTGGTGAGCAGATATTCAAAGCGATCATGCAGGCGGTTATCCCGGCCTTGCCAAAATTCAAATCTTGAAGGAATGATACGAATGCCACCCCAGTTATCGGGAAGAGGGATCGGCTTACCTTCAAAGCGTTCTTCAAATTCTTTTAAGCGCCCTTCTAGTACGGCGCGTGATTCAATGATTGAACTCTGGGGAGATACCCAAGCCCCCAACTGACTACCTCTAGGTCTACTTTGGAAATATTGATCGGAAGTCTCTTGGGTTACTTTTTCAGTTCGTCCTTGAATATTGATCTGCCTTTGCAAGGGATGCCAAAGGAAATTAACCGATACATCTGTGTGAAGGTCCATTGCTTGAGATTTTGCACTTTTATAATTTGTGTAAAAGATCAGTCCATCTTTTGAGAAGTCTTTAACCAATACAATTCGTGTTCTCGGTTTGCCTTGAGCAGATTTGGTAGCCAAGCACATGGCATTAGGCTCATCTAATTTCGATTCCAATGCTTCAGAAAACCATTTTTCAAACTGGGAAAAAGGACAATCAAGGCGGTCAGCTTCGCTGAAGCTGTCTTTAGTGTAACGTATTCTTAAGTCCGATAAATCCATTTTTTTGAAATTAAGTTTTTTCAGCCAACCATCGCTCTGCTTCAATGGCTGATTGGCATCCCATTCCAGCTGCTGTTATAGCTTGGCGGTAGACGTGGTCAACGCAGTCACCAGCTGCATATAGGCCTGGGACCGATGTTCTAATCTGACTTCCTATTTCAGGGACAATATAGCCATTCTCATCACGTTCCAAAAGTTCTTCGACAAAATCTGTATTTGGGATGTGTCCAATGGCAATGAAGACGCCTTTGCATGGAATATCAACTGAGTTTCCTGAATCCAATTCTTTAACTTTTAAGGCACGTGCATTTCCTGATTCATCGGCCAGAACGGCTTCTGGGCTGGCATTCCAGTAGACCTCAATCTTGTCATGTGCTAGGGTACGTTCCGCCATTATTTTTGAAGCCCTTAAAGTATCCCTTCGATGAACTAAAGTTACCTTCGAGCAAAAGCGTGTTAAAAATAAAGCTTCCTCACATGCGGAGTCACCGCCACCAATTACAGTAACGTCCATATCTCGGTAAAAGGCGCCATCACAGGTTGCGCAGGTTGTTACGCCTTTTCCGCCGTACATTTCCTGTTCACCTGGAATACCTAATAATCTTGGTCGCGCTCCTGTTGCTATAATGACAATCCGAGCTTCAAAAGTCTTATCGCCTGCGTGCAAGATCTTTTTATCTCCATCGAGCTCAATAGAATCTACCTTTGCGTGTTCATAGCGTGCTCCAAAACGGGCTGCTTGTTTGCGTAGATTATCCATCATCATATAGCCATCAATACCATCGGGGAATCCGGGAAAATTCTCGACTTCAGAGGTCGTGGTTAGTTGACCACCAGGTTGAGAGCCTTCCAGCACTAATGGGTTTAGTTGGGCACGCCCGGTGTAAATAGCGGCTGTCAGTCCAGCACAGCCAGTTCCTAAAATAATAATGTCTTCTATTGCCATGAGGATAATTTTACAGAATTCCGAATTGATACAAGCTCAATGAAATTTCTGCTAAAAGATTATTGGTTAAGGCTAAGTTTTTCGACGTACTTAGCCACTAAGTCATATTCAATATTTATTGCATCATTGACCGCTTTATATTGAAAGTTGGTCACTTCTAAAGTATGCGGGATTAGCCAGACTGTAAAACTTGAATCGCTAACATCGTAAATCGTTAGAGAAATTCCATCTAGGGTTATGCAGCCTTTAGGCACAACATATTTTAAAGCCTCTAAATCATTTGGCTGAATCTCAAAGATCATATCTTTACCCTTCTGTTCAATTATTTTGATTGTACCTGGACCATCAATATGTCCGGATACAAAATGCCCGCCCATTCGTGTGGTCGGAAGTAGGGCGCGTTCAAGATTCACTTTAGTTCCATCGGTGGCAGATTCAATCGATGTTTTGCGAATTGATTCCTCTAATAAGTCAAATGAGAGCAGCGAATCTTCAACCTGAACTACAGTTAAGCAGCATCCATTGACCGATACACTATCTCCGAGCTTTATATCGCTGAGTATGAGGGATGCTTCGATTACTAGGCGCCAAGCATCACTACGTTCCTCAAAAGAACGGACGACGCCTGTTTCTTCTACAATACCTGTAAACATCTTTAAAATAATGGTGCCAAGGGGGAGATTTGAACTCCCGACCAAAGGCTTATGAGTCCTCTGCTCTACCACTGAGCTACCCTGGCATTGAATGGCTTATGAAAACTAACGGCGCTTTTAAGTCAAGGCTTCTTAGTCTTTCAGGTTTGAGGATCTGGCAGTACTTTATCTATAATATTTTCTCTAAGTGCTTCAGTGAATGCCTCTAAGGTATCAAAAGCCTCGAGCGATTTATTGGCCCTCGATCTTACGGAAATCTTATTTTCTTCAGCTTCTTTTTTGCCAAGAATAATCATGTGGGGCACTTTTTCGATTTCTGCTTTTCTGATTTTTGCCCCTAGTTTATCGGCAACTCCATCAACGCTGCAGCGAATCTTATACTGCTTTAGTTGACTTTTTATTTCCTGAGCTTTTTCTACTAGATCGTCATTCATAGGAAGAATCCTTACTTGTTCTGGTGCAAGCCATGTTGGGAAATTCCCCGCAAAGTGTTCTATTAGAAGGCCACAGAAACGTTCCATTGAACCAAAAGGGGCTCGGTGAATCATCACTGGGCGGTGTTTTGCATTGTCTTTGCCAACATAGTTTAGGTCAAAACGCTCGGGTAAGCTATAGTCAACTTGGACTGTCCCAAGTTGCCATTCGCGCTCGATGACATCTTTTACTACAAAATCAATTTTTGGCCCGTAAAAGGCAGCTTCTCCTTGCTCTTCTGTGTATTCAACGTCGAGATCTTTGGCAGCGTCTCTTAATGCATTTTCTGCCCGATCCCAGAGTGCTGGATCGCCAACATACTTATTCGAATCCGCGTCACGCAATCCAATGCGCACGCGATAATCTTTCATGCCGAGTGTATCAAAAACAAGTTTTACTAGGTCAAGGCACCCTCTGATCTCTTTAGAAAGCTGGTCTTCAGTACAGAATAGATGCGCATCGTCTTGAGTAAATCCTCTAACTCTAGTCATCCCACTAAGCTCGCCTGATTGTTCCCAGCGGTAAACAGTTCCAAATTCAAAAAGCCTTACCGGTAAGTCTCTATAAGAGTGTGGTTGGCTATCAAATATTTTGATATGCATGGGGCAATTCATGGGTTTAAGGAGATACCCATCAATATTTCCGTCATCAATTTGATTCGATAATTCATTACAGGAACTGCCATTAGTAGCCAGTTCTTCAATCGTCCTTGGTTCAACAACTGGAGGGAATTGAGAATCTTTATAATACGGGAAATGACCAGAGGTGCGATAAAGTCCAAGCTTTCCTATATGAGGAGTAAAAACTTGTTCGTAGCCGGTCTTTATTAATTCATCGGTAATGAAGTATTGTAGTTCATTACGAATTACAGAGCCCCTTCCAGTCCATAAAATCATTCCGGAACCAACGGTTTCATCAATATGAAATAGGTTTAATTCCTTCCCTATTTTCCTATGATCTCTAGCTCGTGCTTGTTCAAGTTTTTCAAGATAATCTTCGAGTTCTTGAGCAGAGGGGAATGCGGTTCCATATATGCGCTGAAGTTGTTTATTATTTTCATCACCCCTGTGATATGCCCCAGCAATTGATAAGAGCTTAAAGGCTTTAATCTTTTTGGTATAGTTTACGTGAGGCCCAGCGCAAAGATCTATAAAGTCCCCATTTTGATAAAAGCTGATAGATTCATCTTCTGGAATGTCTTCAAGGCGACCGATTTTATAAAGACTCTGGCCGCTGGCTTTTATTTTATCGATGGCTTCTTCTCGACTAGACTCTATGCGAATAAATTTTTGATTTTCTTTAATCACATTTTTCATTTCTTTTTCAATATCTTCAAGGTCAGAAGCATCGAATTTTTTCTCACAATCAATATCGTAGTAAAATCCATTATCGGTCGGTGGTCCGATATCGATTTGAGTGTCCGGGTAGAGCCTAAGAATAGCGGTTGCTAAAACATGGGAGCATGAGTGACGTAAGGTTTCTAATGGGGACATTTCTTTCATTATCTAAGAGAAAGGAGATGATCTTTTAAGGGTCAATGCTGTATTACAGTGGATCTATATTTTAGGCTTTATAATTGTGAGCTACATGCCCTAAAATAGGGAGTCCATCGATGACAAATATCTTACCGGCATTTTTTTCAGGGGTATCCTTTTTTATACCAGTTGTTACAAATAAGCGGTTAAGCTTTTGTCCACCAAAAGTGCAAGAAGTCGTTTCAATAACCGGTATTTTAATTATCCGCATTAGAGATCCGTCATTTGAGCTAAAGCAGGCAACACAACCTCCGTGACAGAAAGCAACCCATAGATTATTATTTTGATCAGTCGTCATACCATCTGGAGACCCTTCTATCCCGGAGACTTCGGTATCCACTAAAATAGTCGGCTCGCTAATTTCCGCAGTTGCTTGATCAAAAGTATAACGCTTAATCGTTTTTGTAGGGGTATCGATATGAAACATTTGTGAACCATTAGAAGACCATGCGAGTCCGTTGGAATTGGTCAGGTTTTCAACTTTTTTTGTCAGTACTTTATTTTTGTTAAGGCAATAGAGCGCAGCTGTTCCTTGAGTTTTTTTAAGGCTAATTGTCCCAGCCCAAAATCGTCCTCGGGGATCGCATTTTCCGTCATTAAATCGATTCTCCGATAGATGTGCTTCTGGATCAGAGATCATTTCTGATTGCTCATCGATAGGATCAAAAAAAGCAATACCTTTGTCGCCAGCATAGAGTAGGCGACCATCTCGACAAGGAGCAACACATCCGATTCTTTGATCGAATTGCCAAGTTAACTCGTTTCCAGTTTCAGGCTGAAGGCGTATAATTGCCCGGCCTTCTATGTCTACATAATACAAATGCTCATTCCACCAAACTGGACTTTCTCCCCAAGTGGAATGCCTTGATCCAATAGCTTTGATCTCTAGTTTCGCATTCATAAAATATTAATCAATGGGGTGTATCTCATAATCGGCGGAAGAATCTTTAATTTCCCAACCTGCTGATTTAAGTTTATTTCTCAATGTGTCAGCCTTAGCATAATCTTTATTTTGTTTCGCATCCCAACGAGCTTTAGCAAGTTCTAAAATAGCATTAGGTATAATTGAATCTTTAGTAGTTTCGGTAAATAAATTAATCCCAAGTGCGTATAAAATCGTTCCGATAGACTTAAGTAGATTTTCTGATTCTTCTGCATCCATTTTGGAAATAGGGTTTGAACCAATTAATCCAAAAATTGATCCAAGGCAGGCTGCCGTGTTCAAATTATTACAGAGAGATTCCCAAGCATCTTGTAATAAACCATGATTCTTAATTACGTCAGCTTTTACATAGTCGTGGTTAAAGTTATCTGTATCTTTACCAAGCTTATTAAGTAAGGCTTTAGCAAAGCGTTCGATTTTTGTCAGAGCACTTTGAGATGCGCGTAATCCATCGAAGGTAAAATTCAGTGGTTGCCGATAACTCGATGAAATTAAGGTATAGCGAATCGCTGTTGGTGAATATCCCTTATCTAGTAATTCGTCTAAAGTATAAAGATTCTTAAAGCTTTTAGACATCTTTTTGTTTTCTACTCTTAAATGTGCGCAATGGAACCAATGATTACACAAAGTTTTGCCATACGCAGATTCTGATTGCGCAATTTCGTTTTCGTGATGAGGAAAACTAAGGTCAATCCCACCGCCATGTAAATCAATAGTGTTTCCGTCAAAGCTTTTATATATCATAGAGCTGCATTCGAGGTGCCATCCTGGACGTCCTTCACCCCAGGGACTTTTCCAATAGTTCTCCCCATCTTCTTCTTTGCGAGACTTCCAAAGTGCGAAGTCGCTTATCGATTCACGACCGTATTCGTCGGCCAAATTTGCGCTACCGGCAGAATTGTTATTCTGAGTTTTAAGTTCGGACTGATCAATTCTATTAAGTTTCCCATATTCTTTACATGACTTCACGCTAAAATAAACGGAGCCATCGCTTCCTTGGTATGCAAATTTTTTCTCAACTAATTTCTGAGTAAGTTGAATCATTTCATTAATATGTTCAACGGCTCTAGGTTCAAGGCTAGGGGTAAGAAGGTTTAAGATTTTGCAATCATTGTGGAATTTATTAGTCCAATAGTTAGTGAATTCTTGAAGATTTTGTTTTTTTGCTCTCGATTGGCGAATTGTTTTATCGTCTACATCTGTAATATTACGGACATGTTTTACGGAATATCCAGCCACTTTAAGAACTCTTACAAGTAAATCCTGAATTAAAAAAGTTCGGAAATTTCCTATATGTGCTGGTCCGTAGACCGTAGGACCACAACAGTAAAAATATAAAGGCCTATCTGATGTTTGAGCTAAAGTTTTAACTGCTCTTGTTTGAGTATCGTATAGCTTTACAGGCATAATTATAGGAAAATAGTATTTAATAAAAGGTGAAGATCAAATACTTGATAAGTGTAAATTTTTATTTAAATTAATTCTTATGTCAGATAAAAAAAAGTATGATTTGGGTTTAATTCGTCGTCCGAGAAGGCTACGACAAACTTTATCTTTACGCTCTATTACCCAAGAGACACATTTAGAGATTTCTAAATTAGTTCAACCTCTTTTTGTAATTAATGGGGAACACTGCACTGAGTCCGTTGAATCAATGCCTGGAATTAATCGATATTCAATTGATCTATTAGTTAAAGAATGTAAAAAATTAATTGATCTAGGTTTGGGTGGTGTAGCCTTATTTCCTAAAGTAGATTCAAGTTTAAAGTGTAATTTAGCAAAAGAAGCATTAAATCCAAATAGCCTGATTTATTTGGCAATTAGTGAATTGAGGAAAAATTTTCCGGAACTAACAATCATAGCAGATTTAGCCCTAGATCCCTATACGAAAAATGGCCACGATGGCATTTTTGAGGTTGGGGGAGTCTCTCCAGTAAATGATGCTACAGTAGAAATCATTGAAGAAATGGCTATTTTATCCGCTCGTGCAGGGGCAACTATGGTTGCTCCTTCTGATATGATGGATGGAAGAGTAGCAGCTGTAAGAAGTGCCTTGGACGCTAATGGTTTTAAATCTACTTTGATCTTAGCCTACTCGGCCAAATTCGCGTCTGCATTTTATGGTCCATTTAGGGATGCAATTGGAAGCAAAACAGATAATTCTAAAAATAAAATTGATAAAAGTACCTATCAAATAAATCCTCCCAATCGAAGGGAAGCATTATTAGAATTAGGTTTAGATGAGGACGAAGGCGCTGATATTCTAATGGTAAAGCCTGCAGGTCCATATTTGGACATTATCAGGGAGGCGCGGGAATCAACGGAATTACCAATAGCAGCATATCAGGTTTCTGGTGAATACTCTCAAATGGTTGCTGCGGCTGAAAGAGGATGGCTAGATCTA
The DNA here is from genome assembly GCA_913044165.1 of uncultured Puniceicoccaceae bacterium. GTDB lineage: Bacteria > Verrucomicrobiota > Verrucomicrobiia > Opitutales > Coraliomargaritaceae. The sequence continues at coordinate 39,348 of CAJWMY010000005.1, forward strand.
AAATCTTGTCGTGACGAGTCTCTTATAGCAATCAAAAGGTCAGGAGCCGATATAATTTTAAGCTATTTTGCAAAAGATTACGCTATTGATTTAAGTGAATGATTTATAAAACTTCTACACTAGGATTTTATAAATAGAGGCTTAATGGCTACATTAGCTCTATCTTAGAGATTAGGTTTCTCTTTTGATTTTGCAAGTTCCCGCATATCTACTGCAGGGTCATCGTCTTCGAAAATCTCTTCGCCTATTATATGCTCTATTACATCTTCCATAGATATTACGCCGACTGTATTTCTTTGGGAATTAACAACTATTGCGAGTTGTTGTCTATGTTTGAGAAATATCTCTAATGCTTTTGAAGCAACGGTACTTTTTTCAATATAAATGGGTTTTTGGGCAAAAGATCTAACTTTAAGTTCATCTTGATCTCTTGCTTTAGCACTTAATAAATCTCTTCGTCTGACAACTCCTACAATCGTATCTAGGTTTTTATAATAAAGAGGTATTCTCCCGAATGGTAATTCTTTAGCTTTGTCAAATAAGGTGCCTATTGTTTCTTTTTCAGAAATTGAATAAATTACAGATTTTGGTGTCATTATATCATCTATAGCAATATCATCGAGCGTTAGGGCGTTACTAATCATATCCGCTTCATTTTCTGTGAGTATGCCATCTTTCGCGCTTTTTTCTGCCATTAATATAATTTCTTCATCTGTATTCTGTTCATTCTTTTTGCGCTTTAATACTAATTTAACAAATGTTCCAACCAACCTTGATAATGGGGTCATTAAAGAACAAATTATATTAAGTGGATGAACAAACATGGGTAGTAGCTCCGCTTTATATATTAAGCCAATATTTTTGGGAATAATTTCTGAGAAAAATAAAATGGCTATTGCCATAAAACTAGAAATTTTAAGTAAAATATTCGTCTCTTCTGGCCATAATTTTACCGCCAGTCCTCCCACAAGAGTTGCTCCAAGTGTATTAGCAATAGTATTTAGGCTTAGTATAGCTGAGCTGGTTTCTTCTATATTGTTTTTTAGCTTTTCTAGGATTTGACTGCGATTAGGGCTCGATTTATTTAGCCTTTCAATATCAGCAGGTGTCGTACTTAATATCATTGCTTCAAGAATTGAGCACAGCGCAGATACCACTATTGTAAATATAAGTGCTAGAAAAAATAATGCGATCATTAGTTAAGTTGATATTTCATATAATAACCAACAATTAAAATTATCCTAAAAAAAACAATAGTAACAAGTTTAAAACTTTAAATTTAAGTAACAATACCTACATTCCTGATTATGAATAAGTCTTTTATTTTATTTTTAGTCACTGTGTTTATAATTATCTTAGCAAGTTGCTCTGCAAATGTAACCAATGGATTAAAATCTAGAGAAGTAGTAGAAGTAGAATCAATTCCATCAGGAGTCAGTATTTTTATTCAAGGAGAATTTGTTGGTGTGACTCCTTTATCATTAAATTTAGATACTGGTATGGTCCATGAATTATTGTTTAAGAAGAAAGGATTTAGCAGCGCTAAAGGTTATTTTGAGCCGGTTCAAAAAAATAGTGAAAGAAAGATTATTCAGTTTGGGATGGCAATAGATCTTGGTTTTTATTATGAATTATCCCCAAAGAAATTATTCGTTGAGCTGAATTGGGATGAATTGCCTGATACGAAAGGTATTATGCCATTTGAAAAGATGGGAGAATTGATTTCTAGAGCAGATGTACTTAAATCAAATGGTGCTTTAACAGAAGAAGATCACGAGATGGTAATTAATCAAATAATAAGGCTATTCCATGAATAAAACTACGATATTTATATATTTAATGAGTGTTCTATTACCTTTATTTTAAATTTTAAAAATCTATTATTTTTTTAAAATGAGTTTAAAGAAAAATTTTGATTTTAATAATTCTTGGAGTATCGAGAAAGCTAGTAAGTATTTTGGGTTAAAATATTGGGGTAAAGACCATTTTAAGATTAGCAATGAGGGATTTCTCGAAGTCCATCCATCTATTCAAAAAAGAACAATTAATAAATCTACTTTAAAGCAAGGGATTCGTCTTACGGATGTTATTCAGGAGGCAAAAGCTAAAGGCCTAAGCTTGCCTTTGACAATTCGGATACAAGATCTTTTGAAAGCAAATGTTCAAAAGCTAAATGAGAATTTTAAATCAGCAATTAAAGAAGAAAATTACACGGGAAAATTTAAAGGCGTTTTCCCAATTAAAGTAAATCAGATGCGTGAAGTTTTAGAGGAAGTACTATCAGCTGGAGAATCCTATGATTATGGTTTAGAATGCGGTAGTAAACCAGAACTCATGATTGCATTGGCTTATCATAAAAACCCTCAATCATTAATTATCTGCAATGGATACAAGGATGAAGATTTTATTCGCCTAGCACTTCAGGGACTACTTTTAGGAAAGTCTATTTTTTTAGTGATCGAGCAATTTAGTGAGTTAGCCCATATTATTAAACTTAGTAAATCAATGGGAGTTGTTCCTAATATTGGAGTTAGAGTTAAATTAGCTGCTTCGGGTGAAGGCATTTGGTCGCGATCATCTGGGGAAGAAGCTAAATTTGGCTTAACTAGTCCGGAAATTTACGAAACTTCGAGAATTCTTAAGCAAGAGGGATTCCAACAGAGTCTTCAATTAGTTCATTTTCATATTGGCTCTCAAGTAACTAATATTCAAACTATTAAGAAGGCTACAGTCGAGGCAACGCGTTATTATTGTGAATTAGATCTACTAGGTTTCCCAATGCGCTTTATAGATGTTGGTGGTGGATTGGGTGTGGATTACGACGGTTCTAGAAGTAATTTTGAGAGTTCTATGAATTATACATTGGAAGAATACGCTAGGGATATAGTTCATAACGTAAAATCTGTTTGTAACGAGGCTTCAGTTTCATGCCCAAACATTATTACTGAGAGTGGGCGTGCTGTAGCTGCTTCACATTCTATTTTAGTAACCGAGGTATACGATAAGATTTCGAAAAGTTCCATTGAACCTAAGATTAGCTCTAAAAAGTATGAACCTGTTTTAGAAAGCTTAATTAGGATATATAATGAAGGGTTTAGAGGGAATCTATTAGAATGCTACCATGGTGCAGTTCAAAAGAAAGAGGAAGCTGATAATCTTTTTAATTTAGGATATTTGAAATTATCGGACAAGAGTTTAGCTGATTCAATTTTTTGGAAAATATGCCATAAACTTGTTCTAGCGCATAGTGATAAAAAAAATACACCAGAAGAATTTGAAGAGCTTAGAGAAATTATGGCCAGTCAATATATCTGTAATTTCTCAGTTTTTCAATCTTTGATCGATCATTGGGCTTGTGGTCAATTGTTTCCAATTACCCCACTACAAAGATTAAATGAAAAACCTACAGTTGATACAACATTGGTAGATATTACTTGTGATAGTGAGGGTAGGGTTGGATCTTTTGTGGATATAGAGGATAGGAGAAATACTTTACGGTTGCATGAATTAGTTGAGAATGAACCATACTATATCGGTATATTTTATGTTGGCGCCTATCAGGATATTATGGGGGATTTACATAATTTATTTGGGCGAGTTAATGAGGTTCATGTGTTTCATTCTGAGGAGGAAGAAAATGGGTTTTATATCGAAGATCGTATATCGGGCTTTTCGGTTAATGATGTTCTTAATCTTACACAATATGATGGGAAATTGCTGTCTCGTAAGATCAAAAAACAAATCGACCAAGCAATAGAACATAAGATAATTAAGCCAAGAGTAGGAATAAAGATTTTAGATGAATATACAGAGCTTTTGAAATCCCATACTTATTTAAGTAATTAAATAAATTGATTTTTCCCTTATCCCCTAACAAGCTTAATTTATTATTTAATTATGAATGATTCTGAATCAATTAGCCATAAAATAGACGACGGAGAGGTTGGGCTTGTTGAATTTCAAGATTTTACTTATAAAAAGCCTTTTCAATTTGAATCTGGTGGAGAGATTCCAGAGTTTACTCTGCGCTATGAAGCTTATGGAAAACTTAATAAGGCAAAAGATAATGCCATCTTGATTTGCCATGCACTCACAGGTGACCATCATTGTGCTGGAGTTAATGATATTAATGAACGTAAAAGTGGTTGGTGGAATTTTATGGTTGGCCCAGGTAAACCGATTGATACCAGCCGAAATTTTGTAATTTGTTCAAATGTTTTAGGGGGCTGTCAGGGTTCTACTGGACCAAATTCTATTAATCCAAATACAAATAAGCCCTACCACTTAGATTTCCCGAAATTAACTCTAGGTGATATGGTCAAGGCTCAGTCTAAACTTATTGATTTTTTTGGAATTGAGAAGTTACATGCAGTGATTGGAGGCAGTATGGGAGGCATGTTAACATTACAATGGGCAAAAGACTTCCCTAATAGATTGAATCGATATATTGCTCTTGCAAGTGGAGCAAAACATACTGCACAAACAATTGCCTTTAACGAAACTGGACGTCAAGCGATTATGCGTGATCCGAAGTGGAATCAAGGAAACTATAGCATAGGTAAAGGCCCTTTTGAGGGACTTTCAATTGCTCGAATGATGGCGCATATTACGTATTTATCGGATGTAGGTTTGGAGAATAAGTTTGGCAGAAAGCTTAGGCAAAGTGAAATAGCTAAAGAGCAATTCGATATAGAATTTGAAGTAGAAAGCTATTTGCACTATCAAGGGAAAAGCTTTGTCAGTCGTTTTGACGCTAATTCTTATTTATACCTTACAAAAGCTTTAGATCGATTCGATTTTTATGAAGGACAGGATCCTAAAATAATCAGTGATAAGATCAAAGCAAAAGGACTTGTAGTTGGCTTTGATTCTGATTGGTTATACCCACCGGAAGGTAATAGGGGATTAGTAGAAAATTTGTTAAAGTGCGGCAAGGAAGCTTCATATGTTGAATTGTCCATGGACTATGGTCATGATTCATTCCTTATGCGTTCTCCAGACCTTTACCAATTAATACAAACCTATTTGAATTTTTAGAGATATGGCTAAATCAAAAGATAAGCGTCAGGTAGATTTGAATATCATCTCAGAATGGGTCAATCCAGGTGAAAGAGTATTAGACTTGGGCTGTGGCCGCGGTGTATTACTAGAGTACTTAAAGAAGAAGAATAATGTTTATGGCATAGGTATTGATATCGATTTTAAAAAAATCCTTTCATGCCTTAAACGTGGTGTCAGTGCATATCAAGGGGATATTAAAACTCTCCTTGAAAAATTTGACGATAATTCTTTTGATCATGTTATTCTTAGTAGAACAGTAGATCAGCTAGATGAACCTGATTGGATTTTATCTAAAAGTTTACAGGTTGGAAAAAGAGTTACAGTTGGATTTGTCAATAATGGCTTTTGGTTAAATCGATATAATGCATTATTTAAGGGCTCGAGAACTATCAACGAGGTTTATTCTAAGCCTTGGTATGAATCACTGCCAAATAATTCTTTCTCCATTAAAGAATTTGAGCTTTATTGTGAATCTAAAAAAATAACTATAAGAAATCGTATTTGTTACGCAGGGGATTGGGAAAAAAAACAAAATATTTTCTGTAATCTCTTGTCTGGGTATGCCATCTATGATTTATCAAAAACTTAAGACGAATACTATAAGCATTTAGATATGGATATTGAAACTTTCCCTAATCCCAATATTAGCCAAAATTATATAATTCAGCACATACAAGAGGAATTCACTTCTACGTGCCCGATGACAGGGCATCCAGATTATGCAACAGTTGTCTTTACATATGTGCCTAATGAAATTTGCGTGGAGTTAAAAGCAATGAAATTATATCTTCACGGATATCGAAATAAAGGTATTTTCTTCGAGGCAGCTACTAATAAAATTTTTAAAGATTTATTTTCTGTAACAAAACCAAAATGGGCCCGCCTTGAAACATTATGGCGCGGACGTGGAGGTATTCGATCTAATGTCATTATTGAAGATCAAATAAAGGATTATCAGGGACCTAAAGCGGAACTATTTAAGGATTAATTATAGAGCGATTAGGTTTTTTATAGGGGGTTTCTCCTTCTGATTTAGCAATTATAACCGCAGCAACCGTATCGCTAAAGACATTAACGGATGTACGACACATGTCTAGAAGTCGATCGGTGATCCAGATAACGCCTATTGCTTCTACAGGCAATCCAACTGCCGGTAAAATAATAGAAATAGCAACGAGACTAGCGGAAGGGATGCCAGCAACACCAATACTAGTAGTTAATGCAAGTAGAACTACAATAAGTTGCTGCCCTAAAACTAAATCTATACCATTTATAGAGGCGTAAAGCTGTGATATGAAAAGAACTACAATACATTCATATAAGGCAGTTCCATCCATATTGATAGTTGCACCTAGGGGAAGGGTAAAGGCAGATGTGTTTTTAGAAATATTTGCTTTTGATTGTACAGTATCAATTGTTAAAGGTAAAGTGGAAGAAGAACTAGCAGTAGAAAATGCTGTTAGTAAAACGGGCATCATAGCTTGAATGTGCTTTAAAGGTTGGATTCCTCCTAATATTTTTAAAGTAATAGATAAAACGACAAAAAGATGAAGCATTAGACCAAGTAAAACGGTCAAAAAGAAAATAGACAAGGTCCCAGCTAATTCTCCAATAGGAGCCCTATAAAGGATAGGTAGAGTCAGTCCGAAAATCCCAATGGGAGCAAATGAAATAACCCATTCAGTAATTTTCAATATTGTGCATTGAGAACTTTCCCAGAAGTTCATTTGAAAGTTCCGCATTCTATCCGGTAGTTTGGTGGAGAAAAATCCGAAAAGTATTGAGAAAAAGATAATCCCTAAAAGTTGTCCATTATCTGTAGCCGCTTTAAAAATATTACTTGGGAACATACGATGAAATATTGCAAATAGGTCATCTGAGTCTTTCCCTTCTATCTTTGTTAAAAGATTTGAATTGTTCGTTATGTTTGAAGCTTCTCCTAGTAATGCTTGGGCAACTTGAGCATCAACTTTCCCAGGTTGAATTAAATTTGCCAATAATAAACCGATAAGAACCGCTGCAAGACCGCTGAATGTATAATATAATAAAGTTTTAAGGCTTATAGATCCAATTTTTGTCGAAGAACCCAATTGTAAAACTCCAACAATCACAGAAGTGACTATTAATGGAACAATCATCATCTTTAATGCATTCATAAATAATTCTCCACCAAAGCTGGCTATTGATAGGATCAGTCCCGTCCATTGATCATTCACTAAAGGAAATATCAATAAAGCTAGAATTGCCGACGTGATTAGAGAAAAAAGGATTTGCCAATGCAAATCCCATTTAATGGGGTTAATTTGCATGCTTTTGTTTATAGCCCAATAATTGCCATGATGAAAGGTCAATCTCTTCAGCACGAATATTTTTTTCGTACCCCCTATCCCATAATTTATCAAGCCAACTATTAATTACTTTAGAATTTATCTTTCTACAGATTGATGAAATTTGTTTCCTTCTTTGGGTAAATATAATGCGAATGAGCTTTCTTGATTCTGTAGAAAAGTAAATTGGGTTATCTCTTAAATTAAGGCGAATCAGGGTAGAATTTATTTTTGGTTTTGGGTGAAAGCAAGATGCAGATACTGTATGTGTTGAATGAATATAGTAAGCAGATTGTAGGAATATTGAAATAGCCCCAAAACTTTTACTATTTGGTAAAGCATTATATCGTTCAGCAGCCTCTTTTTGTAGCATTAATACCATGATCCCAGGAAGTGGGGAAGCAATATCAAGAACATTTTCAAGCCAATTTGATGCAACAGCATATGGAAGATTTGCAACAATTTTGAAAAGATTTTTCGTTTTGTTTTTTTGGATTTCCCCAAGTGGAAATTGGATACAATCTGCTTCTAATATATGAAAATTATTATATTCTGGACTTAAGCTGTTTTTTAGAAAATTAGCTAAAGTTTTATCTTTTTCTACAGCATATAGTGTACATCCTTTGAGCAGGATAGCTTTTGATAAGGTACCAAGCCCGGGCCCTATTTCCAAGATTTTATCACTTTCCTTTATTTCAGCTAGGGCAATTGATTTGTTAACAATATTGCCATCAATTAAAAAATTCTGCCCTAATCTTTTTTGAGGTGAATGGCCAAGCGTGTTAAGAATTTCTTGAGTCTGTTTAGGATTGAGTGGCAATGTCAAATTATAATGAGTGAAAATTTTGTAGTAGTTGTTCGGGATTTTTTGAGCGCATTAAAGCTTCTCCAACTAAAATAGCATCAGCTCCACAAGCTCTAGCACGTGAAGCATCAGACACTGAAAAAATACCGCTTTCACTTACTTTAATAACAGAATTTGGTATTTGAGGAATTAATCTCTCGGATTCAGCAATGTCAGTTACAAAACGAGTTAAATCTCGGTTATTTACGCCGATGATTTTAGGATCAAAAGAAAGTGCTCTTTCTAATTCTTTTTCGTTGTGTACTTCATATAAAATATCAAGTTTAGCATGATACGCAGCTTCTCTTAAATATTTTATAGTGTCATTTGATATGGCTCTCACGATAATAAGGATACAATCGGCCCCGGCTTCTAAAGCTTCTAAAACTTGTAGTGGATGGAGCATGAAATCTTTTCTTAAAGAAGGGATACTTGATTGGTGATCTCTCAGAAAATCAACCACATTCCATAAATCATTAAGGCTACCTCCGAAGTAGTCCATGTCTGTTAAAATTGAAAGTGCATCTGCTTTTGCGTTATGATATATCCTTGCTTGCTCTACTGCATCGGCACCTTTAGATATATAACCGGCGGAAGGAGATTTTCTTTTAATTTCAGCTATAACAGATAGGGATTCAGGAGAATTAAGTGAATTTAAAAACCTTGAAGGAATTTTTGATTCAGATAAAATTTCCAATTCTCTCATTTTTATTGGACGCAATCGGTGTTTAAGTGACTTTTGCTTTGCCCTTATAATTTCTTCAAGTTTATCCATAGTTTCGGCCTTAGTATTTTTAAGGATAGCTTACTACTTTTTATATTTTAATGTTGCTGCAATAAAGTTTGCAAATAGCGGATGTGCAGCATGAGGTTTAGATTTAAACTCTGGATGAAACTGAACCCCAACAAACCAAGGGTGATCAGGGATCTCAATAATTTCAACTAAATCATTCTCAAGGTTGACCCCTGCTATTCTTAATCCGTGTTTCATTAGCTGAGATCTATAAGAATTGTTAAATTCATAGCGATGCCTATGTCTTTCAGATATTGTGTTGATGGAATATGCGTGATAGCTAAAACTATCTTTAGTAAGCTTACATGAATATGCGCCTAATCGCATTGTTCCCCCTTTTGATGCTAAAGATTTTTGATCTTCCATGATATCAATTACTGGGTGGGGTGTATCAGAATTAAATTCAGAACTATTGGCATCTGAAAGCTGAGCAACATTTCTTGCAAATTCTATTACGGAAATCTGCATGCCTAGACAAAGCCCAAAGTAAGGAATTTTATGCTCTCGAGCAAATTTTGCGGCTATGATTTTGCCTTCAGTGCCACGATCTCCAAAGCCTCCTGGAATTAAAATTCCATCAAGCTTTTTAAGTGAGTCTGTTCCAATATCTTCTATTTCTTCCGCATCTATTCGATGTACTTTGACGGAACAATCATTAGCAATTCCTCCATGAGTAATAGATTCATAAACTGATTTATATGCATCTTGAAGTTCTATATATTTACCGATAACCCCAATTTTAACTTCGTGGGATGGAGCTTTAAGCCTATGCACTACATCAATCCAAGTCTGTATCCCATTATCTGGATTATCTAATCTGAGTTTTTTGATTACAAGATCATCAACTTTTTCTTTCTTAAGCGAAAGAGGTAATTCGTATATTGATGTTTTGACATCACATTCTTCAATGACTGCATTTATTGGGACATTACAAAATAAAGAAAGCTTTTTTCTTAAGTCATTTGAAATTTCTTTCTCAGATCGACAAACAAGTATATCAGGCTGAATTCCAATTTCTCTTAATTTTGCTACACTTTGTTGGCTAGGTTTTGTTTTTAATTCCCCAGCGGCTTTTAAATATGGCAATAATGTACAATGTAGAAAAACAACATCATTTGAATCCTTCTCCAAAGCAAATTGTCTCATAGCTTCTAAAAAAGGTAGACCTTCTATATCTCCAATAGTACCACCGAGTTCAGTAATAACAATATCAGCTTTGTCGGATATATCTGAAGATATTCGATCTTTGATTTCATTTGTGATATGGGGTATAACTTGGATAGTTGCCCCCAAGTAATCACCTCTTCTTTCTTTTTTTAGAACTTTTTCATAAACCTGACCAGATGTAAGATTGTTAAGCTTAGATAATTTTCCTGATGTGAATCGCTCATAATGGCCCAGATCTAAATCAGTTTCTGCGCCGTCATCTAAAACATAAACTTCACCATGTTGGAAAGGACTCATTGTTCCTGGGTCTACATTCAAATAAGGGTCAA
>CAJWMY010000006.1 GCA_913044165.1 uncultured Puniceicoccaceae bacterium
GCTCAGGTTCTGGTTCTGGTTCTGGTTCAGGTTCAGGTTCAGGGCCAAATTCAGCACTTATATTTTTAACTTCCGTTGTGTAAATAAGTGTTGGATCATATTCATGAATAAAGTTTAATTCATAACTTTCACCACTAGGATATAAGTTCCATTTAATAAATTTTTGTCCAATATCAGGAGTTGCCGTATAGGTTTCTATAATCAAATTATCAGAAACCACCTCATAATTAAAACTTACTGTTCCGCCATTTGTTTCATCTACGTAGTAGAACGGCCCTATAGGCGGCTCTGGTTCGGGATATACAGAAGGAAGTACTGAAATAGAAACTCCTTGACCTCCCATTCCGCTTGAGTCGAGAACTTGAACATTGTTTAAATTATTATAAAAAGGCGCCCAATCAATAATTGTAGATATGCTATCATCAGCATCTATTTTAAAATCATTTATTGGTGTTGGTGTTGGAGGAGTTGAGGATACCAAACTGGTCCATGTCGATGAAGAAATTACTCCTTGGCTACCATTCAAAGCATCAATTAATATTAAAGGAATTCCTGAAAAACTTACGTTATCAATTTGCTGGTCAATACCCGCGTAACCCCATATCCCAAATGGATCATTTCCGATATCTAGCGATGGAGTTAATGGATTAAGGTCTGTATCGACTAATGATATTCTAAAAGCATTCGAAAATAATGCCCCTCCTAATTCTCTACCTGAACCCCAACTTACAACTGCGCTAGGAGTAACGACCATTCGAACATAAACGGCATCAGCTTCACCTGAGACTATTTGAGTTGAAACTTCTCTTGTGTTATCAGGCAAGCTACTCTGAGAAATTACAGCGATTGTACCATCGTCTGATTCCTCCCCACTTGAATGATAATTAACTAAATCTTTTGACCATTGGTACTCAACTTCAATCTCTGTAGCATCTTCTTTAACAGAATGCTCAATGTGAAATTGCCCGTTCTTCATTTTAGGGACAATATGCTTTCTTGATTTAGTTAGAGGATTTGTACCTAGAACATATTCTAGTGCATTAGGAAGTCCATCGCAATCTGCGTCACCTTTAATACTATGAATCTCTTCCCTTAAATCGTGAGCGCGCATCCACTCCCTAAATGATTCAGCTGTTACTGAAGAATATAATATGAAATAAGAGAGTAATAGTAGACGTAAGCTTCGCATAAATATGAGTTAATAAACATTATAAATATTTAACGCAAACATATAATAAACCTATAAAAATCGATCCATTTTGAAATTTTTATGCTTGTTTTATATTTACATAATTCCTTTATAATTGAGTCTCTTTTGTAATTTTTAGGTAAAAATCATTATACCCCTTTATTAATATGGAAAATATCGACTGGATTATTGTGACGGTTTATTTCTTTGTACTAGGTTGTATAGCGTGGTGGTCATCACGAAAACAACACGATACTAAGGATTATTTTTTAGCAGGCCGTCATGCAGCATGGTTTGTAGTTGGCGCTTCACTTTTTGCATCTAATATTGGCTCAGAACATATTGTTGGTTTAGCAGGAAACGGAGCTACCTCTGGAATGGCAATGGCTCATTATGAGTTACATGCTTGGATTATGGTTCTACTCGCTTGGGTATTTGTTCCCTTCTATTACAAAAGTGGCGTTTTTACAATGCCTGAATTTTTAGAGCGTCGTTTTGACGCCCGCTCTCGATGGACATTATCTATTGTTAGTCTAATAGCGTATGTTTTTACTAAAGTATCAGTTACAGTTTATGCGGGTGCTTTGGTATTTATGACTCTTTTGCCAGACACTTTCGGAACCCCAGATAATGCTTTTTGGGTTGGAGCTATCACAACAGTTATACTAACAGGTATTTACACCATTTCTGGAGGCTTAAGAGCTGTATTGTATACAGAAGTACTCCAAGCTTTTGTTTTAGTTATAGGTTCTTTCTTTATAACTTTTATCGGCTTAGATATGCTTGGTGGGTGGGATGAATTAAAAAGTATTTTAGGTGCAAACAAGGAACAATTTAAATTATGGCGTCCTATTGTCCAGGAAGGGATTCCTTGGTGGAAAAATAGTGATTTCCCGTGGCTAGGAATTATGATAGCTTCTCCTGTTGTAGGAATATGGTATTGGTGCACAGACCAATATATTGTTCAAAGAACACTCGCTGCTAATAGTTTAAAAGATGCTCGAAGAGGAGCATTATGGGGAGGTTTTTTAAAAATTTGGCCCGTATTTATTTTTCTTATCCCTGGTCTAATTGGCTATGCATTACATCAAAAAGGATTGATGTCTATTCCGCTGAAAGCAGAAGGTATTGACGGAGACCAAGTCTTTCCAACTATGGTTTCAAATTTGCTTCCGGTTGGCCTTAGAGGACTTGTGGTTGCCGGCTTATTGTCTGCATTAATGAGCTCACTTGCATCTTTGTTTAATTCATGCGCAACTTTATTCACTTTAGATATTTATAGTAAATTAAAGCCAAACAAAAGCGAAAAGCATTATGTAGGTGTTGGTCGAATTGCCACTTCTATTGTTGTTGTGTGTGGTTTAATTTGGATCCCTATTATGAAAGCAATGGCTGGCGGAGGAATTTATAAGTATTTGCAACAAGTACAAGGCTACCTAGCACCTCCTATAACAGCAGTATTCTTACTGGGTTTATTTTGGAAGAAAACAAATTCAACTGGAGCTTTTGTTGGTTTGATCAGTGGGTTTATTTTAGGTGTTCTTAAACTTTTAGTTGAAGCAGTTGTAAGCTTTAATGAAATACAAATAGGCACTTTAAGAAATATAGCAGACTTCAACTTCCTTTATTATTCAGGTATACTATTTTTAATTAGTGTAATCATAATGATTGTTGTTTCAATCATTACTGGGTCTAAAGATAAACCTGAAACAAATGGATTATCTTACGATACATTAACAGAAGCAGACAAAGCAGAAATACGAGCAAGTTGGAATCACTGGGATATTCTGGGAACTATTGTCATTTTAGGCCTTGTTCTAGCAATATACATATACTTCAGCTTCTGGATATAAATAATATTTAAAAAACTCAGAAACCTCTAAAAAAGCACGCTCCTCAAGGCGTGCTTTTTAATTATTTTAAATTATTAGAATTAACCTAGCCTTTATCAAATTTAGAATAGATTTTTACCCTTTGTTTTTATACAAGATTGATACCAATAAGCTGAATCTTTGAAACATCGTTTTTGGCTTTCAAAATCAACATAGATAATACCAAATCGCTCCTCATAGCCTTGCTCCCACTCAAAATTGTCCATCAAAGACCATAAGAAATAGCCTTTTATTGGAAGATTTTCATCTGAAGCTCTTCGGTAATATTTCAAGTAAGACTTAAGAAATTCAATCCGTTGTGGATCAGACACCTTATCTGAATCCGACAACCAATCATGCGCCGACATTCCATTTTCTGTTATATAAATTGGCTTTTTATAACGCTCATAAAAGAATTTAGGTGCCCAATACATTATTTCAGGTGTCATAGACCATTTAAAGGCAGTTAGTGGGTTTCCTAAAGGCCTTTCTTTAGCGTACCAACCGCACTCAGCGTCCGCAACAACTGGAAAACCGCTATATAGATTAAGACCACAATAGTCGACAGGTTCGCTAATAATTTCCATTTCTTGATCTGTAAATTTTGGTGCTTTATTTCCTAATACCTCTAATCCTTGTTCCGGATAATGCCCAAGAAATATTGGGTCTGCATACCAAGCAAAATTCCAAAGAGGGTTTACAGGCACTTTCCATTGATAGTATCCATGATTATCTTCGTTCGAGCCATGCACATTAAATGTAGCTCGGTAAGCAGCTTCTTTATATGCAGGATTATTCTCAAAAGGGTATGCAACTGTTCCTGTTTGAACCGGACCAACTTTAATTGGATTTTTAGCATTAGAACGCAACGCTCTTACAGAATGACCATGAGCAAGCAAAGAATGATGCAAGGCTTGAAGTGACTCCTTAACATCTAGTTGAAGTCCAGGCGCTTTAGAACCCACATGATAACCAAGACCAATAAAGCATTGGGGTTCGTTAAGTGTAAACCAATTTTCAACCCTATCAGAAAAACGCTCAGATAAAACTCCCGCATATTCTCCAAACCATCTTGCAATATCTGCATTTTGCCAGCCGCCTCGATCTTCTAAGGATTGAGGAAGATCCCAATGAAATAAAGTAATGTAAGGCTTAATTTTCTTTTCTAATAATCCATCAATAAGGCGATCGTAAAAATCAATACCCGCCTGATTAACTTCGCCGCATCCATTTGGCATAATGCGTGACCAAGAAATAGAAAAACGATAGGCCTGTAATCCAAGCTGCTCCATAAGGCCAATGTCATGTTGCCAATTCTCATAATGATTACAAGCAACCTCACCCGAGGAATAATCTCTAATATTACCTTTGCCCCTACAGAAAGTATCCCAAATCGAATCAGTTCTACCGTCTACATTTGTAGCTCCTTCAATTTGGTAAGCTGATGTTGCTGCACCCCAAATAAAATCGTCTTTAAATCTGCTCATGTTTATGTATTATAAATATTAAGATATAATAACGACATTGATATTATTTCTTAACCATACACAAATAAAAAATTTCGCTAAGCTTTAAATTAATTTTCATTGGCTTACTTTAATCTTAAATTATTAAATTTATAATACCTATGACTTATTTAATTTTTATTATAAATATTTTGCTTATATTTCAACTTTCACCATGTTTTTCAGAAGAAAGATTATCATGTTGTGATGCAGTCCCATCAAGATTTACTGCCAATGATAATTCGCTAGCTGAGCCAAAAGACGATTATTCGAAAAATCCACAAACTGAAGGTATGGTTTGGATTCCAGCCGGAGAATTTACTATGGGCGGGGAAGTGGCAGATTTTATGCAAAAATGGCCCAAACAAGCACGCTCAAGAAATGACGAACGCCCTCTTCACTCTGTTAAATTAAGTGGCTTTTGGATAAGTGAAACGCCTATAACTAATAAACAATTTAAAGAATTTGTATCTGCTACTGGTTATATAACGACAGCAGAAATAGCCCCTAAGCTAGAAGAGATTCTCCCTCTATTACCTCCAAATACTCCGCCCCCTTCTGAAGAATTACTTGTTGCCGCATCCTTAGTATTCAATCCTCCTAAAGGTCCAGTTCCACTTAATAACGCACTTGTTTGGTGGGAATGGAAGGCTGGCGCAAGTTGGCAACGCCCAGAAGGGCCAGGTAGCTCTATTAATAATAGATTAGATCACCCTGTTGTTCATATTTCTTATTTTGATGCCGAAGCCTATGCAAAATGGAAAGGAATGAATCTACCAACTGAATCTCAGTGGGAATATGCTGCTAGAGGTGGTCTTGATAGTAAACATTTTGTATGGGGAGATATTCCCTTATCTGAAGATGAACCAAATATAAACATATGGCAGGGAAATTTTCCAAATGAAAATACTTTAGTTGATGGCTTTCTAACGACATCTCCCGTAAAATATTTCAAACCTAATGGATATGGCCTCTATGACATGTCAGGTAATGTTTGGGAATGGGTTGCCGATTGGTACCATATATCCGCCTACGAGCAAAGAATAAATTCTAATGGAGGCATAGTTAACCCTAAGGGTCCTGATAAAAGCTATGACCCTCAAGAACCTCACTTAAGCAAGAGAGTAATTAGGGGTGGTTCATTTCTTTGCAATGACTCCTACTGTTCTGGTTATCGTCCAGCCGCAAGAATGCGTAATAGCCCAGACACAAGCACCAATCACACTGGATTTAGGATTGTAAAAAACATAGATTAACCTCAAAAATTAATGTATTGCACTTTTATGCACTAGAGTCTAACTTTATAATTATGAAAATACCTCAGCTAATTGCCCTAACCTTATCACTATCTCTAAATGCTATCGCCAATACAGACATTTACGTAAGTTATGGAGAATTCTCGCCCCCTTTTTATCAATTCTATTCTGATTCAGATGGAACTATTCCATTCGATATAATTGGAGAAAATGCGACAGAATCACTTGTTGTTGGAGAAACCTATACCTTTAGAAGAATTGACGAGGCAGAAACTCATCCATTTGCACTACAAACTGGCGCAACTAGCACTAGTTCAATTAGTGGAGGCTCTAGCATAATTGGAACACAAACTTTAGTTGTTAATATAAATGATGATCAGGATTTAACTTACATTTGTACTGCCCACTCATTTATGACAGGCACCATAAATGTCACAGCAAGTTCATTAGCATCAAATCCAAAAGTTGGAACTAGCGAGCTATTTAGTAGTACAACTAACGACGATTGGCCTTATGTTATTACAATTTCACCTGCAGGCACTGCTGGGTCAAGCCACCAAGTTATGATAAACATTACTAGCCTGCCTGAAGGAGGCGCTAATATCCGTTGGCCTAGAACTGTAGCTAATGGGAATTGGTACATGGGAGGAAATGGAACTACCCTATCCGAAGGAATAAATACCCTAACTCTTCCAGAAGTAGCTTTTGATAGAACAGTAAAAATGCAATTTAGTTCCGGAAATGTAGAATTCTCTAGCTTAACTAGAGATGGAACCACATTGTATGGAGATGAAGGTTACTCTTTCGTAGCTCCTGCTGGCTCTGTTTTAGCAAGTACAATTTTCGATGGTACAGGAAATAGTTCATGGCCATATTCACTTACTTCTGTTATAGCAGATGATGCTGATAGCAATGCTCAACAAGTCTTTACGCTTAATATTACAGAATTGCCCGAAGGCGGTGCATCATATTCAATCGCTAAAACAGTTGCTAACGGAAATTGGGACTCTGGAGCAGCTCAAGCTTTGGCATTAGGAGAAAACACAATCGTAGTTGCAGGTGTTGATTTTCTTAGATCTGTAAAGCTTAGAATATCTAGTGATATTGCTGTTGATGCACTTAGTGCAAATGGAGTTTATGCGCTTGGTGAGAGTCCATCAGACGACGATATTACTGTTGATGCAGACTCTGTCCGTGCAAGTTCTTTGTTTGATGCTTCTGGGAATAGCGGATGGCCATATACACTTACTGCTGTTACTTCCGATGATGGAGTTGATAGCCAATCTCAGCAAGTTTTCAATCTAAACATTACATCACTCCCTAGTGGTGGAGCTCAGTATTCTGTTTACAAAACAACATCTAATGGAAATGACTGGGTTGGAAATGGGATCGATCTTCAAGAAGGAGAAAATATAATTACCATTGCTGGAGTAAGCTTTGACAGATCTGTAAAGCTTAGAATATCTGCTGATGTAGCTTTAGATAATATTAGTATCAACAATTCTCCCGTCTTTGGAGATTCACTAAGTATTCCTATTGATTCTGTTGCTGCCTCATCAGTATTTGATCAGGGAGATAATGCGGCATGGCCCTTAGCTATAAACGACCCAGACTTTGGTACCGGTGGAATTGCAAGTAACATTCCGCAACATTTTTTATTAAATATTACAGCACTTCCATCTGAAGGTGCAAAGTATTCTATTGCAAAAACAGTCGAAAACGGAAATTGGGATTTTAGTGCAGCGCAAGATTTAGTATTAGGAGAAAACCTTATTTCTGTTGATAGAGTTGATTTCCAAAGAAGCGTTAAATTAAGACTCTCTACTGATGTTGCTATTGATGCTTTGAGTGTTAACGGCACTTACTCAGTTGGTACATCTCCTGTGCACCGAATTGACCCCCCTGGCTACTCGACTACAATTCCAACAGCTACAGGTTGGTTTAATGGTTCTCCAAATCCTGCTTATCCCCTTGTACTTAATAGAAATATTGTTACTCCCGCTGACGGCCCATTAAGCCAAACTAGCCAAATCTATGTAATAAATGTTACAGATTTACCTCCTGGAGGAGCAAAAGCTTCTATAGCAAGAACTGTGGCTAATGGGAATTGGGATATAATAGAAAAAGATTTAGTAATAGGATTAAACTTTATGCATCTTAGAGCAGTTGACTTTGATCGTTCTGCTAAATTCAGATTATCTACTCCTCATATCGCATTTGACTATATAGCATACGAAGGTGGCGACGAATTAGGTGATGATAGATTCGAAAGAGGCAAAGGTGGACTTATAAATTATACACCTGATGGCTTGTGGGATGATAATGACTCTGATGGAATTTATAACTTCATTGATGCGTTCCCGGAAGATTCTAGCGAATACATTGATGCCGACAATGATGGCGTCGGGGCAAATTCCGACCCAGATGACAACGATTCTGAGAATCCAAATCCATCAATAACTGAATCACCTAAGATGAGTGTAATAGTTGGTGACAACCACTTCTTATTCTTATCTTGGACTCCAATTACAGGAACTTCATATACTTTAAAATCAGCTGAAAATCCTGGTGGTCCTTACACAACCGTTATATCAGATGCTCAAAATGAGTTAGATGGTCAAAATAGATTATCACTAGGACCCATATCCGGTGAAGGAGTATTTGTTGGACCTAGTTCTATACCTCTTGGTTCAGAATATAATTTCAAGGGCTTCTTTAAAGTAGAGGTTGAATAGTAATTTTAAAATCTTACTGAAATCGAAAGGCGAGTAATACACTCGCCTTTTTTATTTAACTTTAACGCCAACAGCATCTTGAATACTATTTTTGGAAACTCTTATTTCATCAAACCTTACATTAGTTGTATTAAAAACAAATGGAGTAAGAATTATGCCTTTATACAAACTACGTTTTGTAGACTTTAAATCTTTTCTACCAAACTGACAAACGTTGTTCTCTAAAGAACCTGGCTCAGCTAAATTAAATAACTTTTCATCAAAATTTTTACTCGAAAAATAATCGACTTGCTTAGAATTTAAAACCCAAAACGATAATGATACATTTCCCTCTTCTCCAGTTTTGGGTAAACCACTCATTTTCCAAATAACAAGGTATTCTTCACCATTAACACAAGGGGAACCTTCAACAACTTTATAAGTTTTACCCTTTGCTCCTATCATTCCTAATTTACCACCCCACCTCTTAGGGCAAATTGCAAATAATCCGTTTCTCACAGACATATCGCTAGTGTTAGGGAGCGCAAAAATCATACCCACTACCGTATCCTCAGTCATAAATCCTGGGACTACACGGAAACTACCGAAAACTTCACCTTCAAAGGCTTGATCGGTTTGCCTAAACATATAGCCGTTCGCGAAAAAATTTTGATTTTTTCTTTCACCCTTTACAACGGCAGAACCACCTGAAGAAATCAGAGGACTAAATGAAATATCCTTTTTAGATAAAACAGCATTCCCGTTACCAATTTGCCAAGTACTCATCCAGCCAATGCTTGATTCACCTCCCAATGAACCAAACTCTCCAAAGGGCAGATTTTTTTTTCCTTTACAATCAAAGCCCTCATATAAATCTAGACCATTTAAAAGTGTTGATACAGAAAGTAGTGTAATAATGAAAATTAATAATTTTTTAAATTGCATAAAACACCTATTGATAGATTGTGCATAAAAGTGCAATAAGAATTCGCCGCCCTCATGAAAAGATTAATACTTTTTCTACTATCTACTTACCTAATAGCATCAATCAGCCCTGCCCTTTTTTCAGAGGAGGAAGATGAGAATGTTCACGTTTTATCTGATTTCGTAGTTTCGGAGAGTGATGACAAAGGTTACTATTCAGCTAATACAACTTCTGTCACTAAAGCTAATGAGCTCATAAAGAATACCCCTGTAAATGTTACCGTTATAAATGAAGACTTGTTGAGAGATTTAGGTATAAATACAACCGAAGACCTGGCACAAGTATCAGCATCGATTGATACTGACCCAACTTCTTATAGCTTAGATCAAATTAGGATTAGAGGCTTTAGGAACACATTTACTCGCTTTAATGGTTTTAGAAGAACATTAGCAAGAGATGGTTATAATATTTCTCGCTATGATATTATTAAAGGTGCAAATAGTTTAATTTTTGGGCAAGCCTCCCCCGGAGGAACTGTAAATGCAATACCCCTTATTGCTAATTTTAGAAAAGATTCAGGTGCACTAGTTTTAGCTTTAGGTAATAAAAATTACGAAAAGAAGGTATTTAATTATAACAAAATACTTAGCGATAATTTAGCAGCAAGATATATGCATGTTGACCATTACCAAGAGTACGAGCATGCCTACAAAAACTATGACTTAGAATCTAAAACCATATCAATTAATTTTAGACCGGATTCAACGAGTTCATTATTGGGGCATTTTGAAAAAGTTGATTCCAAATTTAGTTTCCCTACATTAGCGCTCAGAGATGATACTAAAGTCGATGACTCAGTTGTTGCTCTAGGAACTAATCGATATGGCAGCCAACAAGATGATGGAACTAATGCTACTAATAGTTGGGCTTATGATGGATACCTTAGTAGTGCTGAACATCGAATTATGAGACAAGACTTTCAAGTTCCATTTACTTCCGAATGGCTATCCTTTGCACCGCAAGCTTTAATTGATAACTTAATATCGCATACACAATACAATCTAGATCCTAATGGGCTTACCGGAGATCCAAATTTAGATGCTTTAAATAATCAATTTAATCAAAGCTACGGACCTAATTCCGGAATCGTAAATACGAATCCAAACGAACCTTTTTTGCCAATTTTTCCAGCTGAAAGTGACGAATTTGTTGGTGGTGGAAGGAAGATAACAGGCGCAGAATTCTTAAAAAATTATTACAAATTAATTAATGAGTCTAATTACGGTTACCAATCAGGACCTGATAAAAGTAAAACCGTGTCCGGATATTTTTCTACTTTAGATTATCAAAAAGTACTTAATAATAATTTAGAGCTAAGTTTATCCCTCAATTATCAAGAACAAAAAGGAGAAAATTTTGCTAGAGATTCCCATGGTATATCCAGAGTTGTGGATAGTTTTTCCGTACATAACAAAAATTGGCCCAAACCTCAAGAGCACCTTTTTTATACCGTAAATGAGAATGGTGTTGATGAGCAAGGTGGAAGCTTTAGCCCTGTTACGAATATTAGTTTTGATCCAAATACTTTTCAGGTAACCGGAGAAAGGGATTCTGATGCTATTGATGATTATATTGATTGGCATACTCAATTCTACCCAGAACCTTTTATTAGAACATATTGGACAAAAACAAATGGAGAAAGCGAAAGATTAGGCGCTAAAGCTACACTCCTATATGAGAAAAATCTCAATATACCTGTCATAGGTAAATCAGAAAATAAATTCTTACTTGGTATTGATTACCACGATTTAAATAAGGATGAAAAAAGATATGATCAGATACCCGATTACACAAGTAACCCAGAAGATCCTATGAACCCATTAAATCCCGATGGTTCCTATTTAGGACCATATGAATCAGATTTAAGAACACGATCTGAGTGGGTAACCTCAAATAGCATTACAGATAGAGAAAGAGCATTTGATTATATTTCTTTACGAAAAGGATTTGGACCCGAACGTTCTATAATTAGGCTAAATAATAAGATTGAGACTGACTTTATTATTTTAGATGAAAATGGTGATTTTATTGAAACAGTTAAAACTGGATATATAAGAACGGGATTAGAAAACCTAGAGGATTCTAAAAAACCAAATACTGAAGCAGCTAATTATAATAGCGTCCTATTCAATGACGGTGAAGGCGAAAGAATTGTTTCTGCGAAATGGACAGAATCAGCAAAATTATCAGCTAATATAGAAACTAATAGCCAATGGTTAGCCTCTCAAAGCAGTTTTTTCAAAGGTAGGCTAAGAACCCTTCTAGGTTTAAGATATGATGAAATTGAAGTTGAATCCACAAACCGGAAAACTTCACTCTTTGGTGATGGAAGTTCAAATTTAACGTATAAAGATGAAAATGGGAATACTCAAAGTTTTGGAATAGATGATATAAACCAAAAAGATCAAAATAAATACACTGAATATAGTCCAAGCGTTGGAGGATTATTTTGGTTAAAAAATAATTTTGGAATATTCGCAAATTATGCAGAATCTATTCAAACCCCATCAGGACAAGATAGGACCCCGCTAGGAACTTTAGTTGCTCCAGAAATTGGTAAAGGTCTTGAGATTGGCTTTAGGTATTCAAGCAATGACAACAAGATAGATGCCCAACTAGCATATTATTCAATTGAAAAAGAAAATGATGACGAATTCAAATACTCTAACGTTCAATTGAATCAAATTTATGACTTCGATGTTTATAAATTCAAGAGACCATACATATACAGAATAAATACAGACTCCGAGGGTAATGTTCTAGGAGGTACACTAAATAGCTCAACGTTACCTGGAAGAAGGTCGGATGGAGACGTAACACTGTCTAAAGGTGTTGAGCTAGATGTAAATTATAACCCTAATAAAAACATCACTTTCATCACCTCTATAAATCATAATATTGGGAATAAAATCTTAAAGGTTCATCCCAAGGTTCAAGATTGGCTTGATGAAAATAATTATAATATAAATGACCAATTTGAATTATATGGGAGGCCAAGTATTCGGGCTTCTGTTACTGGGAAGTATTCTTTCCGAGGAGGCAAACTCAGAGGTCTTTCGTTTGGAATTGCCCAGCATTTTAGATCGTCTAGTAAATTAGGAAAATACAGCTTTCATTATGGAACAGAATCATTTACCGATCAAAATGGAAATGGAGTTTACGACCAAGGGGAAGCATTTGATGACTTAAATAATAACACATCATGGGATAATGAATTTTTATGGAATAAAAATTCATTAGTTAACCAACCTAATATTAATCATGATCCTAATTCGGATAATCCCCTCCACCAAAGGAATGAAAACGTTTTAGATGCCCATGAGCAAAATATGATTAGCAAAACAAGCACACATTATTTAGAATCAGACCCTGAACATAATACCATTGGATTTATTTCATATACAGGTAAGTTTGACAAAAAGGACAAAAAGATACCTTATTCAATAAATTTCCGAATTAATAATTTATTCGATAAAAGACAATTTATAAACAGAGGAACTTATGGATATTTTAGGGAATCTAGATCCTACAACATATCTGCCAAAATTATGTTCTAAATTTATTTAAAATCATGAAACTTATATTACATTTATTTATTTTAAAATTCTTACTATCATCTTTATTAGCTTCAAATAGTGATAAGCCTAACATCATCTTTATACTAACAGATGACCAACGCTATGATGAAATTGGAGCAGTCGGAAATTTCCCTTGGCTAGTTACCCCTAATTTAGATAAGCTTTTAAATGAAGGCATACATTTTGAAAATGCCTTTGTTACAACTTCTTTATGTGGACCCTCAAGAGCTTCCTTTCTTACAGGAACTTATGCAAATCACCACGGAGTTGTTGTAAATGAGTATATAGATTATGACAAAAACCTCCCTACTTTTGCAACCCTACTACAAGATGCAGGATATTCAACTGCCTATTTTGGGAAATGGCACCAAGCAATGCATAATAGACCAAGACCTGGATTTGATAAATGGATGGTCTTTTGGGGACAAGGCAAATACTATAATGATGCACTATTAACTGAAACTGGAGAGAATTTCTACATCCCTGAAGGGAAATACCTCACAGACCAGCTAAACGAACTTGCAATCGATTATATTGATAATGCATCTAAAGGCGACCAACCATTTCTTTTATATTTAAGTCATAAGGCACTTCATGAACCTTTCACTCCTCCTGATAGACACAAAAACTTATATAAAGACATGGCTGTTCCGACCCAAGATGACTTAAGGGATGATATGTCAAAAAAGCCAGAGTACATACAAACTATGGCCAAAAAAAATAGAGAACGTGGTGGAGGCATAGCCCCTATTCACTGGAAAATACCTGATAAGATGAGAACAGTTACTGCTGTAGATGAGGGAGTTGGTATGATTTTTAAAAAGTTAGAGGAAGAAGGTATGCTTTCAAATACAGTTGTCATCTTTGCCGGAGATAATGGATATTTCGTAAGTGAACACGGAGGGCTTCACGACAAACGAAAAGCGTACGAAGAATCAATTCGTATTCCTTTATTGATGTGGAATCCATTTGAAAAGCAGCCAAACAAAATTGACTCTATTGCTTTGAATATTGATTTGGCACCATACATTTGCGATCTCGCAAATGTAAAAATACCTAAACACATGCATGGTAAAAGCTGGAAAAATATCTTACGTGGGAAGAAAAGTGGAAGAGACGGTTTTCTTTATGAATATTACAGAGAAAATCAATATCGGCCTACAGGAGGTTTCGGTGGTACTCCAACAATCCTAGCTTACCGCACTGAAGATTGGAAATATGTAACTTACCCGGAGGCAAATTATATTTCAGAACTATATGATTTATCAAATGACCCCAAAGAGCTTTATAATTTAATAGATGACCCTGATCATACCAAAATGGCAAATAAGTTAGAAAAATCTCTGACTAAATTACTTAAAACCATAGATTATAAGCCTCCTACTAGAATCAGGGGCGAAGGAAAATCTATTAAAGAAATATATAAAAATTAATTCCTAACATTTACATTTTTTATATATTATAATACAATATAAAGGATATGAAAGGGTTCACTTTATATTCCATCATATCCATAACATGTCTTGCGCATGCTTTAATAGCTAACGCAACACCACCAAACATCATAGTAATAATTTCTGATGATCAAAGGTGGGACGCTACCGGCTATATGCAATCACGATTGGCAACAGACGAGAGGATTGCAAGATTCCCATGGCTAATAGGGACCACTCCAAACCTAGACCGACTATCGTCCGAAGGTATACATTTTGATAATGCTTTTACTGTTTTCTCAACATGCTCTCCATCCAGAGCAACAATGCTAACTGGTCTTTATCCTCATTTACATGGTATCACTGATAACCAAACTCCCCTGCCTGCTGATTCTGTCACTTACGCAAGTTTACTAAAAAATAATGGCTATGCGACAGGCTATTTCGGTAAATGGCACCATGGCAGACAAACTGATCGTCCAGGATTTGATAATGTTGCTACTTTTCATGGACAAGGCTCCTACTTTGAAACTGAATTTTATAATGGGAACGATGTTCTGATAAGAGAAACTGGACCCAATGAATGGGTTGATGATGTATCTACCGACTATGCTATTAATTTCATTAACCAAAAAACAAATGAAGGCATTCCATTTCTATTAGTTTTGGGATTTAAAACTCCTCATCAACCATTTGATCCTCCATCAAGAACAACTTCAATCTATGATGGTGAGTCAGCACGAGATGTCCCTAATTTAAATTCACCGCCCCCAGGTCAAATAATTAATGAAAACTCAAGTAATTATGCTGTCCCGCTTAGAAAATATATGTCAACTATTGCTGGAATTGACAACTGTGTTGGGCGTGTGATGGATCAACTAGAGTCTCTAAATATAGTAAATAATACTGCGATTATTTACTTAAGTGATAACGGATTTTTTAGAGGGGAACATAAACTTGGAGATAAACGGGCTCCATATGAGGAAAGCATCAGGATTCCTTTTATAATTAAATACCCTAACGAACAAATCTCTCCCACTAATGTTAGTCAAATTGCTCTTAATCTAGACCTCGCGCCAACTATTTTAGACATAGCTGGTTTAAGTATACCAGAGAATATGCAAGGCTTGAGCTTGCTTCCTATAATTAAAAATGAAGTTCTAAACACTTGGAGGAATTACTTCTTTTACCAATATAATCATGACCCAGAATTCCCTGTAGCTAAAGCTAGACCATACATTGCACTTCGTCACGAAAATGGTCTAAAGATAATAGAATATGAAGAAAACAAATCATGGTCCGAATTCTTTGATACAGAAATCTCCACTGACCCGTATGAAATCAATAATCTTTTTACTAATTCTGAAATGTCAGATCAAAAGGAGCAAATGCAAAATATTCTCTTACAAGAAATGGCTTCAACGGGATTCTTAAAAACAGAGGGAATTTCTTCAACAGATACAGAGAACTTTGCTAAAATTAGTTTAGGGAAAAATTATAATTTTTCGATACTTACTTCGTCAGATTTAAACACATGGTCATATGTCGACCAAGTACAAGGCAATGGCAGCTTAACCAACTACTCTTTAACTTCTCCTACCAACAATGGCTTTCAGATAATCGTAAACGGAAATTCCAACGACTATGGCATAATTAATTCTAATTTTGGAACAGCACAAAATTTCCAAGGCGAAGAATTAATCATAGGGGCACCTAATCCTTGGGATGGAGTTACTGGCGGTGATGTAATTTTTATCTTTGAAATACCAGTTGAAGAAGTAGATTTTAATTTAAACAAAATAGAGCTTGAGTTTACAGCTAGAAGAAAGTGGATTCCTAGTTCAATATTATGGAACGCAAATCTTGAGACTCTTGGAATCTATAATAATACAAATCCATTCTCAACTTACTCTCAATACACTTTAAATAACCCTAACATAATCATGTTAGAAGAAGCTATATTAACTCCTTCTTTCCCTAATGTTGATACCCTTGTTCAGTCTAATAACAATATACTGATTAATTATATAAAAGATTTTTATACTAATAACCAAAACTATGCGGGAGGAAAATATATCTTTCTTAGAATTAGTGCGGATAGAGATCCTGAAACTCAAGCCTACAAATTTTACTTACAATCATCAAATACATCACAACAGGCAAACAAACCTAAATTAAAATTTTACTACAACGAAATTAGTGAAAAACCTGATGAATTATTTTATAAAGTAATATATGGCCAAAATTAGACTCATAGCCTATAAATTATTGAAAAAAACCTGATGATGTATCTTATTCATCTTTATGGAAAATGAGTTTAAAAAAGTAAGTCAGCAAAAAATTGCAGATAACTTAAATATCTCTCGAACAACTGTATCTCGATGTTTCACTAACCATAGTGGGATTAATTCACTCACTAGGGCTCAAGTCTTTGCTGAAGCTAAAAGACTAGGATACGATTACTTTGAAACAAAAACTGAAAAGAAGATAACCCAAAAAAGAATCGGAGTTTTAATATGTACAGATCATGAAGAAATTAACCAATCTCATGACCTTAGTCCTGGATTTAATTTGATGCCAGGCATTACAGAATTTGCCCTAATAAACGATATGCAGGTAGATACTAAAATCATATCCTCATCTCTTGAGAAGAATTCCAAAGAATTCATATCTCTTATAAAAGATAATAAAAAGAACTGGCAAGGCATACTACTGATATACCCATTTAAGCCTTTATTAATTAAAGAGCTGAAAGCTAATTTCCCATGTGTTTCCTTGGTAGAGCAATTTGGTTATGATACAATAGACTGTGTTGATGTTGACCATTCAAGGGGAATTTCCCTACTAGTAGACTCATTAATTGAAAACAATCACAAAAGGATTGGTTTCTTAACTCGAGCGTATGCAGTAGATGCATGTTGGTCACACAGAAGATTCAGCGCCTTTAATGATAAACTGATAAGGGAAGGTATACCATTAAATAAATCTGATGTTGTTAATATATACCCTGACAGATTATTAAAACCCGACGAATCAATTTCAGAAGCTATAAAACAAACAAAAAATGGTGTCACTGCTTGGGTCTGTGCGGCAGATCACATTGCATATGACCTTATAGATAATCTTGAAAGAGAAGGGATAAGTGTTCCCTATGATGTCTCAGTAGTTGGATTTGATGGTATGACACCAAAGGATAGTCATAAACATAAACTCTTTAGTATTAAACTTCCTCATAGAGCTATAGGATACTATGCTACAAAGCGTTTGTCTGAGATTATTAGAAATCCTTATGACAAATCACAATTAATTTCAATAAAAGGCGAAATTATGCCAGGTAATACGATTCATAATGCCATTAATGTCTAATAATTAATACCTTATGGAAAATAAAAAAAACGTGCATAATTGTGCAAAAAAGTTGACACAATCTTAATTTAGTCAATAATGAGAACCATTATCAAATAAATAACCCTTCATACCCTATGAAAAATCTATTATTAATTACACTAACTTTCCTTACTTTCTCATTAGCTAATGCTGGAACAGTAAGTCTTGGACACAATCAATTCGGAACACCTTTCGATAAAGCAATAGGTACTACTTTTAGCCCTCCAGCTAATGGTTCTACAGTAGATGGACTTTCATTAGCCATGGCTGATGTGTTCCAACAAGCTACAGTTCAAGGTGTAGCAGGTACAAGTGTTTACAAAAGAGGACATGGTAACCCAGCAAATTCAAATGCTTGGGCTTTCTCATCTGGTCCACAATACTTCTACTTAACACCTGATGCTTCTTATAGTGCTGGCGGCGAGTGGAGAACACTCAAAACAGCAGCAAATGGTACTAGTTATGCTTTTGGCGGTTGGACTGCTATCAACGCAGGAGTTGAAAATTCAATTGGTATAGCAGTTGGAACTGAATTCCTTAGACAAGTTGGCGTGCAAGTTCGTGGTGTTAATGGCTTTACTAATTTCGGACATTACCAACAAACATCTCATGGTTACAGTACTCTTGAGGTAGTTCCTGAACCATCTACATACGCACTGCTTGCTGGATTAGTAGCATTCGTATTTGTTGCAATCAAACGCAGAAAATAATTTTACATTTAAGTTAGATTTTTCTTTTAAAGAGCGAGGATTAGTCCTCGCTCTTTTATTTTATGAAAAAAGTCATCTACAGTATTCTATTAACCTTATCCTTTTCTTTATATAGCGAAACTAGGCCGAACATTATTCTTATATTTGTAGATGATATGGCTTATGGAGATGCCTCCTGTTATGGTGGCAATCTAATTAAAACTCCTAATATTGATCAACTTGCAGAAGGTGGATTAAAGTTTACTCAGGGATATAGCATTAGTTCTGTATGCGGTCCTAGTAGAGTTGGATTGATGACCGGAACATCACCGGCTAGATATGGTGTATATTGGAATCCTGATATGGGTGCAGTACAAATCCCAAACGAAAGACCACTCCTACCAATTCAATTAAAAAAAGCAGGTTATAGCACCGCAATAGTCGGAAAATGGAATTTAAATAATCCTTCTTGGGACCCGATACCTGCTGAGAAATATTTCGATTTCACTGCAAATACAATGGTTTGGGAGGGAGATTACTGGCCTAACAAAAACGGCAAATATCATGGTGTGAATGATAAAAACTATGGAAGTTCAAAAACGTACGGAAAGTGGGGGCCAGAGATTAATGAGGAGAAATACCTAACTGACTTATTAACGCATAGTGCGTGTGAATTCATCCTAAAAAGCCATAGTAATCCATTCTTTTTATACCTTGCATATAATGCCCCTCATACACCCCTACAGGGCAAAAAAGAACACTTAAGTGAACTATCTCACATTAAAGATGAACCCTTAAAACTCTATGCATCAATGCTTAAATCGGTAGATGAAGGCGTTGGAGAGATATTAGAATCACTTAGAAGTAAGGGCATTGAGGATAATACTCTAATTGTATTTCTCAGTGACAATGGGCCAGCAAGAACAAACTACCTAAAAGGGTACCCGGATGATTGGCCAGATGTAATGCTTGTCGCAGGAGACAATAGAGGATTAAGAGGAAAAAAAGGAGAATTTTTTGAAGGTGGCATAAAGGTTCCATTCATTGCCTATTGGCCTAATATTATAAATGCTAACAGCAAAAACAATAAACCTATATATTCTTTAGACCTCTACCCTACTTTTTCTTCTGTAGCTAAAATAGATTTACCAGATGGCGAGGTATTTGAGGGACTAGATTTATTTCCCATATTCAAAAACAATTCCGAAGAATTGGATAGAAACAATATGATATGGATTGGTGATAATAGGAAAAGAAAGAGTGGAGCCATTAGAATTAATAATTGGAAGCTGGTTTTGGATAAGCGAGGCAAAAATCATCTTTTCAATATTGAGAAAGATCCACTTGAAAAACATAACTTAATCCAAGATGAAGCAGACAAATATCAAAATCTCTTAGAAGTTTTCAATAAGTATCTAGAGGATTTTCCTCCCCCAATTACTAATAGAAATAAATAAAGATAAAACTAATACCTTTCAAAAAACTGAGTTTTTACTTTTCCATTCTGACCATTTTTCTCCCAAGTAAAGCTTTCTTCAGGAATTTCAGCACCTACCTCAATTAGATACTCATCTAACTTGGATTCTAATGATGATGCCAATAACTTTTGTTTTAAAAATAAATCCTTTCTTTCAGAGATATCTACAGATAAATCAAACAATAGACTTCTCTTTGAAGAATAAAACTTAACTAATTTGTGGTCCCCAATCCTTATTGCAGAATGAGGCTCATTTAAGCCAACAATATTGTAATGCGGGAAATGAAAGATAATTCCATCGTGTGGCCTTTTAGGAGATAAAGATGTGTCTGTTTTTAGCACTTCAACCAAGCTCACTCCGTCTAATTCTTTAGGTAAAAAGACTTCATCTTTTGTCTTACTAGACTGGGCTAATTCTACTATCGTAGGCAATAAATCATAACCGATGACAGGAGTATTAGATGTTTGTTCGCTTATTATTCCAGGTCCTGAGATATGAAATGGAACTCTAATTCCGCCCTCCATGAGGTCCCATTTGCCTCTGACTAAAGGGCTATTAAATCCATTCTTATATGGCTTCCCTCTATTTACTTGTATTGGAAGCACGGGCATTCCACCGTTATCAGAAGTAAAAATTATGTATGTATTTCTACCTAGATCTAACTTTTCATAAGTATTTAATAGATTTCCTATTGATTTATCTAAATCCATAATCATAGCAGCATATGAAGTATTGCTATGGATTTTTCCTGGTTTATCTAAAATCATTTCTGCAAAGCTTTCAGTACTATAAACTAAATCAGAGTGTACGGCATAATGAGATAATTGAACATAAAAAGGGCGATTTTCATCAATAGCTTTGCTTATAAAGGCAATAGTTCGATCGGTTAAAGAGTTAACTCGCTTCGGGTCTTCTTCAGCATATCCGCCCCATTGCAATTGGTGGTCGTTATGATGAAAATTACCCTCTTTATTTTTAGTTATTCCATCATGGATATCGTAACCATAATCAGATGGATCAGCGTCAATATGCCATTTCCCTAAATGAGCACATAAATAATTTTTATTAATAGATTTAAGTAATTGAGCTATGCCGACTTGATTATGATCTACTTTACTCTTTCCCCTAACAATAGTCTTCTTTAATCTTGCTGGAGACTTTCCAAACTGAATACTATAACGCGAAGGTGAACATACAGGAGAAGCGGCATAACCATCTGTAAAATTAACGCCCATCTTGATCAACCTATCCATATTCGGCGTTTTATGATAATCACTCTTTGCATCAGGGAACTCAGGATTAATTGCCGATGAAAGACTGTTCCATCCTTGGTCATCAGTTAATATGAAAATAAAATTAGGCGATTTGTCTCCAAGTACTTTAATGCACAGTATGCTTGCCAAAGATAAAATTAATAGGAAGAATTTCATAAAATCATTAGAGACATTAATTTAGAAAAAGAAAATGAAAAAACTACGTCCTTCAAATAAACTATACATCCCAATCATTTTCATCCTATCATTCGCCACCACATCAACTCTGTTAGGCTTTGGAAGTAAAAATATATCAAAAGAACGACCTAATAGAATTATATTCATTCTAAGCGATGATCATCGTTACGATTATATGGGATTCATGGATGCAGTAGAATGGTTAGAGACTCCAAATATGGATAAATTAGCAGAAGAAGGAGCCCATTGTTCAGAAGCATTTGTCACAACTGCTCTGTGTTCTCCAAGCCGTGCTACAATTTTGACAAGCTTATACACTCATGAGCATACGATTGTAGATAATCAGGCACCTAACCCTGGAATTCATACTTATTTCCCAAAACACCTTCAAGAAGCAGGTTACAAAACTGCTTTTTTTGGGAAGTGGCATATGGGAGATGATAGTAATAAGCCTCAGCCTGGATTTGACCATTGGGAAAGCTTTAAAGGACAGGGAGAATACTATGGCCCTACTTTAAATATTAATGGGAAAGAGATAACATACCCTGATACAGTATATACTACTGACTTGTTAACTCAGCATGCAATAGATTGGCTAGATGATCAAGATCCCGAACAACCATGCTTTATTTATCTATCACATAAATCTGTTCATGCCGCTTTTCTTCCTGCAAAACGACACGAAGGTTTGTATGAAGGAAAAAAAATAAAGCTACCTATTTCGTATAACCAAACGAAAAATGGCGAATATAAAGATTTAAAATGGCCAGAATGGGTTAAACAACAACGAATAAGCTGGCACGGAGTTGATTATATGTACCACAGATCAATTGATCTTCACGAACAGGTAACAGATTACTGTGAAACACTTATGGGTGTCGATGATAGCATTGGTTCGGTACTTAACTACCTAGAAAAATCTAATCAGATACAAAATAGTATGCTGATTTATATGGGCGATAACGGATTTTCATGGGGTGAGCATGGACTTATTGATAAACGTCATTTTTATGAAGAATCTACACGCGTGCCGTTAATATTTCATTACCCTAAAGGTATAAATGGGGGGCAAACTAACAGATCCTTGATTCTTAATACCGATATAGCACCAACCATTCTTGATTATGCGGGTGCAAAAATACCTAGTTATTATGTTGGTAAGTCTATAAAGCCTACATTCAACCAAGATACTGTATACCCCCTTCGAGACACGGTTTTTTATGAATATTACTGGGAATACGATTTTCCAATGACCCCGACCACTTTTGGTGTTAGAGATGCGCAATATAAATTAATTCGCTACCATGGGGTTTGGGACCGTAATGAATTTTATGACCTTAAAAATGACCCTAACGAATTAAATAATCTAATTGAGTCAGAACAGCATCAAGAAAAAATTATAGCTATGACTGAAGAATTATATCATTGGCTTGAAGATACCGATGGTATGCAAATTCCACTAAAGCGGACGGTTAAATGGCGTTGGGGCGATTATAAGCATTCACAACAATACTAACGATTTAAACTATTTTTTTAGAAATTTCACAATACTGTAACCTATTTTAGTGAAATAATGTTGAAATTCTGCCCCAAACTTATGCACTATTAATAAGTGTATAAGCTACCTCTACAGTTAAAAACACTAATTCTTTCAGACATTCATCTTGGAACTCCATTTTGCAAAGCTGAGGAAGTCCTTATATTTTTAGAAAATTGCGAATTCAAAAAACTTATTCTAAATGGAGATATAATTGATGGCTGGAGTTTAAAACGTAAAGGTGGCTGGAAAGAAAGTCATGCCGAAGTTTTAAATAAAATTTTATCCTATATTGAGGATGAAAAAACTGATGTGCTATTTCTTAAAGGAAATCATGATGAAGAATTGGAAGATGTCTTAGATTTCCCAATTAATAAATTAAATATCATACATGAATCTATTCATAAAACAACCAAAGGTGATTACCTAATCACTCATGGGGATAGATTTGATACAATCAATCAAAATCATAAATGGGTCGCAATTCTAGGCGACATTGCCTACCAATTTATGATGGGGGTTAATAAAATATATAATCGCTACCGCTCTTGGCGCGGAAAACCATATTACTCAATAAGTAAAGCAGCTAAATCTCTTGTGAAATCAATTGTAAGTTCAGCTGATCAATTTGAAGACAAGTTGGTCGAAGCTGCAATAAAAGCAGATTGTAAAGGTATTATATGTGGCCATATTCACACTGCAATAGACAAACAGATCAAAGGCATTCATTATCTTAATTCGGGAGATTGGGTTGAATCACTAACTGCAATTGCGGAATTTGAAAACGAAGAATTTGAAATTCTTCGATATTCTGATCTTATTCAATGACTTTTCCAATTATCTCCACCCGTCCTTAAAAGTTGAATTTCTATAAATAAATATCGACTAATATTATATCAACACAAAGATACCTTAATTAATTTAAATACATAAACTTAAATCCATATGCGAATTCTAAAACTTTACCTACTTTGTTTTACCATTTCATTATTAAATGCTTCCCAAAGTGAAGATACTCGATCAACGATTGATAAATGGGTTGAAACGGAGCAAATCCTATCAAAAGAAACTTCAGAATGGGCAACAGAAAAAGCATTATTAATTGATACTGATAGCTTACTTTCTTCTGAATTAACTAGACTTAACTCAGCACTAGACGATCTGGAATCTTCTGTATCTGCTGCAATCGAAGAAAGAACAAATTTAAATACAAAAAAAGAGAAATTAAAGTCTGGTGAATCAATTATATTAAGGAGCATTAAGTCTTTAGAAGAATCACTAATTTCTTTATTTCCAATTTTGCCTGAACCTTTACTGGATAAAATTAGACCCGTAATCAAAAGAATACCGCAAAGCAAAAATAATTCTGACGCACTTATTACTGAGCGACTTCAAAATATAATAGTTATTCTAAATCAAGCTAATAAATTTAATAATCTAATTCATATAAAAAATGAACTAAGAGAACTTGAAAATGGAAAAACTGTTCAAGTAAGCACTATTTACTTAGGTTTAGCATCTGCTTACTATGTTGATGGTGAAGGAAAAATTTCTGGTATAGGAAGGCCATCATTAGAAGGATGGATTTGGGAAGAAGATAATTCCATTAGTCGAGACATAAGGAAGCTTGTTGATATCGCAAATGGCACTGAGGCGGAAGTTGAGTTCATAAGTGTACCAGCAGCAATAACTAATTTATAATAGCGAGAATTTAAATATGAATTTCAAAAAAATAATTATAACTTTAACAATAATCTTATCGCAATTATCTACTAATCTTTTTTCTGATACATTAGATAAAGCATATAAATTGGCTAAAGATGATTTAAACTCATCACTAGAAAGATTATCCTCATTAAGAAATAATATTTCTAAAGAAAAGGTTCCTTTATTAAAAAAGATAAATGAGCTTGAAGTTGAAGTTAAAAATCAACAATCAAAAGTAGACAGACAATTAAGACTAAGAGATAATAGTGATATGAGTCTAGAAAGACTCCAAAACCAAGTTGAAGCTGCTAAGAAACAAAATTCCTACTTTACCAGCATTCTAGAAAATTTCGTAGATCAATTTAGTAGTAGTATTGATTACAGTGAAACACAAATATACGGAGAAATTATAAACGATGCACAAGACTTAGCATTCAACTCAGCCTTGATTGATGACAATTCTGAAACATTTAAGAATCAAATTAAAGTAATAGAAGTTGCTATAAATCGTTTGAAAAAACTTACTGGGGGTTACTCATATCAAGGGAAAGCATTAGCAGAGGATGGATCAATTGTAGATGGATCTTATTCTATTTTCGGCCCTCAAGTATACTTTAAATCCGATGATAATTCAGTTCAGGGAATTGCTGACATGGAATTAAATGCTGCAACATCTTCTATCAAAAACCCTGGGAATAGGTTTCTTTCTTCAATAAATTCTTATATAGAAACTGGAATTGGAAATCTTCCTGTTGATGGTAGTGATGGAAATGCTCTTAAAGTAGAAGCGTCAAATGAAACATTATATGAACATCTTCAAAAAGGTGGTGCGGTTGGATTGGCAATAATTTTAATTGGCATCGCTTGTTTAGGCATTGGTATTATGAAATACCTCGAGATTACTAAATTTATAACCCCTCGAAGGGACCAAGTACAAAATATATTAACTCAACTGCAAAATAATAACACGGAAGAAGCTTTATCTATTGCTTCCAAAGCTTCAGGTGAAGCGGGAGAATTGTTAAAGATAGCAGTTGAAAATTTCCAAACTAAAAGAGGGAATCTCGAGGAATTGCTTTACGAAAAAATCCTCACTTCCCAGCCAAAACTAGAACGATACCTACCATTTATGGCACTGACTGCTGCCGCTGCACCTCTTATGGGGCTTTTGGGTACCGTTACTGGAATGATCAATACGTTCAGCTTAATTACCATTTTTGGGACAGGTGACGCTAAGAGTCTTTCATCTGGAATATCTGAAGCACTTGTAACCACTGAACTTGGACTTATCGTAGCAATACCCTCATTAATTTTGCATGGTCTACTTTCTAGAAT
Source organism: uncultured Puniceicoccaceae bacterium (assembly GCA_913044165.1). Lineage (GTDB taxonomy): Bacteria > Verrucomicrobiota > Verrucomicrobiia > Opitutales > Coraliomargaritaceae. The sequence goes on from CAJWMY010000006.1 coordinate 26,116, forward strand.
GGCTAAACAGAAGATAAGCGATCTAGATAATGCATCCGTAAGCTTTATTAATGGAGTAAGTAATTTTAAGGACTAGTAATTCATTAATAAAAAAAGTATGCTAGAACATATAGAATTTATTATAAACACTTGGCTTAATGGCGGATGGGTAATGATGCCCTTATTCATCTTAAGCGTAATGATTTATTATTATGGGTCCGAGATGTTTCTGTTTTTAGACAATTTCAAATCACCAAATAATGACTCAAAAGATTTAGATTTATGGATAGAAGATCCATTAAAAGCTCCTAGAGAATTGAGAAACATAATAACATACTCTTTAGATAATGTTACTACTAAAAAACAGCTAACAAATAGATTTAAAGAAGTTGAACAAACCATACTCGATGGTGTTGAGAAAAAAATAATATTACTGAGTACTCTTGTAGCTGCTGCCCCCTTAATGGGATTACTCGGGACTGTAATTGGAATGTTATCAACATTTTCAGGAATTTCAATGGGAGCGGGAGAAGAAACAATTAGTGCGATCTCTAGCGGAATATCAGAAGCACTTATTACAACACAAACTGGACTATTTATAGCTTTGCCAGGTACATTTTTGATAATGTTCCTTCAAAGGAAAAAAGCTGCTATTGAAACATTTATTCTGACACTAGAATCGAAATCACTTACTACCCTAACTTTTAACTAATTTCATAATGCTTCGAAAATTAAGCCATCGGGATACTGAAGATGTATCTATAAATTTATCTCCAATGATAGATATGGTTTTTATATTATTAATTTTCTTTATAGTCACAACCGTATTTGTTGAAGAAATAGGAGTGACTCCAAATAACTCAGAGCCCGGAGAATCATCATTAAATGAAGACTCAATTATAAGCGTAGAGGTTTATGAAAGCCAAATTAACGTCGCTGGTGAAATTGTGAGTATTGATAATTTCGAAGGTATTATACGGAATAAAGCCAGAGATAAAGAGGCTAAATTCTCCATTATTTGTCAAGACGGAGTAACTCATGGAACATACGACAAAGTGCATAGTATAATGTTTAAAGCTGGCCTAAATGATAGGATGAGCACCAAACCATTCTAGATAATGAATAGAAGGCACAATAAAGTTTCAGATGAAACAGAGATAAATCTATCTCCGATGATTGATATGGTATTTATACTTTTAATATTTTTCATTGTGACGACTGTTTTTGTTGAAGAAGTCGGAGTTGAAATCGTGGAACCACCAAAGTCAATTGCGGAAGATTTAGAAAAGAATAGTATATTATTTGGAATTACTGCGGATAACAAAATTGTTTATGGTGGCAAAGAGATAGAGGCTCAAAATGTACGAGTTATAGTCAGAAGATTATTAAAAGACGGAATAAAGCCTGTTATCATCAAGGGACATATGCAGTGCTCTCATGAAACTTATCAAAGTGTTTTTAGAGAAGCAAAAAATGGGGGCGCTAAGATCATTCACTACACCCAACATAATAACACGTAAAAACATTTAAATAATAAAACTGCATGCAGATTTATAAAAATAAAGATACAGATAAAAAAAGTAGGCAAAAAAGCTTATTAATTGCCTTTGGTATCAGTTTTATTCTTTTTGTCTTATTAGCTCTTACCCAATATTTTACTTCAGGCGCAAAAACAAAGAATGAATATAAGCAATATAATATTGCTTTACCGCCTCCCCCTCCACCTGAAGAAGACCCGCCGCCGCCACCTGAACCAGAAGATGAAGAACCCCCACCTGAGTTAGATCAAAGCCCACCACCTCTTAGTTTAGCGGAACTAGAAGCTTCTCTAGAGGTCGGTTCAGGAGACATGAGTGGTGATTTTGCATTACCTTCATTTGATGCTAGAAAAAGTAACTTAGGTATGGATATTTTTGATATAAATGATCTAGAAAAGAAACCTATGGCTAGGCGCCAACTCCCACCACGCTATCCTAGTAAAGCTAAGAGAATGGGCCTTGAGGGATTTGTGCTAGCCGAATTTATCGTTGACCAAAATGGTAATGTTGAATCTGTGATCATAAAAGATTCTAGTGAATCATTGTTTGAGGCACCCACCATTGAGGCTATAAGAAACTGGGTATTTACACCTGGAGAAAAAGATGGCCGAAAAGTAAGAACGAGGGTTAGGGTCAAAATACCTTTTACTTTGCAATAATTTAATTTTAATAACTAATCCTAACATTATGAAAAAAATTCTCATAACACTCCTTTTCACTATCTTTTTTACCCAGATTATTGGGTATGCAAAGACTAGAAACCCAATGGCAGATTTATGGGCTGATAAAGAATTTCAGAAAGAATTCACTGCAAGCTATGGAACATTAGCTGGATTTGAGCCTAAACTTAATGAGGAAGAAAGAGGCAGACTTCGTGACTTGATTAATGTCATCAAAAGTAATCCACCAAAAGCGATCGAGAAACTTATTGCAGATATTGAGAATGAAAAAAATGCGGCTTTTATATTTATTCTCGCTAATTTATATTTCCAAGAAGGCCAAATTGATGAAGCGGAAAAATATTACAAACTAGCAATTGAAAAATATCCTATTTTCCGACGAGCATATAAGAACCTAGGATTAGTAAATATACAAGCCAACGACTTTAAATCAGCAATAATTCATTTATCAAAATCTATGGAGCTCGGTGAGGTTGATGGAAGAGCCTATGGACTACTTGGCTATAGCTATTTAACTGAAGAAAATTACTACCCCGCAGAAGCTGCATATCGCCAAGCTATTTTAATGCAGCCAGAGATCACAGATTGGAAATTAGGTCTTGCCCGTTGTCTATTAGAAATGGGAAACTACTCGGACGCTGTATCAACTATTGAAACTCTAATACAAGAAGATCCAAATAATACTGATTATTGGATCTTACAAAGTAATGCATATTTAGGTTTAGATAATACCCTTAAGGCAGTTAGAAATTTAGAAATTGTTAAACGAATGGGGAAAGCTGACCTATTGACCCTAAGCTTAATCGGTGATATTTACATGAACAACGAAATGCCAGATTTAGCTTTGATTGCTTATCTTGAGGCTGCTGAACTCGCTGATAATGATGACTTAGATACCTTACTAAAGTCTGCTGAAGCTTTAACTCTAACTGTGAATTTTTCACAGGCAGAGCAAATGATTCAAAAAATTCGAGAAAACTTTTCTCAGAGTATTGATGATGAATCGGATCTAGAACTCTTAACCTACGAGGCAAAAATTGCTAGGGCAAACGGTAAAGACCAACTTGCTGCTAACTTGTTATCAAAAATTATTGAAAGAGATTTGCTTAATGGTGAAGCAATAATTGAACTTGCAAAATACTACGCCGACCAAGGAAAGTTAGCGGAGGCTTTTACCCGTTTTGAACAAGCTCAAAAAATTAGAAAATATGAGCGCTCTGCTTTAGTTGCTCATGCCCAAGTATTAGTGAATCAAAAAAGCTATGATGAAGCGCTACCTTTACTAAATAGAGCCTTGCGACTACAATCCGATAGAAATCTTAAGGACTTTACTGACCGCGTTGAGCGAGCTGCTCGTAAGCAATAATAAAAAGACCCATATTATATAATATGGGTCTTTTGAATTTAAGATCTGATTTTGGATTTTACTAATTATTACCAAAGAACTTGGACGCGTGCACGTAACCCATCCATAGTAAAGGTATCTATTCCATTTGTTGACTCTGCATCCTCATAGCCTGCCATGAATGTTACAGCTTTACTATAATAGTAATTAAGCCCTATATACTTAGAATCAAGTTCACTGCCTTGGCCACCTAATCCTCCGCCATTTGGTGCTCTTCTAATGAGTTCATCTGAGTCGATTGCCCAGTCTGACTCTACCGATGAATACCTAATTACTGGCTCCCATTTTCCGTTTCTCATGGATGCCCTTAACGAAACACCCTCTGTATCATTACCTGCACCTAAATTTCCATTAAAGTACTCCCAAAGAAGATCCATGCCACCTGCTTTATAGTTTACGTAAGTAGTGTATGCACTTACGTCAGTCCCAGTCACCAAGTTTTCGGCTTGATTACCGCCATCTATACCAAAAGTTACATTATCTTGCTTATATTGTAATCTATAAAAAGAAGCTAGATCGTTACTTGAATTTGACGCACCTCCTAATCTAGAACCCTCTCCTTGTGCAGAATTCACGACTGCTACTGCGTAAGAAACTCCGTTTCCGAGCTTTCCTTTAGCATGAAGGCCCATATGTCTTGATGAGAAGTCGATATCATCAGCAAAGAAGCGATTTGCAGCTGAACGCTCAATTGTTTGAAGTTTTGAAGAAGATGTAGTTTCCTCAAAGCCGAATGGTACTTTTTGAAAACCTATTGCTCCAGTAGTACCATCAGCAAATTTATAACCAATGATAGCTTTATCAAAAGCTATTTCTGGAGACTCATCACCTGCAAAATCAAAGACTGATTCAGCATAGATACCATTACTCAATTTTGCTTTAGCGCCAAAAAACAGTCTTCTGAAATAGAAGTGATTAGTCCTATTTAGATCAATATCAGAAGGTAATCCCGCTTCTAACGATTGATGCATAGATAGTCCATCATACTGCGCCTGCATTCGGCCGTTGAATCTTACTTCAATGGTTTCTTTTCCCTTAGCCTTAAAAGCTAAGCCATCATCAGCTATCAGCAAGCTCCCGATAAAAATCAGAGAACTGAATATTGTATATTTAATATAATTCATAATTAGTTAATCGTTGTTTAGCATTATTTAGTATAAAGGTAAAAAATGTACTTTTTTAACAATTTCTTGTCCTTCTGGACTCATTGTAAAACCAATAAAGTTATTGGCAGTGCTACTAAGTGCTTCGTTATTGTTTATTAGATAGTAAAGTGGCCTTGCTAGAGGATAATCAGCAGCTGTAGGATGAGAACCTTCGACTGGTAATACTTTAACTCCTGGAGTATTAATGTATGCAAGTCCTACGTATCCAATTCCATTTGGATTTTTAGCGACTTCAGAAGCAATTTGCTCGTTTCCAGCCATCTTTTGAGTGTCGGTTCCATAGTCTCTAGAATTCATTCCCATTTTTTGGAATACAGCGTACGTACCAGATGAAGTGTTTCTAGTATATGCTGAGATGTCACCCGATTCAGCAGAAATAGCTGACCAATCTGTGATATCCCCAGAAAAGATCATCTCGATTTCTTCTAATGTTATGCTATCGAGAGAACTTGATTCATTGACTATAATAGCAATACCATCCTTAGCTACAGTTATAGCCTTCATATCAACACCTTTAGATTTAGCCTTAGCTATTTCTTTAGCCTTTGGATCTCTAGAAGACATTCCAATTTCAGATGTACCATCTATAACTGCTGCGACACCTGTAGAAGAACCTTCGGCAGCAATTTCAAAGGATACTTTTATACCCAATTTCTTCATATTAGCTTTAAATGCCTCGGATAGCTGAGGAACCATTTTTGCGCCCAATGTATCAGAACCTTTGATTACCAGTGTATCCGAAGCGTATGTGAATCCGCTGAAAAGCACTGAACTAATCAATGCGATTAAAAGATGAGTTTTTCTCATTATTATATTTTGTATTATGTTATAGTTTATAGCACATGCTACAAAACAGAATATAAACTAATATTGTCACATTTTAATGGCTTTAAAGTTACAAACTTGTTACAATTTCCACATATATATTAAATCTGAAAATAAGCTACTAACGGCCTTTGACTTTCATCGCCTTCTTATTTTAAAATGTCACACAAATGTAACAAAAGTCCGGCTTTTAAACTTGGATAAAAATCTACGTTAAATAACTTTAATTAATTTAGTATCTCAATATTAGATTTTTTAAATGGAAGACCCTAATTTAGAACCAAAGGACACAGCCCCTAGCTTTAGTAGAAAGCGACTTGTTCTTTTCGGAAAAGATTCTGATTCTATAATCAAGAGTTTCTTTGGAAGCTCTGCAACCATCTCTATAGTAGTCCTCGCATTGATTACTATTTTCCTTTTCAAGGAGGGTGCGGGGTTCATTAATCAATATCACAAAAGCCTTAAAGAATATAGACTTTCAGGGTTAGAGTATGTTGATATATTAAAGGAAAATCGGGAAAATTTCACGGAGCTTAACAGGTTATTAACCGATATACGATCAAATTGGATTAAAAGCCTTAAGAGCAATGGACTATCTCAATCTGAAATATCTAGTATAGTCATGTCCCCTGATTCAAAGAGTCTTTTTCTAGGATATATGAGAGCTGGAAAATCTCTTAAATCATATATAAAAAATAAAATGGATTTGGCCATTGAAGTAAGGGATCAGCATATAACCAACAAGAATTTGCGTGAGACCTTAAATAATTTTGCTCAAAAAATTGAAGACGTAGAAAAGTTTAATTACCAACTTAATGATGTGGATAGGTCTCAGTTTATTCTACGGCTCAAAGAAAAAAATTTAAACAACGCTACAGATTATGAATTAGTAACAAATAACGAATCTCTCATAAACTCATTAAGGGATGGAGATGCAATCAATAGCCAAACAAGAAAAATATTCTTAGAACTTATAAAAGAGCAATATGTAGACATTGAAAATACGATCAAACCTGTAGATTTTAGTTCAGAAATAGTAAAAATTACTAGCAACAAAGAGGCTTATTTTAAAATTCTAGTAGGCTTAGAATCAGATATTCAAAAAATTCTAAATGAAAAAAGTTTATTCGACTTTAACGATGATGAGCTTAATAAACGATTCTCTAAATTCAAAGACCTAAATTATTTATACTTTGAAACTATAGATGAGCATAAAGATAAAATCAAACAATGGAATCAAAACCAGCCAATTGAAATCTTACATGCACTTATTTCTTTTATAACGGGAAAAGACTGGATAACTGCAAGTGATCAACAAGATTGGTACGGACTTCTTCCACTGCTATCTGGGTCTTTATTGGTTTCCTTCATAGCTTTATTCTTTGCTGTACCACTAGGAGTTGGAGCAGCAATATACACTAATCAAATGGCTAGTTCAATTGAAAGAAATTGGATAAAACCATACATTGAATTTGTTTCAGCAATACCTTCTGTCGTGATCGGTTTTTTTGGTGTTGTAGTTTTAGGTGAGGCTATAAGAAATTTTTCCAACTTAAGTATCCTATCGTGGGTTCCATTTTTTCCTCTAGGAGAGAGACTTAATGTATTCACTGCAGGTCTTCTATTAGCATTAATGGCGATACCAACAATTTTCACATTAGCAGAAGATGCCATAAATAATGTTCCTAAGCATTTAAAAGAGGCCTCCCTCGCTATAGGCGCAACACGGCTACAAACCACTGCAAGAGTTATTGTTCCCAGTTGCTTGTCGGCAATAATATCTGCAATAATGCTCGGGTTTGGTCGTGTTATTGGAGAAACTATGGTCGTCTTATTATGCGCTGGAAATCGAATTAAAATCCCTGAATTCACGGATGGCATAGGAGTATTTTTTGAGCCAGTTCATACTATGACCGGAATTATAGCTCAAGAGATGGGGGAAGTCGTACAAGGTAGCGTACACTACAGGGCATTATTTATGGTAGGAATTGTTCTTTTCTTTACGTCTATGCTAATAAATATCGGCGCACAATGGATTGTAAAAAAATATAAGAAATTAGAAGCTTAATATGGAGGGAAAAGTTATACATAGATTTTCTAAAAGATTTTCTAAAAAAGCTTTTTTTGAAAATCTTATCTTAAATATTCTTAGAATATCAACTTATTTGGTGATACTTTTTGCAGGATTCATATTCTTAGATATCGGAATAAATGGCTCTAAGGCTATTTTTAAAAGCCAAGCCCCTTTTATTAATACAGATTTCTTAACACAAAAACCCGAAACGCTTCATGTTTTTGAACCAAAACATATCGATAAAAAACTCAAAGAAATTAATGCTAAAATTTTATCAACAAATATTGAAAATAAAAACCTAAGCAATTTGGCAATTGAGGATTCTAAGAAAAATGATTTATTAATTAAAAGTTTGCAGGCAAAATATCACGTCTTGGATAAACAGAGAAAGGAAGAACGATTACTTTTTAGTGATACAGAATTTAGAGCGTTAGAAATAAAGCCTTCAAAAAGTGAATATGTTTATGAAACTTATGCATACTCAGGAGGTGGTATTGGCCCTGCAATTATTGGTACATGCTTATTAGTTTTAGGTTCTATTGCTATAGCATTAAGTCTAGGAGTTTTATGTGCAATTTATCTTAGTGAGTATAGTCGACCTGGAAAGGTACTTCAAATCATAAGACTCTCTATACTAAATCTATCAGGCGTCCCATCTATAGTATTTGGTCTTTTTGGTTTTGGTATGTTTGTACTTTTCTTTGGTTGGGGTGTCTCAATGATAGCTGGTTGGTTTACCTTAGCAATTATGGCCCTACCCGTTATAATTTCAGCTAGTGAGGAATCAATGCGCTCCATTCCTAAAGGCTTCCGTGAAGGTTCACTTGCTTTAGGTGCCTCTAAATGGACAGCTATACGCACAAATGTTCTACCATATGCCTTACCAGGCATCCTTACATCATCAATCATGGGAATAGCACGTGTTGCAGGGGAAACGGCACCTATAATGTTTACAGCTGCATTTGCTTTGAGGGATCAATTGCCGTGGGAGGGATTAGAAAAAGCAAGTGACTTTATATTTCAAGGAGTCATGGCTTTACCTTATCATATTTATGTTGTTAGTTCGAAAATTCCGCAAAACGAATATACTGAAAATATGCAATATGGTTCAGCATTTGTTTTCTTATTTATTGTTGGATTCTTTGCAATTAGTAGTATTGTTTTAAGAATTCGAGTTAGAAAAAAATATAAATGGTAACCAATTAAGACACTTTTTTAAATTTAATTATATAATCATTTTATGAGTTTAGATATCCAAGTAAAACCAGCTGAAGCAGGCTCAAAAGTTCTTCCTCCAGAAGTAATCAAAATCAGAAATCTAGATTTTTCATATGGGGAATCACAAGCACTTTTTGACATAAGTATGGATGTCTATGAAAAAGAAGTTACTGCTTTTATTGGCCCTTCTGGATGTGGTAAATCAACATTCTTAAGATGTTTCAATAGAATGAATGATCTTATAGATATTGCTAAAATAAAAAGTGGTACAATTAAGATTAGCGATGTTGATATATATGATGAAGAAATAGACGTCATCGAACTAAGAAAACATGTTGGAATGGTATTTCAAAAATCGAATCCATTTCCAAAATCTATATATGATAACATTGCTTATGGTATGCGCATTCAAGGGATCAAGAAATCTAGTGAATTAGATAGTACAGTTGAATCGTGCTTAAAAAGTGCAGCGCTATGGGGCGAAGTTAAAGATCGTCTTAATGAAAGTGCTCTTGGACTATCTGGTGGTCAACAGCAAAGACTTTGTATTGCGCGCGCTCTTGCAGTTAAACCCAAAATTCTATTAATGGATGAACCTTGTTCTGCCCTTGATCCAATTGCTACGGCTAAAGTTGAAGAACTAATTCATGAGCTGAAAAAAAACTATACAATAGTAGTTGTTACCCATAACATGCAGCAAGCAGCTAGAGTCTCTGATCGAACTGCATTTTTTTATCTAGGCCGTCTCATTGAATACGGACCAACCGAACAAATATTTATGAATCCAGAAAATTCACAAACCGAAGCTTACGTATCAGGAAGATTTGGCTAATAAAAATATCTTAACAATATAATCTTTTAATACAATGAAACGTTATTTCCACAAAGAACTTAATGACCTTAAAAATAAGCTAATTCTATTGGGAGAAAAATCTAATGAGATTGCCAGGCTGGCTATGGATGGATTGCTTGAAAATGATATTGAAAAGGTAAATAAAGCTGCTGGCATGGATGACTATCTTGATGATTTAGAGCAAGAAATATCATACGCATGCATTAGGTATATTTCTCTTCGTGCTCCTGTTTCATCTGATTTAAGACTTATTTTCGTTGCCCTTAAAGCCAGTAGAGATTTCGAAAGAATTGGCGATGAAGCCCATTCTATTACTAGAAAGTCTTCAAAAATCCTGATTAATGATGGCAAACTTTCCGAACAATTTAATTTACAAGAAATGAGTAATCTTGCCTGTCAATTAATTAAAGACGCCATATCTTGCTTCGTTGAAGAAGATTTAGAAAAAGCTTTTGCAGTTCTTAAAAAAGATCGAGAAATAGACACTATTAATCAAAAACATTTCGAACTTATTTCAGATATTTCAATGCAAGAAAAAATATCCGACCCTACTCGATTCAATACTTTATTGATTTCTAAATCAATAGAAAGAATGGGAGACCATGCTAAAAATATAGCCCGAGAAGTCATTTTCTTACTTAGTAAAGAATAATAACAATATCTATAGAAGTTTATTAAATATAAGCTAAAGTTTGATAAGCTTTATAAATTAACCTTGCTTTCGCCTTTTAAGGAAATTGTTTGATTGAAATATAAACTATTTCCTAGGGCATTATTGCTAGTATTGCTTTTATCGGCATCTCGACAAAAATAGCCAATACGCTCAAATTGACATGTTTCTTCAGCATTCAATTCTAATACACTTGGCTCGCAATAGCATAAAATTTCCTCAGATGATGATTTATTTAAAGAATCTATAAAGTCTCCATCTTCTTCTGGCTTTTCCTCTGTAAAAAGCCTACCTAACTTCCTTACAATTGCTTTTACAGATGAACTTGGATGTACCCAATGAATAACTCCTTTTACTTTACGATCTTCAGGGTTTCTACCAAGTGTTTCTTTATCTACATAACAAAGCAACTTTTTGATTTTTCCTGAATTATCTTTAATTACAGAATCACAGCGAATGATGTATGAATTCCTTAATCGAACTTCACCACCTAGCTTTAAACGAAAAAACTTACGATTTGCCTCCTCCTTAAAATCATTTTGCTCAATCCATATATGTTTACCAAATGGAATTTTTCTAGTACCTAAAGTAGTATCTTCTGGATTAATCGCTCCTTCCAAAAATTGAACCCCTTCATCCCAATTTATTAATTCAATTTCTAGAGGATCGAAAATTGCCATCCTCCTTGGAGCAAATCGATTTAAAACATCTCGAACTGAATGCTCTAATAAGGCAATATCACTCATTGAAGGGACTTTTGTAACCCCAGCAATCTTGCAAAAATTTCGGATGGCCTCTGGCGGGTAGCCACGCCTTCTCATTCCGGCCAATGTTGGCATCCTAGGGTCATCCCATGAATCAACATATCCCCCTTCCACTAAGGTCCTAAGCTTGCGTTTGCTTAAAATAGTGTAACTCAAATTCATTCTTGAAAACTCTGTTTGTTTTGAAGGAAAAATCTTTAATTTTTCAATAAACCATTCGTATAAAGGTCGGTGATCCTCAAATTCCAAAGAACATAACGAATGTGTAATTTTTTCAATAGAATCACTTTGTCCATGAGTAAAATCATAGCTAGGGTAAATCGGCCAGGTATTTCCTAATCTATGATGCTTCATTCGCTTGATTCTATACATTACTGGGTCCCTCATATTCATGTTAGGATGAGCCATATCAATTTTTGCCCTTAAGACCATAGAACCATCTCTAAATTCACCAGAACGCATTTTTGTAAATAAGTCCGCACTTTCCTCAATTGGTCTATCTCTATATTTACTATTAGTTCCAATTTTAGTCAAACTACCACGATTTGTTCGAATAGTTTCTGGATCAGATTCATCTACATAAGCATTACCCGATTGGATTAATTCATGAGCCCATACATAAAGCTGTTCAAAATAGTCACTTGCGAAACAAAGCTTATCCCAACTAAATCCAAGCCATTTAATATCTTTTTGGATAGCTTTAACAAATTCCTCGCTCTCTTTTTCTGGATTAGTATCATCAAATCGTAAATTACATTTACCACCAAACTCATTTGCTATTTCAAAATTTAAGCAAATAGCCTTTGCATGCCCCATTTGTAGATAACCATTAGGCTCTGGAGGAAAACGAGTATGTACACGACCTTGATGCAGATCATTTAAAACGTCTGCTTGTATTTTTTGTCGTATAAAATCTACTGGCTTATCATTCATTAAATCATGAGGTAAAATATAAACTAGAACTTCTCTGCAAAAGATTGCAAGCGAGTAAGCACACGCTCTTTCCCCATAACCTCAAGCATTGGTAAAAGATCAGGGCCTCCCATACGTCCACTCACGGCCATTCGGATTAGAGGAAAGTATGTAAAAATTTTACGATTCGACTGTTCTGCAATTGTTCTCAAGCTCGCTTCAAGTTCTAAGGCCTCAAATAATTCGGTTTTCTCAAATACAAGCATCAATTCAGAAAAGAGGGCATTTGATTCGTCACCAATAAGTATACGTTGAAGAGCTTTTGGTTCGAATTCATAATTATCTTGAAAAAAGTAATTTGTAAAATCTACTAAAGTTTCAATTGATTTTACCTTTTCTTGACATAAAACCAACACTCTAGACAGGTATTCTAGATCTGTATCAGCATCTACCAAATTGCTTTCCTTAAGAACCGGAAGAGTTAATTCGATTAATCTTTTTACTGGCATTGCTTTTATGTAATCACTATTCAAGGCCATTAATTTAGCCTCGTCAAAACGGGCACTCCCTTTATTTATTCCAGGAAAATCAAATCGTTTAATAATAGTTTCTACTGACATTTTATCGGTGTCATCCTTTGGACTCCAACCCAATAAACTAATGTAATTAATAATCGCCTCAGAAATAAATAGGCGTTTTTCATACTCATCAATTAAAGCACCCCTATCACGCTTACTCATTTTACCTGATCCTGATTCCTTTAAAATAAGAGGAATATGTGCAAAAATAGGTGTATCTACTCCGAATGCTTTATACAATTCAATATGCTTACTGGTATTTGAAAGATGGTCTTCACCACGAATTACATGAGTTATCCCCATAGTAATATCATCTACAACATTAACAAAGTGGAAACTAGGTTCTCCATTAGAACGTACTATAACAAAATCTCGATCCTCTGTTCTCTCCACCCTACCACGAACTTCATCCTCAATAAATACTGGTTCATTTCTAACTTTTTCAATTTCTGCCTTATGAAAAGGATCGAACTTTATATAGCGTTCTCCCAGCAATTTAAACCATAATGCACCATCTTTCTTATAGACCCTACCTTTGTCTTCTAGAATCTTTAAATGCTCATCGTAAATAGCTTTTCTTTGACTTTGAAAATACGGACCAAAATCACCTCCAACATTTGGCCCCTCATCCCAATCCATTCCAAGCCATTTCATCCCTTGAAGCAGTAAATCAAGAGCATCATCCGTGTTTCTATTTTGATCAGTATCTTCTATTCTAAGAATGAATTTCCCACCCGTATGCTTTGCGTAAAGCCAATTAAATAAGGCGGTACGTGCACTGCCTATATGAAAAAACCCAGTCGGACTAGGAGCAAAACGAACTCTTACGTTTGACATAAATTTATACTCTTAGCCTACCTTCTGAATTTTCAATAAGAAAATCTTTATACGCTAAAGTAATACCTTCTTCTAAATTAATTTTAGGCTCCCATCCCGTACTTTGAATAAGCGAAATATCCGTCATTTTCCTGGGCGTTCCATCTGGCTTAGATGTGTCAAAAGCGATATCACCTACATAACCAACAACTTTGGCAATTAAGTGAGCCAAATCCCTAATAGAGACTTCAAAACCACTACCAAGATTAACCCAGTCCGGTGGATTTTTAATAGAAAGTAAATGTATAATACCAGCTGCAGCATCATCCGAATGCAAAAATTCTCGTAATGGTTTCCCGCTTCCCCAAACAACAACCTCATTCAACTCTTCTTCCTTTGCTTTATGGAAACGGCGGATTAAAGCAGGCATAACGTGAGAATTATCAGGATGATAATTGTCGCCAGTCCCATATAGGTTAGTAGGCATCGCTGAATGAAACAGGCAACCATACTGTTTTCGATAGAATTGACAAAGTTTTAAACCAGCAATTTTTGCTATTGCGTACGCTTCATTAGTAGGCTCAAGTTCACCAGATAGTAATACAGACTCAAGCATTGGCTGCTCAGCTAACTTTGGATAAATGCAAGTGCTTCCTAAAAATAGCAATCGATTGACACCAGAGTAATAAGCCTCATGAATTGTATTTTGAGCAATACTAAGATTTTCATATATAAATTCAGCTGGATAAGTGTTGTTAGCATGAATACCTCCAACCTTAGCAGCGGCAATAATAGCACAATCAATTTTTTCATTTTGAAAAAAGTCTCGAACTGCTGACTGGTCTTTTAAATCAAGCTCTTTTCGTGTTCGAGTAATAATATTGTGGTAACCTAACAGCTTGAGGCGACGAATTACAGCCGAACCAACCATCCCTCCATGCCCTGCAACAAAAACTTTAGATGTACTATTCATAGCACTTTAGAGCAAATTAAAGATTTTCTCCAGTTGCTTCTTTGTATGCTGCTTCCTTTTTAGCAAGTTCCAAATCAGAATCTACCATAATTTTGACTAAATCTTTAAAACGCACTTTAGGCTCCCAGTCTAATTGGCGTTTTGCTTTAGCTGGATCACCAATCAATAAGTCAACTTCAGTTGGCCTCTCATAGCGTTTATCATAATCCACATATGCCTCCCAATCAAGATCGAGTAAAGCAAAGGTCTCTTGAACAAATTCTTTAACTGAATGTGTCTCATTAGTAGCCATCACATAATCATCGCCACTATCTTGCTGAAGCATAAGCCACATAGCTTCGATGTACTCTTTAGCATAACCCCAATCACGTTTAGCATCAAGATTACCCAAATAAAGTTTGTTTTGTAAGCCCATTTTAATTCGGGTAGCCGCACGGGTGATCTTGCGTGTAACAAAAGTTTCTCCTCTCCGAGGGGATTCATGATTAAAAAGAATCCCATTTGTAGCGTGCAAATTGTAGGATTCCCGATAATTAACCGTTAACCAATAAGCATAGACTTTCGCGCATCCATAGGGAGATCTTGGATAGAATGGAGTTTTTTCAGTTTGAGGAACCTCCTGAACTAATCCAAACATCTCCGAGGAAGAAGCCTGATAGAATCGACATTTTTTATCTAAACCAACTTCTCTAATTGCCTCAAGAATACGCAAGGTTCCTAATCCAGTAACATCGCCAGTATACTCTGGTACATCAAAAGAAACCCGGACATGACTTTGAGCTCCAAGGTGGTATATCTCATCTGGCTCTAAAGAATATAAAAGCTTAACCATTTGTACACCATCGGCTAAATCCCCATAATGAAGAAATAAGCTTTTACCTAAGATTTGAGGATCTTGGTATAAATGATCAATGCGATCTGTATTGAAAGTTGAAGAACGTCTAATGATTCCATGAACTTCATAACCCTTTTGCAATAAGAGTTCAGCTAAATAGGAGCCATCTTGGCCTGTTATTCCTGTAATAAGTGCTTTTTTCATTTTAAATTGGAGTATTTACAACATAGCAAAAAGAAAATCCTTCAAGCTCCAATTTATAGCATTTAGGTAAGTTTTTTACTGACTCATCCTACAATTTATTTTCAAAATAATATTATGAATCTTAATATATGGCAAAAGTAGCCATAAAAAGCATTTACTCAAAAATGTCCTTTATTACTGAAAAGACGAATAAAATCTCAACAATTATCGTGCCAACGGGTGAGGAACCAACACTTGTTATAATTGGGGTATCCCACAAAGAAGCAAAATTAGAGGAGAGAGAAACTTTCAGCTTAAATGAATCTGAAATCGAATTACTATCAAATGATCTGTCAAAACAAGAAGCAATTGAAGAATGCCTAGTATTAAATACATGTAACCGACTAGAAATTTATAGTTATTTAAAACAAGGTTTTGAATTAAAAAGCATACAGCAATTTATAACTTCTCACCCAACACTTAGAGATAGTCTTTTCCTGAAATATCATTTTGTAAAAACACAAACCCAGGCAATTGAGCATAGTTTTGAATTAGCTGCAGGTCTAGCATCTCAAATGATAGGGGAAACAGAAATTTTAGGACAAATTAAAAATGCCTATAAAAATGCCCAATATTCTAAATTCTCTAACACTAGATTAACCCGTCTACTAGAAAAAAGCTTCCAAGCTGCAAAAATAATTCGAACCCAAACTAGAATTTCAAGAGGTCAAGTAAGCATTGGAACAGTAGCTGTTCATTTGGCTACAAGGATTTTTGGGAATATTAAAGAAAGCCGTATCTTGCTTATTGGAAGTGGTTTCGTGTCTGAAAAAACAGCACAAGCATTAAAAACTAAAGGCGTAACCGATATAACTGTTACAAGTCGTTCAAAAGATAAAAATCACAAGCTATCAGAAAAGTTCAGTGCTGCTTCAATTCATTTCCATGACATCAAAAATCAAATAAAACATTACGATATTGTAATTAGTTCAACTTCTTCAACAGAAACCATAATTGGTTTAGAATGTATTGAAGATGCGATTAAAAAACGGCCTAATCGCCCACTATTTTTAATCGACCTAGCTGTGCCGAGGGATATTGAAGAATCGATTGCTAATTTGAAAAATATTCATCTCTACAATTTAGATGCTTTAGCAACTATCGCTAACGAAAATATAGAACAAAGAAAACTAGAACTGAACCGAGCAAAACAAATAGTAAAATCTAGAGCTTGGAACTTTTGGCTAAAGTCACAAAGACAAATACTTTATCGGAAGATTCAATAATCCCAAGGGAGCTTATTTTTAATTTTAGGGTAGTTCCAAACTTCAAAGGGCTTAAAGATTTTCCCTGGATTCAAAATACCTTTTGGATCTAAGGCAGATTTTAAAGCATACATTGCCTCTATCTCAACTTTAGAATGCTGAATCTTTAAAAAAGGTGTTTTGGCTAGTCCAATTCCATGTTCCCCTGTAATCGAACCTCCAATTGATACAACAAAACGCATTAATTTCAAAATTCCTGCCTTAGCTCTTTTTTGTTCACTTTTACTTGCTCGATTATACATAATATGAACATGTAAATTTCCATCCCCCGCATGACCAAATGTTGGAGTTGCCAAACCAATTTGGTTTTTTAATTCCTTAGTAAATAAAATTAAATCATATTGTTTCTCTATTGGCACTACAACATCCTCGTTTAACTTTGTGTCAGCAATTGAATACATAGCTTGCGAACATCTTCTCCTAATACGTAGAATAGATTCTGCATCTTTTAAAGATTTTGCTTCAACTGAAGCTATTGCAATTTTCTCTATTTGATATTTAAGTAAACTTTTTTGCTGAATTAGTTGATCAAGCGAACCATCCAATTCAAAAATTAAGATAGAAGAACCAGGACATTCTTTAAAAATACTTTTACCACTAAGATCCTCAGCACATTGAACAGACTGTTTGTCAAGAAATTCACAGATTGATGGGTTTAAGCCGGATTTTAAGAGGCGCCCTACCATTTTTAATGCTTCTTTTTCATCCTTGAAAGCATACATTGCCATCCATCGTTCTTCCGGCTGTGGAATACATTTTAAATGAGCCTTTGTAACTATCCCTAGTGTACCTTCTGATCCAATCCATAAATCCTTCAGATTCAGACCTGAAACATTTTTCTTCAATGGTAATCCCCACTGCACAAAAGAACCATCAGCTAAATAGCCCTCTAAACCTAAAACATAATCTCTAGTTACTCCATATTTTACACATCGCATACCACCGGCATTACAAGCAATGTTGCCACCAATAGTAGAATATTTCTTAGATGAAGGGTCAGGTGGGTAAAACAACCCTTTCTTTAACATTTTCTTTTGCAGTATTTCAGTAGTAACACCAACGCCTACTGAAACAATATTAGAATAAGAATTAAGTGAAATCGTCTTTAAAAGCGATAAGTCTAGAATCCAACCTCCGCTTACTGGAACTGCAGCACCAGTAGCAGATGAGCCAGCACCACGGGCTGTAATTGGAATATTAAAACTGTGAGCGCATCTCAAAACATGACCAACTTGCTTAGCTTCTTTGACACGTATAACAGCATCCGGAGGAAATGCTATACGCAAATTATCAACTGAAGCTTTTTTTAAAGAATTCGCATCGAGCATAACACAATTAGGCATAAGCTTAATGATTTTCTTTAATGCTTTTTTCGAATCACCAAATTTCATATCTTGCGTCATATTATTAAAATAAAAGAAAATACCAGCATTGAGGCAAATTCATTTACAAAAATTAAAGATTTAGCATTGCCCTAAGAGTATTACTACTCTTTTTCTAAGTGTATGTTAAAAGCAGGTATTGTTGGGCTTCCAAATGTAGGTAAAAGCACCCTTTTTAATGCGCTAACGCGTACCCGAAAAGCGGAATCAGCAAATTATCCATTTTGCACAATTGATCCAAATATTGGCGTTGTTCAGGTTCCAGATAATCGACTTGAGCCTTTAAGAGAAATCGCGAAAACAAATACGATCATTCCCGCAGCTATCGAGTTTGTAGATATTGCTGGATTAGTTAAAGGTGCCAGTAAAGGTGAGGGATTAGGAAATAAATTCCTAGCTAATATACGAGAAGTTGATTCAATTGTACACGTTGTTCGTTGCTTTGAAGATGAAGATATTATTCATAATATGGGATCAATTGACCCAATAAGAGATATTGATATAATCCATACTGAACTTATACTTTCTGATATTGCCTCTTTAGAGACTCAGAAAGAAAAATTAACAAAAAAAGCCCGAAGCGGAGATAAGGAAGCCATAGAATCTCTAGATTTAATTGAGCGCTTAATACCCCATTTAAATGATAATAAACCAGCAATTACACTTTCGATGAATGAGGAAGAAATTTCTGTAATTAAGAGGCTCTGCTTACTTTCAGCAAAGAAAGTACTCTATGCGTGTAATGTGGCTGAATCTGATTTAGCTAACTCAGTCGAAAACCCATTTGTAAAAAAGGTAGAACAATTTGCGAAAGAAAATCATAACGCAGAAACATGCATAATTTCAGCTTCAGTTGAGGCAGAATTAATCGATTTTAATATGGAAGAAGCGGGCGAATACTTAGCATCTCTAGGGATTTCTGATTCAGGCGTTTCCCTCTTAATTAGGTCAACATATAAACTCTTGGGTTTAGCATCCTATTTCACAGCCGGAGAAAAAGAAGTTCGAGCTTGGACATTTCGAATTGGAATGAAGGCGCCAGAATGTGCCGGGGTTATTCACACTGATTTTGAACATGGTTTCATTAAAGCGGAAGTTGTTTCTTGCAAAGACCTTATTTCTTTGGGTGGTACTCACAAAGCAAAGGAGGCAGGCAAGTATCGCTTGGAAGGTAAAGACTACCTTTTTCAAGATGGAGATGTTGCAGTTTTTCGCTTTAATACTTAGTTAAAAGGAATCTGATATTTCATAATCCTTCACTGAACGATTTGACGAATTATCTAAATAAGGCTCAATAAATAAAATGAGAGAACTCAAATTTCAGAGTATTCAATTAATTATACCAATAGTATTAAAATTCCAAAAACAATTTCTTTCACTGTCTTCTGGAGTTTTTATTTTTATGCTAATAATAACATTAGGCTGTAATGAACCAGTAGTAGAAACTTATACTATTGCAAAGGAAGCTTCTAATGAAAAATTAATACCGGAATTACAAAGTCAAAAAATGCAGACTTTGCCAGGTATGGAAGCATATACTGAATCTGCTCCCAGTCTCCAATATGAAACTCCATTAGGATGGAATGAGCTAACCCCGACATCGATTCGCAAAGCAAATTTCAGCATCAAAAATAATTTAGGTGAAGCTGAAATAAGTGTAACTGTTTTTCCTGGTGATGTTGGAGGGCTATTAGCAAATATTAACCGATGGAGAAGTCAGATTGGTCTTCAAAGAGTAGCGGCTTCAAACCTAAATACTTTAATTGAGGCTTTGGAGATCTCCCAAAACCCTGGCTATTTCACAAAAATTAATGGAAATAAAGAATCAATTCTAGGGGGTATCTTACCACTTAATGATGCTACTTGGTTCATAAAGATGCAGGGATCTATACTATGCGTGGATGCCGAAACAAAGAACTTTAAAAGCTTCTTATCTAGTTTAAAAATTAAAGACGAACACAATTAATGAATTCACTACTTAAGTTTTTTAGTTCTCTTAAACTGACTGTCGTACTATTAACACTTTCCTTGGCACTAATCTTTTTTGGAACCCTTGATCAAGTAGAATACGGTATATGGGAAACGCAAAAAAGATATTTTGAAAGCTTCTTTGTTATCTGGTCCTATCCGGAGCAAGCAGCAGGTAGCTCTTTTTTAAATTGGATTAAAATACCAATGCCTGGTGGTTACCTTTTAGGTGGATTTCTTTTACTTAACCTTTTTGCTGCTCATACTACTCGCTTTAAGCTTACATGGAAAAAATCAGGTATTTTCGCTATTCACCTCGGCTTAATTCTTCTTCTTATAAGTGAGCTTTTGACTGATATAATGTCAAAAGAAAGTCAAATGTCAGTTAATGAAGGGCAGAGAAAAAACTATTCTGAAACGGCATTAGAAAATGAATTAGTTTTAATAAACCGATCAAACCCAAATTTCGACACTGTTCATTCAATATCGGAGAAGAGATTGGAGAGTGGTAAGGTTATAGACATTCCTGATTCAAACCTCTCATTTCGAACAATTAAATATTTTCCAAATGCTAGGATCGCTCGTTCAACTAAAACTACAACGCTAAAAGACAATTTAGCAAATCGTGGAGTTGTAGAAAAAATTCCCATACAAGTTATCGAAAGACCAATAGATTATGCTATCGATGCAATCAATACTGCTACCGCCTACATTGAAATATTTAAAAGAAGCTCAAATAATCAAGAAACTGATGACTCACTTGGAATCTGGTTAGTGTCTAATGTAATCGATGAACGATTTCCAAATCAGATCGTTGTTTCAGGTGCAGAAAAATTTGAATTAGCAATGCGTTTTAAGCGCACATATTACCCATTTGATGTTGAGCTAGTTGATTTTACCCATGAAAAATATCCAGGAACTGACATCCCATATAACTTTTCAAGTGCCGTAATACTACATGATTCTAGAATGAACACCAAACAGCAGGCTTTGATTTATATGAATCATCCACTCCGCTATGCCGGTCTAACTTTCTACCAAGCTTCATTTGCCAATGAAGATACAACTTCAATATTTCAAGTTGTAAAAAACCCTGGTTGGTTACTCCCCTATATTAGCGTCTTATTAATGGGATTGGGGATGATTTTCCAATTCGGAATGCATTTTTTTAAATTTTCAAAAAAGAAAAAAGTCTAATGAAAGTACTTTTATATTTAGCGATAAGCTTATTTGTATTAACTACAATTATCCGTCAAAATAGCTCAGAGAAAGTAGAATCAGATTTTGATATCATCGGTTTTTCTAAGCTTCCAGTACAAGTAGGTGGACGAATCAAACCCCTAGATTCAGTTGCAAGAAACACTTTGCTAATCCTCTCAGGCAAACAATCAGTAGAATCCCCAGAAGGCATAAATTTAACGGCAATAGAATGGTTTTTAGATCTTTGTATGAGGCCCGAAATTGCAGACACATACAGAGTTTTTAAAATTGAATTTCCTGATGAATTAGGACTAAAGGGTTTGGCAGAAAAATCCAAAAGGCACTATTCTTATAACGACCTTCTACCTCACTTCTCGAACATACAAAATTTATATCAAACTATTGAACCTGAAGTACAAAAAAGAAATGCTTATGAACAACAACTATCAAAGATCTATAATGGTCTTATTCTTTATAATGCAACTCTTCAATCTCTTCATCCAACTGGTGATAGCGAGCGCCTAGATCGATTAATTGACGAATATCAAAGTTATGAAAGCGCCATAAGTAATGGACTGATTGCAATAAAGAACCAACAGGCAGGCAATGATTTTGATAAAATAGCATTAGATCGCTTCATAGGATATGCCGATAGTTATTTGAAACTATCTAAAACAGCCAAATTACGTATCATACCCCCTTTAAATTCAGAAGATTCAAATATGTTGGAGAATTGGAAAAATATTGGACTTGAGCTACTCGATGTAGTTAAGGGAAACTCACTGAACCCTGTAGCTAAGGATTACGCTCAATTAACAATGGCATACCGATCAAATGACCCTCAAACATTCAATCAATCAATTAAGAATCTATCAGATCGTTTTTATGAAAGTCCCAATTACATAAATCAACGCATTGTATTTGAACGATGGTTCAATGCATTTAAGCCTTTTGCTCTTTCCATACAACTTTACATATTTGCCTTTGTATTATTACTTTTTTCATGGCTGAAATCCTACAAACCACTTAATCATTCTGCCTTTTTTATATTAATACTTACCTTTACTATCCATACTTTTGGCTTACTTGCTCGAATGTATATTCAGGACCGGCCACCAGTGACTAATTTATATTCCTCAGCAGTATTTGTTGGATGGGGTGCTGCTCTTCTAGGAATTATCCTTGAGTACTTTTACAAAAACGGAATTGGAGGAGCTATGGCTTCCTTAGTCGGATTTTCCACTTTAATTATTGCACATCATTTAGCAATGAGTGGCGATACTTTGGAAATGATGCGCGCGGTTCTCGATTCAAATTTTTGGTTAGCTACACACGTTATAATTATTACCTTGGGATATTCAGCAATGTTTTTTGCGGGTGCGATTGGTATCGCATTTATTTTTAAAGGACTGCTATCAAAAAACTTTTCAACAAAAGATGCTAGGTCACTTGCTACAATGGTTTATGGCGTAACCTGCTTCGCCGCACTTTTCAGTTTAGTAGGAACAATACTTGGCGGCATTTGGGCAGACCAGTCATGGGGAAGATTTTGGGGATGGGACCCAAAAGAAAATGGTGCTCTTATGATCGTAATTATGAGTGCAATTTTACTACATGCACGATGGGGTGGAATTTGCGGAGAAAGAGGGTTAATAACTTTAGCAATATTAGGGAATATA
>CAJWMY010000007.1 GCA_913044165.1 uncultured Puniceicoccaceae bacterium
GCGCCTGACTACGGATCAGGAGGTTAGGGGTTCGACTCCTCTCGGGTGTGCCATTAATTATTAAAATTTCAAAAGTTTCAAAATTGTATATAACTGCTTCATTTCGAAGCCTTGATTTCAATCAACATATTTTGTAGAGTGCGTATTATGGAATATTTTAAATGCCCTAAAATTCAGTACGAAGGACCAACATCAAAAAATCCTTTCTCTTTTAAACACTATGACGAAAACGCCTTAATTGAAGGAAAAAGCATGAAAGATCATTTGCGTTTTGCTGCTCCTTACTGGCATGTTATGCGCAATTCTTTGGCAGATCCTTTTGGAGATGGTACTGCCCTAATGCCTTGGGATGATGGTTCAAAATCAATTGAAAATGCTCTTAATCGAGTTGATGTGTTTTTTGAATTCCTAGAAAAAATGGGGATTGATTTTTATTGTTGGCACGATCGGGATATCGCTCCTGAGCTTAACGATTTAAGCGCATCAAATAAAGCATTAGATGCAGTTGTTGAAAAATTAAATGATAAACAATCAGAGACAGGCGTAAAACTATTATGGGGAACTGCCTGCTTATTTTCACATCCTAGATATTCTCAAGGAGCTGCCACTTCTCCTAGCGCTGATGTTTATGCTTATGCCGCTGCTCAAGTTAAAAAAGCTATGGAATGTACCCATGCTTTAGATGGTCTAGGTTATACTTTTTGGGGAGGTCGAGAAGGTTATGCTACACTTCTTAATACAAATATGAAAAGAGAATTAGACCACCTTGCACACTTTCTTCACATGGCAGTAGATCACGCAAAGAAAATCGGATTTAAGGGCGCATTCTATATTGAACCCAAACCTAGAGAACCTTCAACTCACCAATATGACTCTGATTCTGCTGCTTGCTTAAACTTTTTAAGAGAATACAACTTAATTGATCACTTTACCTTAAATATTGAAACTAATCATGCAACATTAGCTGGTCATACTATGGAGCATGAGTTAACTGTTGCTATAAATGCCGGCCGCCTAGGAAGCATTGATGCAAATCAAGGAGATGAATTAATTGGATGGGATACAGATCAATTTCCTTCTAATATCTATCTGACTACTCAAGTGATGATGAAAGTTCTTGAGATGGGAGGATTAAAAAGTGGAGGTCTAAATTTTGATGCTAAGAGACGAAGGGAATCCCATGATCCCATTGATTTAATATATGCCCATATTGGAGGAATGGATGCTTTTGCTCGAGGATTAAAAATCGCTCATGCTATACGTGAAGATGGGCGTCTTTCAAAATTCCTAAAAGAACGTTATGAAACATTTGATTCAGGTATTGGATTAGATGTAGATGTGTCTAAGTCGACTTTTGAAAGTCTTGAACAATATGCAATTAAAAGTGGAGAGCCCATATTGGCTAGTGGAAGACAAGAATTATTAGAAAATTTAATTAACGAATTCATTTAGAGCCATGGCTTACTCCTTGGGAATAGATGCTTCTACTCAAAGCATATCAGCAATTGTATTAAATCTTGATGATAACGAAATTTTGTGCGAATGCTCTGTAAATTTTGGAGAAAACCTACCAAAATATAATGCACCTAATGGCTTTATTAATGGAAATGCAACAGGTGAGATCTTCGCAGACCCACTTATGTGGCTTGATGCTTTAGATATACTTTTTGAAAAACTTCAGCTAATATGTGATTTGAATAAAATCACCTCCATCTCTGGAGCAGGCCAACAACATGGCTCGGTTTATCTAAATGATAAATGGATAAAAACCTGCGAAAACCTAGACCCAAAAAGTTCATTATCGGAGCAAATTGCCCCTTGCCTTAGTAGAAAATACTCACCGATATGGATGGACAAATCAACTACCCAAGAGTGCCAAGAAATAACACATTCATTAGGTGGCAACAGAGAAATTTGCCGTAAATCTGGATCTGTTGCAATTGAAAGATTCTCAGGGCCACAGATTAGACGATTCTATAAAAATCATTTAGAGGACTATCCTCAAACAAAGAGGATTCATTTAGTTAGCTCATTCATATGCTCAATAATTGCCGGAAAAGACTCTGCCATAGATACAGGAGATGGGGCAGGAATGAACCTGATGAATATTGATAGCAATACGTGGGATGTAGATTTATTAAAAGCTACAGCACCTGGTCTACTAGATAGGCTTCCAAATATTTCGCAAGGCAATACAATTATTGGATGTGTCTCAGGTTATTTTGTTAGAAAATTCAACTTAAATTCGGAAGCAGAAGTCGTTATATTTACTGGAGATAATCCAAGCAGTCTTGTTGGTATGGCTTCCAGTTCACCTGGGAAAAAAGTTATTTCACTCGGAACTTCAGATACGTTTTTTGCTGCCATGCCTGAGACTCTTTCAGACCCCAATGGATTTGGACATGTATTTGGTAATCCAAGTGGAGGATCAATGTCGTTACAATGCTTTTTGAATGGTTCGCTAGCAAGGGAAAAGGTCAGGAAAAAATATAAATTTTCTTGGGAAGAATTTAATCAAGCTATTAAAGATACCTCGCCCGGATCTAATGGAAACTATATGTTACCTTTCTTTAGTCCAGAAATTAGTCCGCTTTACGATGGCCAAAATCCAATTCTTGAAGGTACGAAAAGCTTTGAAAATTGGTCTAATCCAAAACTTGCTATTAGAGCTTGCTTGGAGGGTCAATTTCTCAATATGAAAATTCATACTAAATGGATGAAATCAAATACTTCGACTATATATGTAACAGGTGGTGCGTCCCAAAATAATACAATCCTTCAAATTATTTCTGACATTTTTCAATCAGACATTAAAAAATCCGAAGTTACTGGTTCAGTGGCTTTAGGTGCAGCTATGCGAGCTGCTCAGCATTGTATGAAGATTGATCTTTCAATCCTTGAAAATAATTTTTGCAGGTTCAGTAATGATGTTATAAATCCAAATGTTGATAACGAAAATATATACCTAGAAGCCGAATCTAATATTAAAACTTTATTACTTACTATATAAAATCAAGGGATTATTTAGAAATAAAAGCCAGCTGAAAAAACAATATTCCTTCCTTCAGTGTATCGGGCATTGTTTAGCCCTGTACTAATTAAAGTTCTTTCATCAAATATATTATTAAAGTTCATTTGTAAAGTTGTCCAAGGAATACCTTTATTAATTTTACCTGACCATTTAATAAAAAAGTCAGTGTTAAATTGGTCTTCTAACCAAAAAGTATGCCACTTAGGATTTTTTGTGATAGTCGAATTTCCACCGGAAGCATAATCCTCTACATTGACAGGGATATAATCTGATTGTCCATCTCCATCTAGATCTTCAAAATAATGACTTAATAGGGCTGCAGACCTATATTTTTGATTTAATCCTAAAGTTGTACCTTTTAGTTTTCCATTATTAAACTTATACCTAAAAGTAATGTTTACATTATGATCAGATGTACCTGCAGTAGGCAACCCCTCAAGTATATCTAATGCAGACTGTAATATTGTAGTTTTAAGATAAGCATATCCTAAGAAAATAGATATATTATCTGTAGGATTTGCATATAAATCTAATTCTATTCCCCTACTCCGAACTTCTTCATCTGCTACCCTGAATCCCTTCGGATTAAAGTCCGCTCTTAATCTAGGCAAATTTGTGTCTTCATCAATAATAGTCTGACCGTAACGGTCAGTATATAAATAATAATCATAAATCTCAGATGGTAAGTGCCCATTAGAATATGCTTCCGTTCTCATTGATCCATTTGGATTTAGTCCAGGATATATCGATTGTAGCATCGGCCAACTAATATTCTGCCTTTGCTCATTTTTTTTATCAATTGTAAATGCCGTAAGTTGTCCATTAAATACACCATCCGGCGTACTTAATTTAAATCCGACTTCTGTGCCTTCTCCGGTTTCCGGAGGCGTAATGTCACCAAAAACATCAAATTGAAAACCTGTAGGAGAAATTACAGATTTCGAATAGTTCCCAAAAACTGCTAAGCTTTTTGTCATCCAATATAATCCACCAATTGATGGAGTCCAAACTGGATTCGTTGTAGTTTCTGATTTAATTGCAAGATCTGCCAAACTTGTCCCCCCGCTAATTAATTGATTATTTGTATCATCTTGATCCCCGCCTGTAACATAACTAGAGTTATCAACATTTCTTAGCTTAAATCTTGAGTAAAGACTGTCAGTCTCTATTAAATCTCTCCTAGCTCCTATTAATGTCCTAAATTTTCCATCAAAGTATGACCCTGAGGCAGCCATCCATAATCCAGTAGAGTCTACAACTGCCTCTGCTTGGTATAAATTCTTCCAATTCCCTCTATTCAATTCTCCCAAAGGTATTTGATAATTAGTTATCCAATTAGGAGAACCTGCATATTGATGACCCTCCGTAGTTTCATTTACATAAGCCCTACTACCTTCTAAACCATACAATATGTCATACAAGCTTACTGGATCTGAAACGAGGTCTCTTCTTAAAAATAAATTTAGGTCTGGACCCCATGCTCTAGCATTCTCACTGACAAGTTCTAACTGAGATCTTGATGCTTCTCTGTGGTCTAAATCAATTCCTAATAAAAACTGCTGATTCCCAGGAATTAAATCCAAATCCTCATCATATGAAAATGTGATTCTAGCTGACTTATTCGTATCTCTATTCGTAGCTTTTTGCCACTGCCTCTTAATAAATGGCTCTAAAAACTCAACTGATGAGGACATCATGGAAGGTAAAGGATAATCAGCAAATATAGCATTATTTCCATCTTCATTAAGATAGGCATCATCTTCAGTAATAGCATCAATCATGCGGAGTAAATTTGGCTGAATATAATCTCTCCACATCCAAGACAAATCTGCTGATGAATCTAAATCATATTTAAAAAGATCATAAACCTTAGTTGTATTATCCCAAAATTCTGAGTTAGCTTTATCAGAGTCATCCTGATCTTGAGCAGCATCGCTTATCAAAATCTTATAGATTTGTTTTGCTATTGAACGCTTTTGTAGCCTTACCTCGTCTGGGATACTATTACCGATAACTAAACCATCTAGTGGTTGCATAGTGCCTCTAGCTGTTAGTTGTGCTAAATCAACACCTGGTTGGGCTAAAGTTATTCGTGTATTTCCATTAAGGCCTTCCATTGTCCAGTTAGGAATAGCATCATAAATTAATTTTTCCCCATCCTCGGTTAATATAAAGTCAGCTAAGTTGATTGAGAAATATTCATTTGCACCAGTTCCCTGATCATCCCACTGCCCATTTCCATTTGCGTCTGTAAATTGTTCCCCAACATCCCAACTGCCATTTTCATTAGTATCAGTAAATAATTCCGCTGCCTCATACTTTGAATACTCTGTATTTGTCCAGTTGAATGTTTCATAAGGATCACTAGAATTTCTACTTAGACGATCAGCAAAATTTACGGCACCATTACTATAATTAGTCAGCTCATTTCTGTATTTTTCTACATTAACATACCTATCAAGGCGTAACATATTTAGCTGAGCTGTACCCCTAACTGAATCCATTTTTCCATTCGTCAAAACATTGTTAAGGATATCAAATAAAGAAGTACCTCCTTGGTCACTAGTTAGCAAATAGCCTAGATTAGATTCATAATTTAAATGACTGTTTTCAAGGAAATCTTTAACCCTCGCATAGAACTTACCTAATTCGTAAAGCTTTTCTAAATCCGTTTCGGCATCATCTAAATTAAGAAAATTATTTACGAAAAATTCTGCCATATGCTCCTTATGAACATCTGCATCTGTTATCATCTTAGTCTTATCAAAAACTTGGCTATAATCTATACCTAGACCACTGCCTAAATTAAGAAAATCAGGCTCCCCGTCTGCATCAACATAAGCCTCTCCTTCATCCCATAAACCGTTACCATTAGAGTCTATAAATGACTCTTCTGCATCCCATTCATTATCACCATCGATATCATTGAATGCTTCTCCTTCATCCCATTGACCATTGGAATTATCGTCTACATAGCCTTCTTCAGCATCCCATTGACCATTTCCAACTTCATCCCTAAATGGTGCTGCAGAATTCAAACCACCCTGCCACGCAACTATGTCTCTAACTAAAAGACTTCTCACCTCATCTAAGCTATAATCACGGAAACCATCATTGTCTAAATCTTCGAATCTAACCTCACCTTCATCCCATAAATTATTGCCATTGGTATCTGTGAATGCTTCGCCAACATCCCAAATATCATTTCCATTTCTATCAATAAATAACTCACCCGCATCGTATATGCCACTATCACTTTGATCCTCTTCTCCTGGATCAAATAATTGATTACCATTTAAATCTATATAATGAAACTCCCCGAGGTCCGTAAATTCTTCTCCATCATCCCAAATGCCATTATTATTAACATCAACATAGGACTCTTCGTCGTCCCAAATACCATTCCCATCGATGTCATTGAATGCTTCTCCATCATCCCAAGTACCATTTCCATTAGTATCTGTAAAGGATTCTGCAGCATCCCATAAACCATTTCCTCTATCCCAAATGCCATTCTTGCCATCTATAAATGGTTCAGCATCGTCCCAAATCCCATTGTCATTTCTATCTGTGAAGGATTCACCAAGATCCCAAATGCCATTCTCGTTTGTATCCGTATAAGATTCTGCCATATCCCACCGGCCATTACCAAAGTCATCAAATCCCTCGCCTTCATCCCATTGACCATTTCCATTTCCCGCGTCAATAAATCCTTCCCTAGAATCCCATTCTCCATTTCCATTAGTATCTGTGAATGCTTCTCCATCATCCCAAATACCATTTCCAATATCTGAGAATGGCTCAGCATCGTCCCAAACTCCATTCCAATTCAAATCAGTTAACGCTTCGCCTGGGTCCCATACTCCATTTCCATTATCATCTGTGAATTCTTCTGCCCCATCATGTACAAAATTCCAATTTGCGTCTGTAAATGATTCTCCTGGATCCCATACTCCGTTTCCTATATCGACGAATGATTCTGCTTCATCTCTTGTACCATTTCCATTTCCTGCATCTACAAAATCTTCTCCTGTATCATACATGCCATTCCCGATATCAAAGTAAGGCTCACCAACATCATAATCCCCATTGAAATTAGAGTCTACGTATGGATCTATTGACTCATCAAAAACTCCATTAGGTAAATCGGCAAATAATTCGCCTTGATCGTATCTACCATTACGAGTGTCAATAAATATCTCACCAAAATCATACGTATCATTTATTGAATCTTCAAACAAATCAGAATCTAAATCGTAGAATCCATTAAGGGAATCTGTAAATGCTTCTCCCAAATCATAAACTCCGTTAAATTCATCTAGAAAGTCTTCTCCTTCGTCCCATATACTATTATTATTAATATCAGAAAGAATTTCAGCAGAATCGAATATGCCATTGCCATTTACATCATTGAAATTCTCACTCGTATTCGAGTCTAAGACATTAAGCATTGCCCATGCGCCATTTGCATTAGTCAAATCAACTAAAACACTCTCATAGGGAGATTGTTCTCCCATTAATTTTCGTGGATCCGCATTATAATCATTAATTGAGCGTAATGTTGGAAATCTGACTGTCCTTCCATAACCTGAAGAAAATCTCAACTGATTAGCTGACCAGCCAGAAGATAGAGATTCTGAAAGAACATCTTCATATGAAACAGAAATTTTAAAATCTAAATTATCTGTTATTGCATTTTCATAATCTACTAGGAAAAATTCAAAATCCCTATCGACATATGAGTCAGGCCCAAAACCTGTTCCGCTATTTGAATAGTCAATATTTTTAAAAAGATTCTTAATATCTTCTCTGGTTTGAATAAAATCAGGAACCAAGGAACCTCCAGGATCACCAGACCAGATTTTAGGGTGTTGTGACCTAGTCAAATATCCTCCAGTAAATGCTTCATCAGCGTCATTGAATTGCCCATCTCTATTAGCATCTACATAGGACTCTGGAAGATCTAGGTTTTGATCGGACTTTTGTATTGTGCCCTTCGAATATTCAACATTATGACTAAATTTGCTATTTCCATCTACATCAAAATAATTAGTCGATGGCATCCCATTGTTGTCATAATCTATAAAACCAAATACACCATTATATGGATAATTATATGCAACATTGTTCTGTCCTTCAATATTTGGATAAATACCTAGAGGGTCTCCTGATTGAAAGCGATTAACTTTCGAATAATTTGAAACATAATTAAAGAAATCATCATCCATCAATTGAGCAATTTTAGAATCCGCAACTATTCCATTTGGTAAGCCTGTTGGTCCACTAGCCACCTTAAAAGTTCCTCCAGTTAAGGACCTACTAGCTCTTCCTCCTTCAAAATGGAAACGAAGCCTACTGGAAGGACTTAAGTTATGCATCAGTTCTAATGTTGCTCCAGTGAATCCCTGATACTTATGATCTAAATCAAATTCTCGATACTTATCTACAAACATGAATCGAGCAGCAGTCTTATCATTGATAACTCGGTTAATATCAAAAGTAAATTTATTCCAACTCTTGTCACCTATTTCTATAAGAAGACTACCCCTGTCCTTGCTTAATTGAGCAGTTTTTGAAATAACATTTACCTTCCCTCCTGGATCAGCTTGGCCGTATATTAAACTGTTAGCACCTCTAATAATATCTGAACGACCAACATTATACCAATCTAATGGTGAATAACGTGGCATAAATTCATATAATTGATTACGGGTTAGAAATCCTCTAAACCTAATCTCTTGGTTATTATAAACATTGCCCTCAGCTTCAATACTAGGAACAAAGTTCCCTAAATCTGCCAAAGTTTTCATTCCAAAATCTCTAATCATTTCCTCATTCACAGTGGAAATTGTCATTGGAATATTCTTAGTTAATTCGTTTGTCCGTGTCCCAGCTAAAGTATTAGCTGAGTAATAGCCCTTATCTTTGTCGTCGGAAACAACAAAGTCAGGCAAGATATAAAAATCTGCCTCTACAGATTCCTCAACACCATTAAGTGATAAATTTAGAGTTGCAAAAATTAAGACTAAATGAATGGGGAAATATGAGGGCTTAAAATGTAACATAATGGTATAAAAAGATGACAATTATACAAAATAGAATCATTTTCATCAACCGACAAAAATGACTCTATTGTAATGATTTTTGAAACTAGCAATAAGCTAGCTTTGATTATTTTAAAGGAATAAAAAATTACTTCGAAGCAGTAAATTCCTCTAATGTAATTTCCCCATTTTTATCTTTGTCATGGTAATTGAAAAACTTATGGCTTTCTGCCTCTGGCCTTCCCCATTTTGTACGAGTTTGAACAAACTCATCTTTAGTAACAACACCATTAGAATCTTTATCGAAAGATTTTTCAAAACGTTTTGTTTTTGCTTCAACAGAATCTGCAAAGATAAAGTTTAAAGGAGCAGAGACGAGAATAAGGAGTAATAAAATAGAATTAAATTTAATCATTTTATAATCTACTCAAAATAAACATTATTTTACAAGATAATTTATTTACAGAATTAATAATTAAAAACAACGAAATCATGCATATTAAAGCTATCCAATTCTAATGAATGGTAGCCAGAAATACTCATTTTAGAATTCAATATATTATTTTCATGACCTTGGTATATTCTAGTTATGTTCTTTGGAAATTTAAATCGAATATTAATGTTATTTAGTTCAGGGAAATCTTCCAAAACACTTACATTTCCTCTCTGAATAGGGGGCCCATATAGAATGTGTAGAATGTATCTTTTATTTTGAATTTGATCTAATACATTGATTCTAGCAGTACTAGGTAAATCTATTTTAACATAAGGATTTTGGTAAACCCGATCTATCGAATTCTTAAATAGACTTCTGTGAAGTCTGGATCCTTTACTAGCATAAATTACATCTAATTCGTGTGAAAAAAATAAACAATTATCATTTATAACAACCGCCGCAGAAGCACTATATTTTTCTTCATACGGAGTTTTTTGATGTGAACAAAAATGAGCTTCTGTTCGATTAAATGATGGATTGTGAATCTTGGCTAAAGCTATTGAACTTTCTAATGCTTTAGTCTTTAAACCTGGTAAATAATTAAGAAAAGGTCCCTCGCTATAAAGCCTAATTGGACTTCCAATTAGAGAAGTATAGTCGCTATCATAATCAGAATTTCCTATGTACTGAATACCAAAATCTTTAGCAATATTGTCTTCAGTAAAATGCATGATGCTAGCACCTAAACAGACTACCGATCCCCCATCTTTGATGAAATTCTTTACGCGCTTTATAGTTTCTGGGCAAAGTTCTGATCGGCTAGTAAATATTAAACAACTATAAGCTGATAAATCGTTACAATGGTTTATATAATTAAAATCCAAGTGCTCCTCTAATAACATATTTGCCATTCCATTATCAGAAGTTTCATCAAAAGAACGCCAGACACCAAGATTAGAACAAGGTTTAGAATTCAGTCCGTACGCTTCAATTTTTTCAACATACTCATAGGCTGGCTGAATACATTTATAGGTACTTAAATTCATTTCACCTAAAGGATGTAATTGGTCACCTATATTACAATTTGCTCCATGAGCAATCATAGCAGCAGCTTCATATTTAATTGCATCAGGATGTTTAAATCCACCGAACTCGCCCCAATCTGTATGAAACTTTCCACTCATTGCTGTTATTGAATAATCTAAGCTAAGAAAATATTTCGATTGTATACTTAATTTATCGTATCCGCCCCATGTTGTTGGTAAATGCTCTAAATCTTGTGCAGTATTTACTATATACATTTCATGTTTAAAATTAGAACCGAGATCGGTAGCAGTAGTACCATTAAAAAATACGTTAGCATTGGGCATATAGCTCTTTATTAAGCTTTTAATGCTTGAACAGTGTTTCTTAATTAAACGCCCATTAAAAGCCTCTACTTCTAAAGAATTTTCAAGATCAATACCTTCTATTAGCATTTGTTTCTTGCAATTATTGCAGTAACAAATCCTGTGAACCTGATAAATATCGAACCAAAATCCATCAACATTATAACTTTCACAGAGCTCCTTAACCTGAGAATATATCAACTCATGGTATCCATTATTGAGGCACATGAATTTCCAATGAAAATGAGGTAAATTTTCATCTTCAGGGTTATCTTTGGGGGAATTTATAATATATGAATCGTTCTTTTCTCTAGCACACCATTCAGGATGATCTTCTGCATCATTTGAAGACCAGCCCATTGTAAAATAAATATAAGGTCTAATATTGGCTTCTTTGCAGGCTTCTATTTGTGAGCCAAGTAAATCAAAGTTAAGATTTGGGTGCATCTTACCAACTTTCGTAGGATAATAACTCCAACTATGGTGGCATTTTGCAAATAAGTTTATCCCATTAACCTTTGCTTTTAATAATGTGTTTTTAAATTGATCCTTGGAGAAAGTTTTTCCTACATTTGAAATATGCTCAGATGTGTGAAAGTCTAAATGTATTTGACGACTAGGAAGCATTTCAGAAATAAATACAAAAAAAGCGGGGAAGTAAACACTTCCCCGCTTTATGAAAAAACTTATTTAAATTTAATTACTTTCTGCGGCGTATCGCTACGAATACGAATGCAGCAAACCCTGCAATCAATGCATAAGTTGATGGTTCAGGAACAACAGTTACATCCAAAGAGATATGATCCACAGTTACCCAAGCACCTGGTTGATTTGATCCCATTGTAGATGTACCCCATCCAACACTTCCATCACCATGGTGAGCAGTTAGCTGAATTTGATCAATTGAAGTTAAACCAGAACCACTGCCAATTTGAGTAAATGAAATAGAATCTTCATTAGCATTGTTACCATTAACACCAGTAGAAACCCATGATGTCCACTCACCTGATTGAGTGTTACCTCTAACTTGTAGTGTTAAGTCTTTCGTATCTTGAGCATCTGCTTGTGTAAGCCAACTAGTGTTAGTCGCACTAATGCCAGATGTGTAACCGGCAAAAGCATTTCCACCACCTTGTGAATAAACTTGTCCGTAAGCACTATCGCCTACTCCCATTTTAAGACCAATTTGAATATCATTAAGCTTAAACGCTACACCTCTTCCATGATCAGGACCCATGTTACCTGGATTTAATTGCCAAGCATCAATGACAGCAGAGAAAGTAAAGTCATTATTTCCTGCTACAGAATCAGTGAGTGCTAGAGTTCTAAAAGTTGAGGAAGGAGAAGCATCAGACAGACTGTCGCTGAAGGTACCTTTAAAATAATGTGTGTAGCCAATATTTAAATGACCATTGTTATTGCTACGCTTTTGCTGTTGTACTCCGCCGAAATTCCACTGAGCAGATGCATCAGTACCAGAATTGTAAGTGGTGTTTAGTTGTGCGCCTTGGCCAACACCGCCAACACCATTTTCAAAGTTATATTCAATAACGTTAACAGCACTTAGGTTAATAGCTAAAGCTGCGATTAAGGGTAATAGTAATAGTTTTTTCATAAGGGTATATGATTTAATAAATTAGGTAATGTAATAATATACGATTTTCTTACTCGTATTACAATACTACATTGTGAATAAAAAATATATAATAATGAAACTTTTTAAATATTATGCTTGATTATTGGTATAATATTTATGGATATTATTTCTATATTCACTCTTTTTGAAACTCAATATTTATAAAGTCAATCAATGCTGAAAACAAAACATATTTTACTGCTTTTGGAATGGTATGATTACCGGATTCACAAAGGGGTAGCTCAGATGGCAAGAAAATACGGATGGCATTTGGATTGCCCTAAAAACCAATCAAGTATTTCATTGAAATCGGGAATATTAAAGGACTGGGATGGTGACGGATGCATCGCCATGATTGAATCTAATGAAACCTTTGAATACCTTTCAAATAAAGACCTTCCAATTGTTGATCTAGGTTTGAGAGCACATAAAATTCCCGTATATAGAATGGCAACCGACAATGAAAAAATTGGTATGCTTGCTGCAGAACATTTTAGAGATTTTGGTCATAGGGAAATATTTGTTTTAGACCATGGGAAAAATCCAATGTTTGTGGAACGTTTACAATCTCTTAAAAAACACTGTAAAAGAAATGACTGTATGGTCACAATTTTACAATCTGTTTCGGAAATACAATATGAAACAATTAGAGAACTTGAAGAAATCTTTGAAAAAAGAGGAGAAAAACTTAGAGAAAAATCTATCGGATTTTTTGCTTACAATGACTCAGTAGCTGCCGATTTAATTTCATTATGTTTAAGGAATGGAATCAATGTTCCAGAAAATATAGCTATTCTAGGAGTAGACAATGATGATTTAATTATTAGTAGCCTCTCTTTAGGTCTAAGTAGTGTTGACAGCGACCAAGAAGGATTAGGGATTTCATCCGCTAAGCTGATGCACTCGATACTTGAATATGAAAATAACATAAATACGACAAAAACTTTTAGACATAGGCCTAAAGGAGTTGTAGCAAGAAGAAGTACCGACTGCTATGCCGTAAGAAACCCTCTCGTATCTAATGCACTCCATTGGATACAAAATAACTTTTATACTGGAATACAGGCTACAGACGTGGCTGAAGCAATGGATGTTTCTCAACAAGGACTACAAAAGGCTTTTGCTAAAAATTACGTTAGATCTCCAGGGAATGAAATAAGAGAACAAAGACTAAAGGCTGTAGTGCTTTTATTAAAAACAACAAATGCAAATTTAAATACTATAGCCAAAAACTGTGGATTCTACTCTGTAAATTCATTAATAAATAGTTTTAGGAAAAAATTCCAAACTACCCCTGGTAAATTTAGAGATAATCATAAGCATGGTAAAAGCTACTGATCTATCTCAACTTTATAAAATCTATCACTTTCCGTAGAAATATTATCCCAAAAATTTACTGTACTCTGATTGCCAGGAATAGCTTCTTCTAACAACTGCCAATTAGCTTCATTTAGATTACTCTTTGTGAAAACTCTATAGCTTTTCTCAGCACTTCCGAGCCATACTAATGAACTAGTCGTTCCATCATTACTAAACTGATAAATATCAAAATACGAAAAGTTGCTATTTGGATTAGTGTCTGATCTAAATTCAATTAAATTTGTCTTTCCGTCACTATCATTATCATCTTCTGAGTTTTGTGATAAATCACCAAAATTTTCGATTTCCCAACTATCTAGAAGTTGATCACTATCGGAATCATTAGGATTAACTATAACTTCACCATTGGTATCAATTATTGAAACATTATCAACGAAGTAATCTATTCCTGGGGTTGCTCCAGAAAAATAGATAAAATCATAATCAGAATTATAAACAAAACTACCAGTTAATGTACTCCAATTTCCTAGGTTAATCTGAGTTGAATCAAGAGTATCTATTGTAACATAATAATGCGGTGCAAACTTAGATTTTATAGTTGCTGAAATATTTAATAAGGCAGGATTAGAGTATGTACCTATATCTGCGGAAAATTGATAAGTTGTGCCCTCCGTAAGATTTAAGGAATCAAGTAAATATCTGGTACCGTGCCATGAATGATTTGATGCAGTTGAATCTCTCTCAACAAGCATAGATGAAGCACTATTATTTCCAAAATTAACTAAAGATATAGTGTTGTCAGAAGTAGGACCCATTATTTCCCAATCCCCTAGACCTGACTCAAATCCACCATTAGGAAAACTTTCGGAGGAAGTTAATGCTCCAACATTAAGTACATTTATGGTACGAGTAACATCTGCGTCATTAAGAACTCCGTCTGCTATGACTCTAATTACATTTTCACCTGAAGGGGCATCAAACCAAGTATGAACAAATGGCGGCTCAGAATCTAATTTAACCGAATTACCATTAAGTATGAATTCAACATTGTTAATTCCAACGTTTGAGCCATTCGGATAAGCAACTCTAATTTCAATTCCCTCGTTCGTATAATAATCAGTATCAACTGTTGGAGTAATCATATTTATGCTTCCTTGAGATTCTGTTATTTCTCCATCAATGTAACTAAGATATAAAATTTCATCATTACTATCAGTAGATAAAGTTTGTGGAATGATTTGGCCATCAATCTCAATGTCATATTCCCCAGCAAAAGCAGATAACTCTATATTACCATATTCGTCTGTAACCAAGTCTGTATCTGTCCACCATTCACCAAATACTAGATCTTGATATCTATCAACTTGAGGAGTCTCTATCCATTGTGTAGGGTCATCATTTGATAAATCATAATCATTTCTTTGATAGCCAACATATTGCCAAGGAGCCTTAGCCCTTCTCCAATGACAGCCACTCCAAAAACCCCACATAATAACAGCTTCTACCATCTCGTGCTCAAAGGATGCTCGATAAAGATTTTCTAAAAGATTAGCCCTTTGAGCGTCACTCATACTATCATTCCCAGAGTCAAATTCTGTAACTTTAATTGGTAAGCCTAGATCATCTAGGATATTAAAACAATTAGTTATATGCTCCTTAGTCCTATAACTCCCAAAATGGCCCTGAACACCGACTCCATCAACGTCCACTCCATGATTATCTCTAAGATCTTGAATGAGATTTTTATATTTGGTAGCGTTGCTAGTACTACTTTGGGTTATTATATTATAATCATTATGATATAGCTTTATGTTAGGATTTGCTTCCCTTGCCCAATCTTCAAATTCTGCTAAAATAGAATCTCCGGAGGGACCATGCGATCCAGTTTTGAATGAAGTTTGGCCATCAAATTCTTTTCTATATTTATCAAAGTTCCAAAGTTCATTATTGAAATCCCATTCATCAATCTCTCCTGAGTAATGACTTACTATACCCTGAATTCTACTTTTAATTCTAAGCTTAGCTGCTTCAAACTGTCCGCTTTCCATTAAATTCTCAACAGATTCTCTATCATGCATTTCTCTTGAATTTGAGCTGTTAGTTTCTTGCCCCCTTCCCCACAATAAAGTGTGCCCGCGAACTGGAATATTATTATCCTTGTGCCATTGATGCCATCTATCTGCATCATCAAAGTCTGTTCCACTTTCTCCATTAGAATACCATTTCATTACATTACCTGCCACTGAAAAATTGAAGTTCTCTAAAAATACTTCACGGTATTTTTCAATATATTGCATCTCTGTGGAGGAAGGAGACAAAGGGCTTCCATTTAATGCTGTTCCGCTTATTCGAATAGGGTAAGGCTTACGCTGTGTCTCAGTTGGATCGCCTGGATTAGTGTCCGAAAGAGTCCAAGATTCAACCGTTTGAGAACCAAAGGCATATTGATGGTTCTTCATTTTAAAACGAACTGCTTGATTAGGATTTCCAGTAGAAATAAATACTTTCCTTTTTCTATGAGATAAAGGCTCATTAATTATAACATTTAATTGGTCTTCTCCGACACTTATACCACTTGAGTTAAGCCATACTGCCCTCACAATATGTGAACCCACTGCAGGAAGCCAACTTCCATTATTATACAACATATATGGAGCTGAGGAATCTTCAGACACTTTAATATCATTGATGTAGAATTCTACTTTGGAAATAGAGCCAGTAGGTATATTTTTTATATTTAGGGCTCTTCTGTAACGATAGGTGCTTGAATTCAAATCAATAGTAACTGCATTAGAACTTACAGATTGAATAAAAGTATCCCCTGAAGGCACAGTATTAGTAAGCCCTTCCTTAGCCATCGCCTTACCATATATTTCGAAATTAGCATAAAGGCTGAATGCAAAAAAGCAGTTTGCCGCCAAAAAACAAGTAGCTCTAAGGAGTATGAATTTCATGAGAGTAGATTTTAGGATATGGACAATTATTTATTATTATTAAGCTCAGAAAGAATTTCATCGTATCTTTCTTTAGATAGTTTATAATAAAATAATACTATAAGGCAAGCAAGAGAGAACAAACCGGGGAAAATATTATACAGCCACTTTATACCGCTTAATGCACTTTCACTTAATTCTGTATTTGCTTCATAGCCTGTGTAGGCAAGTACTTGAAGTGCAAAAAATCCTGCAAATGACATAGCTAATTTTTGCATAAAACTAAAAAACGATAATGGTATTCCTTCAGAACGAATACCCGTCTTCCATTGGCCATATTCAATAGTATCAGGTACCATTCCCCACTGACAAATAGAGCAAAACATCATACAAGAGGATCCTATCATAGATAGGCCAACAAAAAGCGTGTATGATTCGGCTGTGGGAATTGGAATAAAATGCCTAATTATATTAACAGCAAAAACAATTAGACTTCCTAGAATAAAAACATTTTTCTTTCCTAATCGACTGGTGAGAATAGGAGTAAGAATAACTCCAATGATATTTGCTGGAAGCATCCATTGAAAGAAAATAGTTTGAAGAGATTCAATTCCAGCAACGTACTTAAAGTAATAGAATGATACAGCATTCTGAACTACCCAAATTGAAGTATTTAAAAACATCGATGCCGATAATACCAATAGTACATCATTACCCAAAATTATCTTAGATAAATCCCTAATTTGATATTTCTGAACAGGAACTTGAACTCTCTCTTTTGAAGTATAGGCGCTGTAAAATAATATAGCTGTAGATATTATTCCAAAAATTAAAGCTACATTAAACCAACCCTCAGCCTCATCCTTAAATTGAGGGCCATTAAAGGTTACAATTTCTTTACCAATAAACTCAACTACTATTGGATTACTATTAACATACGGAGTTACGTAAGAGCCAATAATTGTTATAACTACAACTACTGCAAAGAACATTCGCATTGTAGAAATCTTAGCTCGCTCTTGCTGATCCTGGGTAACTAATGTTCCAACTGCACTATAAGATAATCCTACTGCTGTAAAAATCATCCCATGAACAATGTAGGTAAAATAACAATATACGACCTTCATAGATTCCGATAGCTCAGGAATTGAAAAACAAGCAATCAGGACCAAATTCAAGGGTATAGCTCCCCAATAAATAAAAGGCTTATATGTTCCCCATTTGTTTCTAAAACGATCTGCAATGTAACCCATCAGTGGATCATTAATTGCATCCCATCCTCTAGCTATTAGAAAAATAAAACTGGCATGCCAAGCACTTATACCAAAAACGTCTGTATAGAAATAGGCTAAAAAGAAACCTAGTAATTGAAAATTCAAATTGATTCCGAAATCCCCAATACTAAAATTAAAGATTTCGCGATTTTTTAGGGGTTTCATATTTTTATATATATATTAAGTTTTAGCAAGTTCCTCAGACTTTACTTTATTATTAAATGCTTTCGATTTTGCTTTTAACCAAAGTATACTCGTGACAATTCTTGGGTAATATAAACTTCCAATAGGTTTACCTGAAGCAAA
Source organism: uncultured Puniceicoccaceae bacterium (assembly GCA_913044165.1). Taxonomy (GTDB): domain Bacteria; phylum Verrucomicrobiota; class Verrucomicrobiia; order Opitutales; family Coraliomargaritaceae. The sequence goes on from CAJWMY010000007.1 coordinate 18,369, forward strand.
TTGATCGGAGCAAGCTTGGCTTTTAGAACCATTTACCTGCCATTCAACATGAGCATTATCTGCTTCTAACTCACCACCATAATTTATTCCAAATATTTCATGGACAATAAATTGATTAAGACAAATTTTACTCATCCATGAGTTATCTGCGCTACTAGAAAGCTTCCAACCCCCATCTTCATATAGGCAAACTCCTTTTTTTAAAACATATTCCGTATGACGCTTAAGCATGGCTAAGTATTCTGAAAACGGACCATCTGAATCAAGATAGCCTTTTTGCCCCATCATGTAAGGGTAAATCAATGCTTCGATAGCTGGAATAATTGCGCTCTGATTTCCATCTTCCAATACTGCAGGAATAAAACCTAGCGAATCATCAAAACTACTAGATAAAGTAGATGCTGTAAGCTTTGCAGAAGTTAAAGCATTCTCTGCGAGATCAGACTTTCCCAATGCATTAAACAAAAGTTCTAGAGTCAGATAAGATGCCCAAGTTTTTCCTGCTAGATAAACATTATTCCTTGCTTGCCCAAGAGAATGGTCCAAGGAGTCATATGTAGTAATTTCTCCACCACCAAGCGTTCTACTACTATCAAAACCCATTAATCCATTTCTAAGTTCAGGATTAGGATTATCTCGATTTAATAAACTATTTAGACAGGCAGAAAAAAGACTAGCATTGGTATTTAAAAAATCTTGATCGCTTGTTTTAGAATAATAAAGACCTGAACATATAACCCAATTAGTTAATTCTTCGTAAGTCATGTATGAGAAGCACTTTCTATCGATTCCAGCACACTCATAGCATGAATATTGATTTGGGCTAAAATGATTAGCCACCCCCATATCATGACAAAATGAGATACCCCCCTCATGCATTTCATCATTACAATCCGGAGAAAATACTTGGTCTACGTATGAGTATTCATTAGCAAATTGCTCTAAAACATTTCTTAGAGTCCAAGGATTATATTCAAGTTCGAAAAATGCCATATCAATTGTCAAATCAAGGGTATTAATCATTAAATATTCACCTTCATTGACAATCCACCGAGCTTTATTCTTTTCAGAGAGCCACTGGGTGGAGCCGTAGTAACTACGAGTTGAATGTGCAATTAAAAATTGCTGGTCTAGGCTTAAACCGCTTGATTTGAGCTTTTGATTAGAATCCAGAGCACTATCTAAGTATTCGTTAAAACCCTCTAAAGCGAATGATAATACAGTTTCAATTGAATCAAAATAATTAGTATACCAATATTTAGCTTCTTTATTAATTGTTACATTACCAGATTTAAAAAATCCTAAAGCAATACGAACAGTTTTTGAAGTGCCAGCTGCAACTTTAAAAGAAATACCACCAATGGGACCAAGCAAAAAGTTTGGGGTTTTGTGTTCCTTGCTAAGTGCAGTCTCAATTCCAAAATCTATAAATTCAGATACATCAGGATCATCTGAAGCAAATCCAAGCTCATCCCTCGATATCATTCCTTTTAGATCATTACGGCTTGATAACGGAGTCCATGGATTATCCCCTTGAATTGCAAAAAAACCTTCCCAATCTTCATTACTATCGTTTCTAATAGTTATTTGACCAAATATTGAAGGACAAGATGCTTTTTTAAGAGCTTCTTTATTTTCTATAGCAGGATCACTAATTTCGAAAAATGGGGTGATAATTGAAAAATCAATGCCTGGAGCACTAAATTTATCAATTGCCCAGTCATAAGATCTCTGAATTTGGCTTTCTTCAAAACTGATCGTTTTAACTCCTTGGCTATTTTCGTCTAAGCTAAATCTGTCAGCTTCATTCACTAACTCCTTATAAAATGGAAATTGTTTAGTAACACCTGAATCACTTCTGTATCCTATAAAAACTGATTGTTCAGCAGGCTTCCCTTTTTCTAGGGCCATTCCTCCATTCGATCCAAACATTCCTAATGTAAATGATGCATGAGCTCCCATCGGAGAATGATGCGCATGAAATGAATCTGTTTTCCTCATAATTAGATAAAATTAGGCATAAAATGATAAAGCTTGAAAGTAAAAAAAAAGGGCGGCATTAAATCCGCCCTTTTGTATAAAGAATTTATTTACTGAACACTAGCATCATTGTCATCGGCATCATCTCCATTACCAACTCCATCACCATCGAAATCATACTGGTTAGTATCATCATTTGGTGCCCAGTCAGCATGATCTAAGATACCGTCTCCATCTTCATCCGTAGTGCTAGCTGGAGCTGTAGGAACAGGAGCACCTACAATGCTATTGTCTTTAAGAGTAAATGAATCAATTAATACATAATCACCTACAGTTGTAGTGTCATCACCCCATGCATCTCCTGCAGGAGTTTTGTGGGTGATTTGAATATTATCGATATTAGTAAATCCAAGACCCTCTGTTAGGTTAGTCCAAGAACTTTCATTATTCTTTTTATATCTTGAATAGAAGTATCCGGTATCAGTATCTACAACTATTTGAAGGGTCACTCCAACGGATGAACTAAATCCTCCCTGATTGGACCTAACATTTCCTGTAGATAGAATAACTCCGTCGGATGTATACCATGTTTGTCCCTCGACCATTACATCATCAGCAGCTGGATTCACCCATAGGTTAATCGCTGCACCTTGTCGATTTGGACTTCCTGTACCATTCTTAAGAATTACTCTGAATCCTTTTTGGGACTGACTGCTTGAGGATGTCCATGATTTACTTAAATCATAGCCGGATATAACTGTTTCAAATACTGCAACACCTTCAGTGACATCACTTAATAAGGTCTTAGTCCTAAATTTACTACCGGTATTTGCATCCGAATAATTATTAACCCCTGCAGGGTCACCATAACCCCAAACAAGATTACCATTGATGACTTTAGCGCCGTTATAATTCCATGAATCAGGATCTGTACCAGCATCAGAACCGTCAGCGGTTGGAGCTAAACTACCATCATCTAACGTATCTCTTATATCTGTACCATCAGCATCTTCAAATAGGTTGTTTACATATACAGTTGTAGGTACAATTCCATTTAAAGGATCATTTGGATAAGGATCAATAAAATCAGGCTGGCCATCTCCATCAGCATCTTGTCCTAGGATAATATCTTGTGCTGCATTTACAGTTCCAAATTCAACAGTAGCATAATCACTACTATTTGAATCAAGGCGGAATATCATTCCTTTTCCTGTAAAGCTATTTATATTACTTTCACTACCATTGTCCCAAGCTCTGCTTAAGTTGTAAGACGATATATCAACAATCAATTCTATATTATTAGCGTCAGCATTTGTTATTGGATCATTTGTAATATACTTCCTGAAACTCGGCTGTGTAGCACTTGGTGCCGTCCATCTCCAGTGCTCCGTATATCCAACATTTAGACTACCATCTTGAAGTCTAGGTCCACCAAAAGTCCACGCACCAGCGAATAATCCAGTGTTAACTGCCTCTCCAACAAATGTAGAACCTACTTGTTGTTTCATCCAAGTTCCAGTAGTCTCCTCAAAGTCAAAGGAAATAAGTGGAGAACCATCACCAGTTATCGTTACAGCATCAATTTTAATATTATCACCAGCAATACCAGCAGCTACAGAACCATCTCCCCAAGCATCATATTGATGAGTCTTTGTACCGAAAGTGAAGTTTTCTATTGAATACAATCCGGCACCGTCTGTTACAAGAGCAGTCCATGTGTCACCTTCATCAGTTGAAAAACCAGATGACCAAACTCCCGTTGATAAATTAGCAAGAATTTTAAGCTGCATGCTACCTGACTGAGCTGAACTATTTTCTATAGCAACATCAGCAGCAGTTCCTGATATAGTACCAGCAACCTTACTTTGCACCGAAATACTATTGTTGTTATCAGGTGAGGCATCATTAGTAATTCTTATGTAATCCACTTTAACATAGTCTCCTGGTAAGGGAGCGTTACCAGGATCTCTTTGACCGTTACCATTTTCGTCTGTATATGTTTCACCAGCGACAAAAATTGGTGTGCCATTATGAGTAAAGCTAGAGAAACTGATATCCCCATCAATACGTAATTTAACGCTTCTTTCAAAAGCAACAGAACTGACAGTAATAGAATTTTCACCTAGAACTAATGCTTGTGCTGGTCCATTATACCAATTTCCGTTAGCAACAGTTTTTGCTACTGAGTAATTTGCGCCCCCGCCCAAATCCGTAACATTAATTACAAAATTTTGTTCAACGGAACTAGAGGCTCCTTCTTCAACTTCAGCTGTTAATCTAAAGAATTTACTACCTGATAAGGCATCTGAATGAGGATTAGATGCGCCAGAAATTTCTGACCATGATGATAGATCGGATGATTCTTCAAGAACTACAGTTCCAGACCATGCAATATTTGCATTTGATCCATCAGAGGAAATTGAGATTGTTGCGTCTTCCGGAAGTGCACCAGGTGCAGCAGGTGTAGCTGCTGTGTAAGCGTAAGGCCATGAACCATTTCCAGTGTCAGCAAAATCCCCACTGTTGGAAGGAGTATCCGTGGCTGCGCCAGTGGTCCCAGCATTAAATTGACCATCTCCATTAGCATCAACATAAGCTTCAGGAGCATTGCCGTCCAATGTCTCATCTCCCCACTCGTTTATGAGAACACCCTCTGTATCTATAGGCGTCTTTGGGTTTATTTGAATTGAGGCAATTTCATTTAGCCCTGTTCCTCCCAATTCCATATCTTTCCAGGTGTCCGAATTTGAGCTTTTAGCATGTGTTGACCATTGTCCTGTATTTAAATTTGCTCTTATTTGAATATCAATTTCCCCGGTGTTATTAAGACCAAATGCTTGGGTTATACCATCAGAAGCAGAAGCAGTTCCACTTCCCCAAGTATTAGTTTGTGTTTTTAACTGATAATCACCAGCAACACCATCACCATCTAAGTCTGTCCCACTTACATGGGAAAAGAAATTAACAACGGCACCCGAATTGTCAGAACCGCGTAGCATAATTTGAAGACCTTTTCCACCAACAAGGTGAGAATTATCTTCATTCTTCCATTGTCCTGATAAATCAGAAGGATTAAATGAAGCCTCTAAAATATATCTTCCAGAAGTTATAGGTTGGTCACCTAAGGTGTCAGCATCAGAGTCTATAGTGAAAGTTCTAAAAGAATTCCCAGCTACAGGATCACCATAAATACCTGTCCATTTATTTGCACCTGAGTATCCAATATTTAAGTTACCTTCACCATCTGTCTGCGGACCGCCGAAATTCCAAGTCCCTGTGTATCCTTCACCACTATAGACAGCGCCATCAAATAATGTGGTACCTGCTACATCATCAAAATCAAGCTGGATTACTGAACCAGGCACAATCTTATTATCAGTAAATAAATTAATCGCTGCACCTGCATTTGAAGAATTTTGTATTGAAACTTGTAATCCTTTTCCATCGTAACTTCCGATAGTGCTAGTTGTATCCCACGATTTAGATAAATCATATTCTGCAACTACAACTTCAAAAACAACGATTCCAGTTGCACCTGTTGCTGTTATAACTCCTGCATCAACCGGCGAACCAAAAGTATAGGTCCTATACGATCCTTCAAAATTATTCACCCATTCATTAGATCCAGCATAACCTACATTAAGATTACCTGAACCATCAGTTAGGTGGCCTGAAAAATTGAAAGCACCATCAAATTCAGCAATATTTGCAACAACTGAAACTGAAGGATCTAATGTATCATCTGAAGTATCATCTGGCGTACCGTTATCATTTGTTTTTCCTAAAATATCAGTTCCTGCAGTATCATCAAAATCGATTACAAAGAAATCGACCTCCGTAGTTACATCTGCGGTGGCTTGATCAAAACCAGTACCACTCATTACTTTTACTGAATCAATTTTAATGTAGTCACCGTTAGCTGCAACCATATCACTTGAACCCCAAGATTCTACCTCTGGTGTTTTAACATTCAATTGTATACGATTAATATCAAAGATACCTTCACCATCAGTTACTAGAGAGTTCCATGGATCGTCTGCTACTTTATAACGAGATGCCCATAGACCTGTATTTAAATCAGCAATTATCTGCAAAGTTGTTGAACCAGGATTTACTTGGTCAACATCACCAATATCTGAGTTAGCTTCTGTAGCTAAAAGATTAGAATCATTATTAGCCCCCCAAGCAGAACCAGCGATATTTATATCCGCAGTAGTTTCTGGTACAACTTCAGTTACAGTTATTTCATCAATTAAAACAAAATCACTAGCTACACCATCAGTTGGGTTAGCTCCCCAATTATAGCTAGGATTAGAAAAAGATGTATGGATATTAATTTCACTTATGTTGGATATCCCCGACCCGTCCTGAACTAAAGGAAGTACTGTAGAACCTTGTTTAGCAGTAGTTGCCCATGTGCTATCATCTAAATTAATCAAAAACTCTAAAACGATATCAGTTTCCCCCATTGCAATGTCATAACTATCAACCTGAGCAATTGATACACTTGAGTTAGTATCATCGCTGTATGTAAATAACTCAGATGCTTGAGCGCCCACATTCCATATTCCTGTAAGACCAACTTTAGCTCCATTTCCGAAACTATCTTTAACAGACAAATGAAAATCTTTCTCCATTATAATAATACCTGCCGGACTCTTCCAAGCTCCACTTATGTCATGGCTTTTGATTTTTATAGTTACTAGGTGCGTGCCAGAGGAAATAGGGGTTCCTCCTCCTATACTTATTGTATCAAGCGTATTATTGCCATTTACATATGGTGCTTTGTATGTCTCAGAGAACCCAATATTTAAAGTCCCGTCAGCTCCAACTCTTAAGGGAGTAGATCCAAATGTAGCGGGAATATCTCCATCATTAGAAACTAAGGATGCATTGATTCCAGGAGCATCATTAAACAAAAGAGAGACATCTGCTTTAAGATGTGAAGCTAGAAATATAGTAGTTAAGAAAACTACATAGAAGGGTAGAATTTTCATGTTAATATAGGGTAGTGTAATTAAAGGGAATGGTCTTAATTTAAAAGCTATAAAAGATAATATCAGAATATTACTATATCAACAATGCACCTAATTAATATTAAAATCAATAAAAATGAAACTAATTTTATAAAATAAATTAATATTACTTTCCATAATTATGGGGATTAATCCTCTTATTTTTTAGTACCCCCACTCTTTTAGATGCTATTTTGTAATTAAATTCCTCTGCTTGCTCGTCTAGGTTATGTCTCCAGACTTTGAAAATAGGAGAAATCGAATTTGATAAATTTAAATAATCGCCTTGGGATTTCATCCAATTAAAAAGTTCAAGCTTCAGATTATTTTTAACTTTCTTCATTCCAATTTTTCCAATAAGATTATCCAACTCATATGGATCATTTTTGGTATCATATAACTCTTCGATAGGAACTCCAGATCGTTTATTTGCTCCGAATCTCAAAAAATATAGTCGATCATCATTTAAGCTTTTAAGCTTTTTCAGATTATCTATACTATTGAAACTATAAATATATCGATATCGACCATCAGATATAGATCTCTGCGGGAAAATGTGCCTATTTTGAATGCCTTGATTAACTGCTACACCAAATACAAATTTATGATGAAAATCTGAATTTCCTGATAAAACTCCTAAAAAGCTCTTTCCGTCAAAATTACAATCTCCTTTGAAATCGCCGCCCGCAAGATCAATTATAGAGGGCAAAAAATCTACGAATGAAATAAGCGCATCCGTTCTTTTAGGAATTATCTTGCCTGGCCACCTAACCATAAATGCGACATTTAAACCAGAATCGTATACAGTAAATTTTCCGCGAGCCATTCCATGGTCATCTGCGTAGAAAACTATTGTTTTTTTATTTAAGCCATGCTTATCGATAAGCTTTAAAACATCCGAGAACTCATTCTCTTTCTCCTCAATGCTTGCATAATACCGGCTAAACCGATTTCGGTTATATGAATTATCGTCTTGAAAAGGATATAAATTGATTGAACTTGGATCAAATCGGGTCTCTTTAAAATATGGTCCGTGAGGGTATTCAGATGCAAAAATAAGACAAAAAGGCTTGTTGTTATTAGCGAGGTAATCATCAACTTTATCAATAGGAATAGCAGGCCTAGGGTAACCCTCTTTTTTGATTGATTGCATCCACTCGTTCCATGGAAACTGATCCATAGGCTTAATGTGTGACTTTCCTATTAGTAAGACATCATAACCTAACTCTCGTAAATAAGCAGGTAGAGTTTTAAGCCCAGGCCTTATTGCTGTATGATTTATATAGCATCCATTTTTTAGCGGGTACATTCCGGTAAACAGAATAGACCGACTAGGGGCACAAATTGCTTGGCCAGTATATGCTTTTTCAAAAACCAAAGCATCTCTACTAAAGGCTTGGGTGACGGATGTTGGCACATCCTGATTTCCATAAGCTGAATGATCTAATTTACTTTGATCGTCAGCTAAAAATAAAACAATATTTGGTCTCAAGCCAGATAAAGAGCTTTCAGAAGCTAATATAGTGTCAGCAAATAAAAAACTTACATAAAAGAAAATTGAAACAAATAATCTAGATGTAACAAAGCGATTAAACATATGAATCCTTAATCATCTATTTCTACTTTATAAAACCTATTTGATAAAAGGGAATTTTCATTCCAAATATTAACCGTACTTTGAGCTCCTTGGATATTCTCATCTATTACCTGCCAATTAGTAACCTCTTGTAATTGATCAGTAGCTAGAATCCTATAAGTTTTATTACTACTTCCTAACCAAACTAATGAATTATCTGAAGCAGACCTATCCAACTGATATATTTTAAATATGGAAAAATTTTGGTTAGGGTCTGTCCCGCTTCTATATTCATCTAAGTTAGTTGCACCATCTGAATCATAATCTTGATTTTGATTACTTGATAAATTTCCAAAATTCTCCAGCTCCCAATCATCCGCTAGACCATCCGCATCTGAATCATCAGCATTTAAAGTATTTTCTACACTTATCGTCACTTCTGATGTTAAAGATGACTGAGAACCATCACTATAAGTATTTAATCCGATAGCAGAAACAACAACACTACCTAAGTCTAAATCATAAAGCACAGCGGAAAAAGGAGCTACTCCATCTGTTTTTATAAGCTCCCCATTAGCATAAAAACTAGTAGATGTAATATTAGAAGCTGAGTTTCCTTCTGCCAAAATAGATACAGATTGAAGAGGATTATATATTTCGCCGCTAGTTGGATTTATTAGATTCAATAGAGGGTTCCTTGGCGGGGGCGGGGGAAGTGGAATAGAACCAATTGCCATTTGATAACGAGTGTACATTTCATCTTGTAAATCACTACTCACAGAGTTGTATATATTATACCAACCATGGGGATCATTAATATGATCATATAACTCTCTTGTACCATCTCTATAATATATAAATCTATATTGCTCAGTTCTTATACTCCAATGAGCCGTATTAGGCAAAGCCCTCTGATTTCTTGAAACTGAAGCTGTTGAACCTATGCCAGAAGCAGAAAAATCAACACCTGCCCAATAACCATTTATAGGATCTTCCAATAAGTCTTTGATAGAGTTTCCATCCAAAACATGGGGTTCATTAATTTGAGCTATGTCAATACAAGTAGCATATATATCTACTAAAGATATTGGCTTTGTGCAAACTTCTCCCGCAGACACTCCCGGACCAGAAACTACAAAAGGCACTTTACAGCTTTCTTCCCAAGGACTCATTTTAAAGATATACTCTTTTTCACCTAAGTGATACCCATGATCGCTAGTAAATATAACATAAGTATTATCTCTAATATTTGGATCTGTACTATCTTCTATAGCATCAAGCACTTTGCCTACTTGCTCATCAACAAACGCTACGCATGCTAAATAAGCTTGTGTCCATTCCTTAAGACACCTTTCAGGATCAGAATATTCGTCTAAACCCATATTTTTATATGTATTATACTTATACCATCCGGAAGATTGAGCGAGATCTTTATCACTACTATTAACAGGGCCATAGATATCGCTATAGTCATTATTTATCATTGGTGCCAATTCGACGTCATTAAGATCTGGAACATAGGGTGATTCAAAAAACTTCTCTGGAGCGTAATACGGAGAATGTGGCCTAACAAAGCCAATTGTTAATAAAAATGGCTTATTCTCGTTATATGAATTAATGAAATTTACAGCTTGAGCTGCACATATTTCATCAGGTACAAGATCCCCTGTATTCCATGTTGTGAAACTAGCACTATTAGATCCTCCCGTTTGGTTTGTCCATTTTCCACCATAGGAGCCTAAATCCCTATACGCACCAAATCCAGAATACGGAGGGCCAGCTCGGTTTTTATAAGATTGAGGCCACCAATGCGGATCTACTCCGTTATGAACTGGATTAGAAAAATCATTTGGATAAGGTCCAAAACCTCCGGGTTTATTATTATAAGTCCCATATTTTCCTTGATTTTCAAAACCTACAGTGCCGTCGGTATTCCTCATTATTGTCGAATAATTTCCTTCATGACCATTATGATGAATTTTTCCTGTTGCGTAACTATAGTATCCTTGGTCAATAAATGTTTCAAAAAGAGTATCTTTGGAACTTAAAACTACATTATTTCGCCACTGATTGCTTTGTTGGTCTTTCCCATACATCCCAGAAGTGAGGGGCAAAATCCCGCTCCACATACTGGCTCTCGAAGGACCACATATCGGTGCATTGGATGCTGCATTAGTAAATTTAACACCGGCTTCGGCAATACGATTTATATTCGGAGTGTAGGCCTGGGAATGCCCCCCAAAACCTTCGATCGTATCATTTAAATCATCGCATACAATAATGACAATATTTGGCCCAGTATTAGCACCCAAAAAATTTACGAGAATTGGTACAAATAGTATAATAATGAAAAGTATCTTATTCATAAAAAAGGGGGTATTATTAATTTATATACTATTTCAAAAGTTTTTCAAGAGAAGTTTTAAGCTCCTTACGCATAGAAAATATAACACTTTTATAGCTACTTTCATTTATTAGATTATTCCATTCGTTAGGGTCAACAGTATGGTCATAAAGCTCCTCTTCACCATTATTACATAAAATATACCTGTATGATTTAGAGCGAAGACTTAAATGTTGGTCTTTATAGCTTGCAGGAATATTTAATTCTACTTTTTTTCTACTACCTATAACAGATAAGGATGAATTTGGTCCTGCCCATTTACCCTCATCAGAGTCTTCTAATAAACTACGTAAAGAATATCCATCTAAGTTGTGACTAGGTTTAACCGAGGCATAGTCTAAGCAAGTTGGGAACAGATCGACTAAAGAAATAGGGTTATCACAAATCTTACCAGGATTTACATTGGGGCCAACAACAACAAAAGGTATACGTACACTTTCCTCCCAAGGGGTTAACTTAAATATATAATCTTTCTCGCCCATGTGATAACCATGATCGCTTGTAAATATTATTAAGGTATTGTTAGAATCTTCGCGTTTTTCTATCGCATCTAAAACCTTACCTACTTGGGCATCAACAAATGCAACACAAGCAAGATAAGCTTGAGTCCACTCTTTAAGCATATCCTTTTCTCCTTTAGACATATTTATATACCTTTGGTATTTGCTAAATCCCCAAGGCTGCGCCAAGTCTTTATTGTTAAATAAAATTTTAGCACAATCATCTAGATCATTGCTAAGATTTGGCGCTAATTCGATTTCATCTATCGGAAACATGTCGAAAAATTCTTTAGGGGCATACCAAGGTGAGTGAGGTCTAGAGAATCCAATCGTCAAGAAATATGGCTTGTCAAATTTCATAGCTAAAAATTCTTCAGCCTCCTTTGCATGAATTTCATCAGGCATTAAATCCCTATTGTGTCCCTCACGATATTCCCATGTGTCCCCATAATAAGCCATTGTCCATTTCCAATTTTCCCCATATCCTTTAACATCTTGGACCGGGCCAAATCCATCATATGGTCGACTACCCATTTGCCTTTTTTCTTCTGACCACCAAGGTGGCAAAACACCCTGCCTTTTAGTTTTAACATCTGATTCACCATTATTTGGATAAGGTCCAAAATTTGGTCTAGATCCATAGCCAATATCACCATTTTTGTTTACATAAATTGAATCTTTTTCATGGCCATTATGAAAAATCTTACCAGTGGCAAAACTCTGATATCCACCATCTATTAATGTTTCAAAGAGGGTTTTCTTACCTTTAATATTCTTATTGTTATGCCAACGATTCCTTTGCTGATCCCCCCCATACATTCCTGTATTCACAGGATGTATTCCTGTCCAGAGACTTGCCCTAGAAGGTCCGCAAATCGGGCTGTTAGATGCTGCATTCGTAAATCTAATACCAGACTCAATTAATCGATTTATATTAGGGGTAATTGCCTGAGGATGACCTCCCATACCCTCTATGGAATCATTTAAATCATCACAAACAATGACAACTATATTGGGCCTTTGACCTGAGAAAAGATATCCTATCCCCAAAAGGAGGAATACAAGTATAAGCGTGAAAATTTTATTTATATGCATAATTTATTCTACTAATTTTCTAAGTGCGTAATACGCAGGCTTTGGTTTATATTTTCTATCAAAAAGTGCGGGATAAACAGTTCTGCCCTCTACAGGCCAATTCCTAAGCCATGAATGATGATCTACCAATCCCCAAAAACTTACTCGCTCAATTACATCACTGTTTTTTATAAATATTTTAAACAAAGAGCTATATTTTTTTGCCTGCTTTTTTAGAACGGATTTTGGAATTCCGTCTGTATAAGGATCTAATTCCTTCATTCTTTTAATATTTAAATTAATATCAGCTCCCATTTCTGAATCCTTGGGGTGAGGTAAAACTCGGATATCTAATTCCGTGACACTAATTTTTACATCTGCATCAGATAGAATATCAATTGCTGATTGGAGATCACTTTTAGTTGGCCACTCTAAATGCCAATGCCCTTGCATTCCAACTCCGTGAATAGGTATTCCCTTCCCCTTTAAACCTTTGACCATTTTTGCTACAAATCTAGTCTTAACTAAATCGGTCATACTATAATCATTATATAAAAGTAATGCTTCAGGATCTGCTTCATGGGCAAACCTATATGCTAATTCAATATAATCTTCTCCAATAATTTCATACCAAGGGGATTCCCTCAGATGTGCTACTTGCTTCCCGCCGACTTTTTTTAAATTAACGGCTTCATTCACAACATCCCAATATTTGATCCTTCCTTTATATCGCTCCATTATTGTAAAAATATGATCTCGCATTCTATCGATAAGCTCTTCACGGCTTACTCTTTCTCCTCTGGAATCAACAAATATCCAATTAGGAACCTGATGGTGCCATACCAAAGCATGTCCAACAACTTCCATATTCGCAGCTTCTGCTAGGTTTACTAAAGCATCTGAAGCACTAAAATTATACTCACCTTTTTTAGGCTGCATATATGCCATTTTCATACTATTTTCAGCCGTTAAGCAATTGAACTCTGAAACTAAAAGCTCTAGCTCATTTCTGTCTTTCCTAAAAGTCTCTCCTCTCTCCATTCCACCAGAAAGAATATTACCGATTAAAAAATGATCCTCATAAAGCTCATTCAATGGAATATAATTATCATCTTCTGCAGGCAAGGATTGCGCCCAACTTATCAAGGAAAGAACCACTAATAATCGAATTATTATATACATAGCTTATTTAATTTTTTGGGGACCTAATTTTTCAAATTTTTTCAAATAATGCTTATAGGGCATAGAATCATAACGAAGTACTTCTTCTTTAATAAGAGAAACTCCTATATCAGGCCATGGATTTCTATCTAGAGCCTTCAAGAGAAAAGCTTTTGCTTCTTTAACTTCAGAATCAGAAAAATCTGTAACTAAGGTGTAATCTTTTTTTGATGTCGACCCATTGCATTTATAAAGGCGCCCGTCTTTTTCGCCATAAATTGGATCAACGGCTTCAAGAAGCCAATCATCACTTCTAGCCATTCTAGCAGTAGCTATGTAACTTATAATAGAGTCCCTGTAATAAGGAACTTTACCCTCTAGTAGAGGTCGCATACTAACTCCATCGATTTTGTAGCCTTCAGGTAATATTGTATTTGAATAGTCCATAATCGTAGGGAAAATATCTGCGAATTCCATCAAAGCATCTGTTCCACCAATAGGTTTTATTCTTCCTGGACAATTAACTATAAAAGGAACCTTGGGACCCTCTTCTGTAGCGTGCATCTTTGAAGCCCCTGATGTACCATTATCTGAAGCAAAAATTAAAATTGTATTATCTCTTAACCCATTGGATTGAAGAGCTTCAACAACTCTACCAACCAATTTATCGACATAAATATTTAAATCTTTAAGATTGCCGCCCTTGTTAAGTCCGATTTCACCCTTTCGGGGAATTGTTGGTAAACCACCACCTGCTATATCATGAACCAAATTCATGGGGAAATAAGCAAGGAATGGAACATCTTTATGCCTCTGAATAAAATCAACTAGGTAATCTGTATATAAGTCTGGCGCAAAATCAAAATCGTCAGTATCTAGTAATTTACCATTATTTGTTATTGCTGGATGCCAAAATCTCGAAGGTACGGGCAATGAACCTGGAAATTTCCATTTACCTTCAAACTTGCCATCAAAAGCTACATCTTTGGGAAGTTTCCTATTTTCGTTTATGTGTAAAAAATATTCATCAAACCCCACATAAAGTGAATCGGCTAAATGGTAACCAAGGGCCATTTGTTTACCGACTATAGCAGTTCTATATCCATTTTCTCTCAATAAACGAGCAAATGTGTAATGACCTTCTGCCCAACTCCAACGAGAATGATTTTTTAAGGTATTTCCAAGTGCCTCCGAAGGAATTCGGAGATCATTATGCCATACTCCTGTCTTACTTGGATATCTGCCCGTAACTAATAGAGCCCTAGTTGGTGAGCACATAGGTGTAGCCCACGCCATATTAAAAAAAACACCATTTTTAGCTAATTGATCTATATTAGGAGTTGGATATTTAGTATTTCCATAACAACCAAATTCGGATGGGCTAATATCATCCACCATTATTATTAAAAAGTTTGGCCTCTTGTTAACTTCTTCGGATAGGATCGATAAGACTGAACTAAAAAAGGCGGCTAAAAATAAAATTAAATTTTTCATAACTTACTACATTTCATTTAACATTAATTTATAAGAATTATTTTTATTCTTTGATAAGGAAAAATTTCCATTGTAGGATTTACCATTGGCATTAAGAGATATTTCATAATCTCCAAAAAAGCCCCTAAATTCTATTTTATTCGAACTATCTAAAACCCCCGAAAAATTCGTTTTCCAATCATGGTTTATAAGTTGATCCAATACATGGTATACCGGCTTAGGGTTTCCTTCTTCATCTAGCAACCCGCAAGGCATTCCTCGCCATGGATCTAAATCACTCATAGTCCACCAGGTAATTACCTCAACATTTGGATGACTAAATGCTAATGTATAGAAATCTTTAGTTAAATGAGCCTGAAATAATTCTTCCTTCTCTAAGCTATCAAGTGTGGGAATTTTAAGCCCATTGTTAACTGCATAATCCCATTTATCATTTTGTACTTTCAAACCTTTCCAATCCTCATATTTACCGCAGCTTAAAATACTAATTTCTGATAAATGTATTGGTTTACCATAATCAGTATATGTCTCTAACATTTTCCACAACGTTTCTTCGGAAAAACTTTGAGTAACATTATGCATATGGGTTTGAAGACCAATTGCCTCAAATGCTATATTATTATCTAAACAATACTTAATTTGTTGATGATAATATTTATCAGTATGATCATAATGATTTAGTACAAAAAATCCATTCGGAAGCAAAGGCCGTGCAATACCCATGACTTCTTGAATAACAAAACCAGGACCACTAACAAATTCGCCATCCTTAATAACATTGCCTAAGTATTTTTGCCACCTTCTCATTCCAAGATTCTCATTTTCCCATCTAATTCCCGGAACCTCGTTATAAGTATCCCAATGATCTATCTCAGGAAATTCCGTTATAAGTAACTTAATATGTTTACGTATGTCCTTATCAATTTTCTTAACATCCCGGGTTTCATTACTGATCCAATTTGGCAAAACCTGATGCCATGCTAGAGGATGACCCTTCAGGGTCATATTTTCAGATAAAGCCCAATTAAGAATATCTCTTGAGAGGGGCGCTTCCTCATAATTCCATTTTCCTCTAGCCTTCTCGTGGCTTGCCCAGTAAAAGTTTACCGTCGCGTAATTAAATAGATTTGAAAAATAATTCTTAAAATCTCCGAACCAATCCCTGCTCGGAACAGACCAATCTGTTGAAAGCGAGCCACCGAAATAAAATTCATGATTGATCTGTTTAATTTCGACTGATTGGCTAGGCTTTAATTCGGTTCCATCTTCTAAAATAACCTCTATTGAAATATTACCTTTACGAAATTCTTCTATCCTATCATCAGCCCCGGAGAGCTTCCAAGGTATATGCTTCTCATATATCAAAGGATAATTACCATCAATAATTTCTTCCCCAAAAAGAAAAAATGAAAAAAAATAGAAACAGAAAAATTTAATTCCTTTAGATAGCATCAATCTAATAAATTACTTTACTTCAAGAGCCATTCGAGCTCGCACGGGAGCATTGACTCCATCTGATACACTTAGAATAAATTCATTTAATCCAACATCTCTCTTAGATGGCGTACCCGAGAACTTCCCATATTTTGGACTTACTAAAGAAAGCCACTCTGGCCCAGATTCTTTTTTAAAAATCAATCTTCGGTCATCTTCACTCAATTTTTCTTCAGCATCTGAAACTCTCCAGTTTACGAAGGCATTATATTCTTCACCAACAAAAGCATATTTTTTACCAGTGCTATTTTGATTAAAATTATTTGAATTCCAAACAGGAGGAGTGTTCGAGCTTTCCACTATATTATTTAGATTTGTATTTTCATCAAATTCAACCTTATTCCTATGCTTCCTAAGAGCAAGAGCCATGGCTTCCACTACTTTTGAATATCGCTTATCTGAAACAACATTTATATCTTCATTTGGATCCCTAAGATGATCATAAAGCATACTTTGTCCATTATCCCACTCACTGTATTGAAACCTATCTGTTCGGATTGTCTCGCCCGAATGATATCGTCCATAAATTGCTTTCTTATGAACAATATCAGGGTTTTCTAATGATGGAACTAAGCTTTTCCCTTGTAAATGTTGAGGTAATTCTAATCCAGCAAGTTCACATAGTGTTGGATAAATATCAACCATCTCTACCAAAGAGTTAACTCTCTGATTAGATTTATATCCGGGAGCACTAATGATTAAAGGTGCGTGCATTGAAGTCTCAAATAGTGTGTGCTTACACCATAGAGAATGGTCACCTAATTGAAAGCCATGATCCCCCCAAAGTACTATTATTGTGTCATTCAATAAACCTTGAATCTCCAACTCATCTAAAAGTTTGCCAATCATATCATCAGTATAAGAAACACATGCAAGGTAGCCATGGATCAATTTAATAGCCATTTCATCGGAAACAGGACCTTCTTTAGGAATATCATCATACATATTCCTTAATTCTCCCCATGTACTATTTGATGATGATGGAGCACCCTCAGGGAAAAATGAGTAATTTTGAGGTAAAGTGATATCCTCAGGATTGTATAAATCCCAATATTTTTTTGGAGCTACAAATGGCAAATGTGGCTTAGAGAACCCTGCTGTTAAAAAATAAGGCTGATCGGATTCTTTTGCTTCTTTAATTTGAGCTAAAATCTTATCTGTCATAATACCCGTAGGATAAGCATTGTATGAAACAGGAGCACATTCATAAGCTGGGCTTTTACCTTCATTTTCAGTTAGTTGATAAGCTTTAAAATAGCCAACTCTATCAATAACATCCCACGCTTTTATATTGTCATTTGAGTAGTGATATATTTTACCCATTGAAAATGTTTTGTACCCATTATTTTTAAACCAATGAGGGATATCCTCAACGTCTGGTGCCCCAGTACACTCTCTTCCCCAATTATTACTTGTAGGGCTATCAAAACGGGTACCATACCAAGTAAATCTTTTTGAAGAAGGGTACATTCCGGCCATCAAACTAGCTCTAGAAGCTCCACAAACAGGCACTTGGACATAAGCATTTTCAAAGAGTGTCCCCATTGATGCTAAACGGTCAATGTTGGGACTCACAGCCCTATTTGCTCCGTAGCAATTTAATTCAGGTCGAAGATCATCAACAGCAATAAAAAGAATGTCTGGACTTTTTTTTGAAGCGTTAGCAGTAAAAACAAATGCAGGTACAAAAATCCAAAGGTATATAATAAGTAGAAAATATTTCATAAGGGAATATAATATGATTAAAACCTATTATAATAGCATTTAATATATCAATTTAAAAGACGTACAAATGATAAAAAAGTATTTAAAAATGAAACTAAAAAATAAATAGTTTGATCTTAACGCCTTAAATAAGGATGAATTTTATATGCGTATTAGTAAAGAACCATACGGAAAAATCCCAAGCGGAGATAAAGTAGACTTATACTCACTTAAAAATAAGAACGGAATGCTCTGCAGAATAACAAATTATGGGGGCATAATAACAAATCTCATGCTTCCAAAGAAATTTGGATCAACAGATGTAGTACTTGGCAAAAAATCTTTAGAGGACTATCTTTCGGGTCACCCTTATTTCGGTGCACTAACTGGGCGCGTTGCAGGTCGTATAATAGACGCGCAATTTGAATTAGAAGGTTCTACTTATTATTTGGATGCTAATGACGGGAAACACTGCCTTCATGGAGGAAACAATGCTTGGGATAAACAAATATGGAATGCTGATATTATAAGGCATTCGGGAATAGATAAGCTACAGCTTACTTACCTTGATAAAGATGGGGAAAACAACTTCCCTGGAAATGTTGAGTGCATAGTTACTTATGCGCTTACCGAAGATAATAGTCTTGAAATCAGCTACAAAGCCACGAGTGATAAGGACACCCCGTTTAACCCAACAAATCATAGCTATTTTAACCTTAGTGGTGAAAATTCAGGCACAATTTTAGACCACGAGGTACAAATTATTGCCGATGAAATCGCAGAAGCCTGCGATAACATGACATTAACAGGGAATAAAAAGGAGGTGATTCCAGGTCTTAATGATCTGAGAGAACCAATACGCATTGGTAATCTATCCGAGTTAAGCCATCGCAACATTGATACACATTATTTCTTAAATGGAGGACGTACTAAAAATCCTAGATTTGTAGGAAAAATTTATGACCCAGCCTCAAAGCGTACTTTGGAACTTCATACAACAGAACCGGGAGTTCAATTTTATGGAGCTATAAACTTGTCAAAAGGAAATCATGAGATTGGAAAGAATGGAAATATTTACCCAGTCTATGGAGCCTTTTGCCTAGAAACTCAAGATTATCCCAATAGCATAAATCAACCAATTGGTTCTGCAATCTTGAAGGCAAATCAGACTTTTCGCTCAAAAACAGTTTTTAAATTCGTATAAAGTAAAATGACAACTAGCGGTAAGCCTATTTATTAGAATAAAAATCATCAATCTTTTTAGAAACATCTTTATAAGTAATATCAATACCATACAATGTTTTGTATTCTGAAATAGCTTTATCAAAATCCTTTTGGTATTCATAACAACTTCCAAGATCATATATTACAGCTTTTTTCAAATCAGTGACACCAGGGATTTCAGATTTCGCCAAAAGTAATTGCTCAACAGCCAAATCAAAAAATCCTTTTTCTATATACGATTGCCCTAAAAGAACTAAAGCCTTAACTCGAACTTTGGGAGCCCTAAGCGCAAGTTGTAGCTCTTTGATTGCTGCATCAATGTTATGATCTTCCTTATACAATTCACCAAGCTCATAACGGTAACTAAACTCGTTAGGATATCTTTTTACCAAACCTTCTGCTTGAGACAAGCGGAAATCATGCTCTTCTTTTTTCAACTGATCAAGCTGAGTTCCCAAGGAGGAATCTCCAGGATTTTTATCAAAATCAGCTTGTAATAACAGAATGGCTTTAGCCATTTTTTCTCGCGTAAGTGTTACCATCAAAGTTTCTAAATTAACATCTGCTTTACCAGATTCAAGACCGCGCGCTTTTTCCAACCATTCAAGAGCACTATCATACTCATCCAGCTTACGATAGTAAGTAACTAAATCTTTAAGTGTATTAATATTTTCAGGTTCATCCTCAACCTTCTTTAAAGACTCTTCGATGAGAGAACGAAGACCCTCTTCGCCTGTTTGAGCCCGACTTGATTGCTCTAGTCTTTGTGCTTCATCCTCATCTTTAAGTTTATCTCTAAAGCTCTTTTCTTCTTCCCATTTACCTTTATCAAGGGTTTGTTGAACCGATGCTTTCTTAATTAAATCTTGAACTTCGTCATCAGAAGGATTGTTCTTCAAAATAATATCTCCAATATTAATTGCTTCCTCTGCTTTCCTAGCATCTATGTATTCACGAATTAGAGTTTTGCCATTTTGAACATTTTTTTGATCAAGGTTAAATAAACTTTCATAAGCTAACAAAGACGTCTCCAAAAGACCTAACTCCTTTGCTGCTAGAGCTAATGACTTATGAGCTGAAGCATTTGTATAATTTGCTTTAATTTGCTCTTCAGCGGATTCCAGGACCTTTTCGGGATTCTTCCTAATAGAAGATTCGTTTGCTCCACCCGAAAGTTTTGCGAACATACCTCCCAAACCTCCAATTTTTTTAGACTTACCGCTTTTAATTTGAGCTTGTCTCAAAAGCCTTCTCACTTCAAAACAGTTAGGATTTGCTTTTACGATATTAAATAAAATATCAGCTGCGTAACTAGGATCTTTGGATAATACCTGGCTTGCTTTTTCTAAATGTTTTCGCAAACGAGGCTGTAATTCATTAATTTGGATTTCTTTCATAAATAAATTATAATGGATACATTAATTAGAATGAATTGGAAAATCTAGATAATAGATAAACTATTGCAAGCCTCAGTTACAATAATTTGCATAACTTCGGAAGCTAAATTCTCCGATTTAGATTCTACTAAAATTCTAAGTTTTGACTCAGTGCCAGAGTAGCGAACTAAAACCCTTCCTTCTTCTCCCAGTAATGACTCCGCATGCTTTATAGAATTCTTAAATCTCGGTAATTGATCAAATGGAATCTTTTTCTCTACCTTTAAGTTCTTTGTTTTTTGCGGATAGAGCCTAATTGCTGAGTGCATTTCAGACAAAGGACACTCTTCTTCAATAAGTAATTTCATAAGTTCTAAAGCTGCAAGTAACCCATCTCCAGTAGGGCAAACATCTAGGAATAAAATATGACCTGAGGATTCTCCACCAATTTGAACTCCTAATTCTCGCATTTTTTGAGCAACATTCCGATCTCCAACAGGAACACGCACCACTTTGAAACCAGCTTCTCGCAAGGATTTATCCAGACCTAAATTACTTTGGATAGTTAATACAATAGTTTTATGAATAAGCGTATTCATTTTCAAGGCATGTAATGCGAATAAACCTATTAATAAATCACCATCTAGTATTTTGCCTTTTTCATCGCAGACAACTAAACGATCTGCATCTCCATCATGGGCTAAACCTAAATCCGCTTGATGCTCAATAACTAGTTCTGCTAGATTATTTGGATATTCACTTCCAATTTGGTCATTTATATTTTCACCATTAGGGGAAGCTCCAATCAATACCAAATCAGCCCCCAAAGCATTTAATATTTCTGGAGAAGTTTTAAAACTTGCCCCGTTAGCACAATCAAGAACAATCTTAAAACCCTTTAAAGAATCAGCTTTCATAACCAATTGTATTTTCTCATTATAATAAGAAGAATCTAGGTAACTAATAGGATTTTGGGCTTTTTTTTCTAAAATATTGTAGATTCCAAAATCTCTAATGTCTAGCGAATCGATAATTGCTTCAATTTTGTCTTCCTGGGCAATAGAAAATTTCTCTCCATTATGGTTAAACAATTTTATTCCATTATCAGAGGCGGGATTATGAGATGCAGTTAATACAATTCCCAGAGTGGCCTTAAAATGAAGTACGCCTAGGGCAACCGCTGGCGTTGGAACAATTCCCAAAAAGCATACGTTTAGTCCTGCAGAAGCAAAACCCTTTTGCATTGCGCACTCTAAAAGCTGACCACTGTAACGTGTGTCTCGGCCAATAATAATTTTAGAATTTAACGAATTTTCATTCTGTTGATTTATAAAATAGCCCAGTGCAACAGCCAAACGAAAAGCAAACAATTCTGTCATTGGATCAGTGCCAAAAGATCCACGAATACCATCTGTTCCAAAATAACGACCCATTGATTTTATTTAAAATTAAGATTGTCGAGCAATGCTTTTATAAAAGTCTCGCACTTTATTTATCCAATTAATTAATTTACCTGACTCAATACAACTTCGTGCTTGTAAAACACCTTCAGATAAAGTTTGAACTCTACCACAAGAAAGCAAAGCAGCTGCTGTGTTTAAATAAATAGTATCTCGTAAACCCCGAGGGACAGTACTTTCTTCGTTACTAGCAAAAGCAAATAAAATCTTAGTATTATCTTCTACAGTTCCACCCTTAAGTTCTTCTGCATCACAACGCTGAAGACCTGTAGATTGAATTTCTAAAACCCCATCGATCCCACTAAGCTTTCCAAAGCCTCGATGAAAGTTATGGCCAGCACAGCTAAGCTCATCTAAAGCTGTTCCCTCTAAAGGAACACCATGCACAACTATACCTCTATCTAAGTTCATATTATCTAAAGCTTCAGCAATTGGATTAATCCACTCTTTTGAATAGACCCCAATTAATTGAAATTTTGGTTTAGCTGGATTTATAAGTGGTCCAAGTAAATTAAAAATACTTTTACTTCCATTAGCAGCTAGTGCTTTTCTAGCCGGCATTATAGATTTAAAAACAGGGTGAAATGAAGGTGCAAAAAAGAAAGTAAAATTCAAAGCCTCAAGAGCTTTACGATGATTATGCAAATCAATCATTAATTCTATTCCAATAGCCTCCATTAAATCTGCGCTTCCACATTTTGAAGTAATCGATCGGTTTCCATGCTTTAAAACAGGTATCCCAAGTGCAGCTAAAACAAAGGCCACAGTAGTAGAGATATTAAAAGTTCCAAATCCATCGCCGCCTGTACCACAAACATCTATACCGCAAGCTGCATAATCATCAAGTTGGGGATTAATAGCAAGTGAGCGAAATACCTTGGCAAATGCAGAAACTTCTAATGCCGTTTCACCTTTGTTAGCTAAAGCGCTAAGAAAATCTATCTTTTCAGCATTGGATATCGTCTCATAACCCAAAATCCGAGCACAAAATTCAGCTTCGATAGGATTTAAATTAAACCCATCTTTTAGTTTTTCTGTACTTTGAATTAAATTGTCCACATATCTATTGGACAAATGCCCATCTAAACCACAAGCATAAAGCACTTTAGCAATGACTTTTTCTATCTTAAAAATTAAATTTAAACTAACCATTAAAAAATTGAACCCTTTGCTTTGTAAATACATACGAAGAACTAAGATTTTGAGTTTTATTTTATTATTTAGCCTTTGTATCCCATTACATGGAGAAGTAAGTCCTGGAGTAAAAAAAGATAACTTAAATTACATGGACTGTATAATCCTAGGGGTAGTAGAGGGAATAACAGAATACCTGCCCATATCTTCAACAGGACACTTATTGATCACAAATGAATTTCTTGGATTAAATCAAGAAACACCAGTAGGATTTTATTTATCTAAGCCTAATATAGATTTAAAACCTGAAACTAATAATAAAAAAAGTTTCCCCGTTGAATCTCCATATACCCTCAAAGAAGCAGCATTTGCCTATATTATAATCATTCAAGCGGGCGCTATTCTAGCTGTTATCTTTTTGTATCGCGTAACAATTTTTCATATTTTTCTCGGATTGGTCGGAAAAAAACCAAAGGGATTAAAATTAGGATTACTCATATTGATGTCATTTTTGCCAGCTGCTATATTAGGTCTAGCTCTAAATAATTGGATTGAGAATCAATTAGGAGACCACCTAATAGCAATTGCAATTGCCTTGTTCCTAGGAGCAATTCTAATGCTCTACACAGATAGTAAAAGGAAAAAAATGAACTCTGAATCACAAATTTCTTTTAAAAGTTCGGATGCAAAAAACAATGCCGATAGAGCAATTAACGAACTTGACCAATTAAATTATAAACAGGCCTTATTTATTGGCTTTGCTCAATGCCTCGCTTTGTGGCCAGGAATGAGTAGATCTATGGTAACAATCGTTGGAGGCTATTGGATAGGCCTATCCCCAAAAAAAGCCGCTGAATATAGTTTCCTGCTAGGTTTAATAACGCTTTCGGCTGCATCAGCTTATACATTAACAACTGATGGAGCATTGTTAATCAAAAATATGCCCATTGCGCCCATGATAGCTGGATGTATCGTAGCTTTTATCTCAGCTACCTATGCCATTCGTTTTCTTGTAAGTTGCCTTAATCGATATGGATTAGCCCCTTTTGCTTGGTATAGAATAGCATTAGCATTATTCCTGGCACTATTTTTCTTAGCAAAATCCTAGCTTTATTATAGAAAGCAAGCTTGACGTACTAGTTTCATAGCATTTTATGATGCTACTTTAACCAAATCTGATTATGGCACAACCAAAACGCAAACAATCAAAGCAGAGGAGTAGAAAACGTCGTGGCTCTGTTAAATTTGAATTACCACAGCTTGCTAAAGATCCGCAAGATGGAACTTTGCATCGACCCCATCGTGTAAACGGATCAAATGGAACTTATCGAGGCCGTCAAGTTTTAGACGTTGAGGTCTAGGAATTACCTTTACTCATCCCATGATGAGAGAAAATAATAAAAACTGTACTATTGCAGTTGACGTTATGGGTAGCGATAAAGGCCCGAGTGAGTTCATTC
Source organism: uncultured Puniceicoccaceae bacterium (assembly GCA_913044165.1). Taxonomy (GTDB): domain Bacteria; phylum Verrucomicrobiota; class Verrucomicrobiia; order Opitutales; family Coraliomargaritaceae. The sequence continues at coordinate 43,425 of CAJWMY010000007.1, forward strand.
GTGCCTTAATATATCTAAAGGATCAAAATTTATTAAATTCAGACTTAATTCTATTAGGCCAAAAGAAAAGAATCGAACGATTACTTTCTGTTAGGGAAAAATTTATTCCCCTTGAACGCATACAAATCATAGATGCTGATCAAGTAATTTCAATGGAAGAAAAGCCTATTACAGCTTTAAAGAAAAAGAAAAATTCTTCAATGGTTAAAGCAATAGAGCTTCTTAAAAATAATGAAGCGGACGCAATGGTAAGCTGTGGAAATACAGGTGCTATGATGGCAGGAGGTACTTTACGTTTAAGACCGATTGAAGGTATTGAACGACCAGCATTAGCTGCAATAATACCAAGTAAAAAATCTCCATTTGTATTTTTAGATGTAGGAGCAAATCCTGAATCAAGCCCTATACACTTAATGCATAATGCTATTTTAGGAACACATTATGCTCAAGCTAGACTAGGAATTAAAAAGCCGAAAGTAGGATTATTAACTATTGGTACAGAGCAAGGGAAAGGCACTCCAATAGTTTCAAAAACCCATCAATATCTCCAGGAAATCAATGATCAAATTAATTATAAAGGCTTGATAGAAGGATTTCAATTATTTGATGGCGACGTAGATGTTGTCGTTTGTGACGGATTCGTGGGGAATATTTTGCTAAAAAGTTCTGAATCCCTTTTCGCATTTATTGGCGAAACTATTAAAAGAGAATTACTTAGAAATATTAAGCGAAAGATTGGTGCTGCCCTCTCCGCTTCTGCATTTAAAGACATGAAGTCCCAGCTAAATCCGGATGAGCGATCTGGAGCTCCGTTATTGGGAATTAATGGAAATATCATCAAATCTCATGGCTCCTCTAATGCAGTTGCAATAGCTAGTGCTATTGTAGCAGCTCAAATGGTTGTTGAGTGTGATATGATTGATGGAATAAAGTCAGATATTCTGCTCGCAAATCAAAAAATTGAAGTTAACAATTAAGTAATATTCTTTAATATATTATTAATGCGCTAATATAATTAATTGTAGATCTATAATGACAGCTTCAATAATTGCAGGAACAGGCTCCTACACTCCTGAAAAAATAGTCACTAACGACGCAATGTCAGAAATAGTTGATACCTCAGACGAATGGATAACAACAAGAACGGGTATTCGACAGCGATGCTTTGCTAACGACTCTGAAACAACAAGTGATATGGCTTTAAAGGCAGCTGAAAAAGCAGTCCTTAAAGCAGCTATAAAAAAAGAAAGCATTGATTGTATAATTGTTGCCACGATGACCCCAGATATGCCTTTCCCTTCAACTGCTTGTCTTTTACAACATAAAATGGACTTACCTCAAGTAACAGCTTTTGATATTCAAGCTGCTTGTTCAGGATTCATCTACGGACTTAATCTTGCCAATACGATGATTTTATCTGGGCAATATAACACAATTCTTGTTATTGGCTCAGAAAAAATTAGCAGTATTTTAGACTTCG
>CAJWMY010000008.1 GCA_913044165.1 uncultured Puniceicoccaceae bacterium
GAGAATCATTTAAAAAGTATAACCCCAATCACCTTTTCTTTGGTGACAAAATCCATGGAAATACAAACGGATTAGATGCAGTCCTAAAAGTAACTAGTCGCTATACAGATTTAGTTAATTTTCAATACTATGCGGAGCTTGATGAACATATAAAAAGCATGGCTCGTTGGTCTAATATGAAAGTAGTAGACCAACCATTATTAAATGGTGATTCAGCTTTTACTGTTCCTACAGAGACAATGCCGAATCCTTACGGACCTCACTGCAAGTGCCAACGCCAAAGGGCATCTAGGACTATAAAATACATGAAGGACTCATTAGCTAGACCTGATTTTGTTGGCTGGCATATGTGCGGAATAATTGATACTATAAACACAATGCCAACTAAGGAATTTAATCAGCATCAAGGTTTAATGACTATAAAAGGCGAGTATTACCAAGAGATGGAAGATGCTCTTCGGGAGATTTCAAAAAACCTTTATAACTATGCCCTTTAATAATAATGGCTATATCAATAGGACGCTTTAGTTTCTTCAAATTGAAAATAGATTAAATAAATCTAAGACTTGTAATATCGAAGTGCCATTGATATAAATGTCGGTGCCCATAGCCCAACATATATAGTAGTTAATTCTCTATCAGATTCAGGAATAAAATCAATCATATCAAACCATACAAGATTAGAAAGAACCATGGACACAAAAGCGCATACAACTAAAATAACAAATCTGCTATATATTTTTCTTCTGTAACCCATAATATTTATTACTTATATTCCAATTTAGACTGACTAGATTTTCTAGTTAATTTCCTAGATCTAAATATGTATGAAAGTGACATTGTAGTAGGCACCCAAACCCCAATATAGATAGCTAACAGCTTATTTCTTTCACCGAAATAGTCAAAAAAATCAAACCATATAATATTTGAGAGAATTATAGCAAAAAGTGAAAATAAAAAGAAAAATTCACTGATAAATGTTTTATTTCCTGGATATTTTAATGGTGTAGATTTGGCAGAAATCTTATTATTTTGCGCGAAATTATTCATTCGGAATTAATATTTTATGATAATGAAAATTAAAATTCATACAAAATTTTTAACTAATAAATTCATATCAATATAATTATTAATTAATAGTAAAGTCCTTATTTACTACTATTGATGCCTTTTGTAAATCTTCTTTTGATGATGAACCACCTACCATAAATATGAATTCTCCAGCCTCCACTACATAATTCATCTCATGATCAAGATAGGCTAAATCCTTTAGTTCAATTTTAAATTCAACTAAAGTAGATTCACCTGCAGGCAAATAAACTCGTTTATAATCCACTAATTCCTTAACTGGACGAGTTATTTTACTAGTTGAATCTCTAAAATAAACTTGAACGATTTCTTCTCCATCAGCTGTACTATCATTCAATAGCCCAATGCTTATTTTGACATTAGATCCTAAACCATCTCCTTCCATTTCTAATTTAAGATCAGAATAAATAAAATCAGAATAACTTAATCCGTAGCCAAAAGGATACAATGGCTTTACTGATTCAAAAGCATACTTTTTAAAATACTGGGAAGGCTTATGATTGTAAATCATTTGAAGCTGTCCTACGGAACGAGGAACTGTAATTGGTAACTTGCCACTTGGATTAATTTTGCCGAAAAATATTTCAGCAACTGCTTGCCCACCAAATAAACCTGGCTCCCATGCTTCAATAATAGCAGGTATATTATCCGATATCCAGGGTTCTGAAATCGGCTTTCCGTTAACCAAAACAATGGTCATGGGTTTACCCAAAGAGTGAATTGCTTGAACAAGTGCTAATTGATTTCCAGCAAGATTTAGTTCAGCACGAGCAACATTTTCTCCAGACACCTTCCCTTTTTCTCCTAGATGTCGCATTGAGTTATCCCCTACAACCATAATTACATGATCGTAATCTTTTGATTTTGATACTGTATTCAATATATCATACTCGCTTATAGCCCTAATATTTTCATTAGAGTCATAAAAATCAACTTGATAGCCTAATTGCCCCCCTATATCCCTAAATCCTTCATATATGGTAATAACATTTGCGTCTGGTTGATTAATAGCCCAATCACCCAAAATTGTGTGATTATTAGCATTAGGCCCCGTCACTAATATTTTCTGTGGAGATTTATTTCTAAAGGGCAAAACTCCGTCTTTATTTTTTAATAAAACTATTGATTTTCTAGCTATTTCGAGAGCAGTTGATTTATGCTCATCAGTATACACAGATTCAGATATACCTTCTAAATCTACTAAAGAATTTTCAAATAGCCCCAACTTAAATTTAGCCAAAAGGATTTTCTCACAAGCTTCATTGATTCTACTTTTTGGAACTTTACCTTCCTTTACTAAAGATACCACATGATCAATGAATTTTGGTCCATGCATATGCATATCTGTACCCGCATTTACTGCATACTTACATGCCTCCTTAAAGTCTTCTGCAACATGGTGTAAATCAACTAGGCGCTCAATATCTAACCAATCAGTAACAAAGAATCCCTCAAAACCTAATTCATCTCGAACGATTTCTTCCATAAGATATGAATTCATAACGCAAGGTATACCATTAACCTCATGATGGGCAGACATCATTGTATAAACCCCAGCCTCTATTGCACTTATATATGGTTTTAAGAAAATCTCCCTCAATGTTCTTTCAGATAAATCCATAGGTGAAAAATTTAGTCCATTAATTGGTTCCGAACCGGCTATTAAATGTTTTGCACATGCAATTACTCGATCCGTACCAGTGTAATTATCTGATTGAAAGCCTCTTATTGTTTGAGCACCAAAATTACTTACTAATGTAGGGTCTTCACCAAAGGTTTCTCCAACCCTTCCCCAGCGAGGATCTCTAGCGATGTCAATATTAGGAGTAAATGCCCAATGCGAGCCTGTAGAACGCATCTCAATAGCGGTTTCTCTAGCAACTTTATAAGCAAACTCATCAGTGAAACTTGATGCCATTGTAATTGGAGACGGGTAGACAGTGCAGCCTGTAACCATTCCATTTCCATGAATTGCATCTATACCAATTAAAATTGGTATTTTTAAACGAGACCTAAGTGCTAATTTCTGTATTTGATTTGCTTCAAGAGGATCAAGCACATGTAAAAAAGATCCAACTTCTCCTTTAGTTACCATATCTGCAATATCTTTCGGCTTAAATCCTTTATAATCAGCCTGGGAGTCACTATTTAAAATTTCCTCGGCAGTCATACCTCTTACCGAAGAAGCAATGTAATTAAACCCAACGTATTGGCACATTTGCCCAACTTTTTCTTTCAGGGTCATTCTATTGATTAAATCAGAAACTCTAGCCTCGGGACTTAATTCTGAATTAAGATAGGGGTGATCAGCATTCAGGGCAATTTGTAAAAGAAGAGGAATGAAAAGAAGAAACTTCATAACGAATATATTAAAAGATTTTTAAATAAAAATAGAAATAATAATTTCAATTTGAGAAAAGTATAAATCATAATATTGGGGAATTATCTTTTTGCGTTCCGCATAAATAAACTTCTATGCCAAGGCGATGTGCGAGTTCAGATTTTGCTAAAATACACTCAAGTGCTGAGTCTGAATCTTTAATGTAAACAACATTTAGGTGGTTTGCTTTATGCCTAGCCATCATTTGATCCCTAGATACTCCATGAGTAACCGCATGCATAATTGGCCATTCAGGAGTGCTTTCTTTCAATCGACGTTGTGTCTCAGATTTGGGTAATTCAATAACTTCAGCGAGGCCCAAATCCATTTTTAATCGTTTGTCCTCGATATAAATTCGACTCCAAATAATAGCACCTGGTTTTGCTACTCCATGTAGAGTACTTCCTCCCTTAGGAAAATACATGGCAGGCTGGCGGTAGCCATGGCTTCCCTGCCAACCACCTATGTGATGTTCAATTGGAGCAGCCCCTGATATCAAAAACACCCAAACATAGGCATCGGTACTTCCACTTCTATCGAAATCTCCCCACCGAAGATCATGAAGAGTTATTTCAGTGGGTTGACCTAATGCTTTGTGCAAACGCTTTGTTAGTAAAGCATCTAAGCCAGAACATTCATCTACTTCATTAAAATGTGGATAAGGCTCTCCTTGAAAAATAATCTCACCTTCATTGTTCTTCACTGGCGGGCGATCAGAGCTATTGAGCATTCCTTCTACTAAGTCAGATGCCGGGCATAAATCTTTAAGACCTTGTTGATACTGTATGCCAATAGCATCACATCCAAAACTATCACCTATTCGGCAAGCTGCAATATACATTCGGCATTGCTCAATTACTTGTTCTTTTGTTAATTCAGAGTTTTCATCTTTTCCAAAATGAAAATTAAATCCCTTTGCTTTAATCCATTCAAACACTGAATAAGCATCTTCATCTTTCACCACTTGCATTTCAGCAAAAAGCGCACTTTGACTTAAGCGCTCCTTGTAGACTCCCAGTGGAAATAAATATTCATCTGGGATTGTTGCATTATACATACCCATACAAAATTCATCAAAAACACCCAATATAGCTTTTTTAAAATCTAAATCATGAATAATACGATCTATTGCAGAAACAGATTTTTTCTGTAAATTTGCAACTGAATAATAAGCTTTAACATGACTTATGTCATGGCAAACTTTTCCATTTTTAAGCCATTCTAATAATTTAGCTTGAAAAGCTTCATCTTCTGAAAACTTTTCACTCCACAACGAAGAATAGCTAACTCCAGCTTTTGTCAAAGATCCATTTAAATTAAGCATTCCAACCAAGCCTGGCCATTTCCCACTCCAATTTGCTAACGTTAAGATTGGACCTTCATGCGAAATTAATCCTGGTAAAACATGATGCGAATACTGCCAAACTGCTTCTGCTACAATAATAGGTGCATTACGATCGATTCCACAAAAAACATCCATACCTTCTCTCTGACTTGAAATAAATCCATGATTTTTTTCTATATCATAAGAGTGAGAACGCTTCAAAGAGTATCCTAAAGATTTTAGAACATTTTCCAAATCAGCCTCCATTAAGGCCTGCTCATTCCAGCAATTTTGATTTGCACTTAGTCGAAGATCTCCACTAGCAATAAGTTGAATGAATTTATTTTTCATAATATAAATTTAAAAGATTAATTTATGCGTAATAATTCATGATTCCATAATAGCCTTATATTCTATTTGGTTCTTATAGAGTTGATGGAAAATTTTATATTTTCTATTATGATATTTAGCTGTTACTTTTGAAGCTTCAATTGCACTGCCAAAATGCGACATCGATTCCATAGCTTTTTTCAAATTTGGGTAAATACCTGAGGCTACTGAACCGATCATTGCTGAACCTAGCAAAACGGACTCCATTTCCTTAGGCAAAATTAATCGACAGGCTGTTATGTTTGCATGTTGCTGAAGAAAAAGCGAGTTCTTAGTTCCACCGCCACAACAAATTAAAGTGTCTATTGTATAGCCTTTTTCATTCATTGCTTCAATAATATGACGAGTACCATACGCAATCGCCTGAATAGTGGCTAGATATAACATTGATAAGTCATCAATTGAAGCTGATAATTTCAATCCGCTTACCATTCCTCTAAGGCTAGGGTTAGCTCTAGGAGAACGATTACCAAGGAAATAAGGGCATACATGCAAAGATTTGGTCAAGAAGTCGATTTGGCAATTCGAAGCTATTGAAATCTCTTCTAACCTTTTGTTTAGGAAAGTATAAATTGACTGCTTTCGTGAAGTTGCGTCTTCCAATGCTTCAGCATAAGCACCATGGCTTCTAATTGAGTGATCTAAAAGTGAACCAGTTGCAGATTGTCCTCCCTCATTAAGCCACATGCTGGGAACCATTGCTGAATTATATGGACCCCAAACGCCCTTAATAAATCTCTCTTTATTAGATACAGCCATATGACAAGAGGAGGTTCCTCCAATAAGGGCTATACGCCTATTATAATCAACTGAATCCATGCCCTCTTTTAATCCAATCATACCTAATCCACCAGCATGTGCATCAATTATTGAAACTCCAACAGGAGTACCTACATTAAGCCCCAATTCTTTAGCAGATTCTTCAGTTAATCCATTTCCAATTCTACTGCCCATTGGCTTTACTGAATTACCTATCGAACAAAACCCTTCATCGGGAAAATCCTCTAATCCAATTTTTTCAAAGAATTCCAAATCCCATCCTTTCACCTTTGAATCTTCGAAATCTTTTTGATATGTCCATTTACAGGTTAAAGAACATAAAGAACGTGTTTTTGAACCAGTCGCTCGAAAAGAAAGATAGTCCGGTAAATCAAAAAAATCGGAAGCTTTTTTGAAAGATTTAGGTAAATTTTTCTTAAGCCATAATAACTTTGGAATCTGCATTTCAGGAGATATTTTACCTCCTAAATATCTAAAAAGAGAAAATTCTCTACTATATTGATTGATAAACTCTGTTTCATTTATAGCACGATGATCCATCCAAACAATAATATTTCTTTCTGGATCTCCATTAGGATCGACTGTAACAGGCCTCTCATCGGAATCCAAAAGAACCAAAGAACAAGTTGCATCAAAACCAATACCTTTAATCTTATCAGGATGGACTTTAGATTCTTCTAAAATATCATGACAACAATAGCAAATAGACTGCCAAATATCCTTGGAGGATTGCTCTACAAAGTTGGCCTTAGGTTTCCATATTTGAATGTCCCTAATTGCATGGGATATTAACGACCCCCCAACATCAAACAAGCCAACACGTGCACTGTTAGTTCCTACATCAATCCCAATAAAATATTCCATGAGAACGCCTTATTTTATGTCTTTTTTAATTTAGCCAATCTAGACCATTCAGAAATTCATCCGTATACTCTAAAGTTTTGCTATAATCACTTTCGCTGAGGTGCTTACCATGATTAAAAAATCCGTGACCTCTTCCCTCAAAAGGTATTAATTTTGAAAAATTCCCCATCTCTAGCATTTTATTATGAAACATTTCCGCAGTTTCATAAGGTACTAATTTGTCCGCTGTACCATGGTATATTATTGTTGGGGGGACATTTAAGCCTACATTGTGATATGGAGATATTTCCGTACCTTTTACTCCTAATCGTTCAACATTATATCGTTTTGGATTTTTTTGTGGGTCTACAACACATACAGGGTTAAAAAGTATAAGAGCATTTGGCCTAGAAAAATCATCAATTTTAATGTCTTTTAAAGTTCCTAATGAAGCAGCCAAATGTCCGCCGGCAGATCCACCTGATGCTGCAATTCTTCCGGGATCTATGCCAAATCTTTCTACATTTTGTTTTACGTAAGAAAATGCATCCATGGCATCTTTTACTGAATCAATAGCTTGAGATCCATCCGTATTTCTTACTCTATAGTTTGGAATAAAGCATACTATCCCCCTAGAAGCATAATACTGAGCATAAGCTACAAACTGCGTTATGTGCCTCGAGTTCCAACCACCCCCAAAATAAAAAACGATAGCAGGTCTTTCATCTGAAGCCTTCCACATTTTTGGCTTAAATACATAAATTTTTAGGTCGACTCCATTCGCCTGCTTAAAAATATAATTTTCAGTTTCATCTAAAGTTTTCTGATTAGGGTTAGCAGTACAAGGGTTAAGAATCAAAAAAAAGATTAGGGGTAGTAAAATTCTCATAAATAACATGAAAGATAAATTAATCTTTATTACAAAACTTTTTTATTGAGAAACATAAAAAAGCTAAAATAGTAGATTTACTGAGTAATTATACTATTTAATAACTTTACAGTAATCTGTATTTAATTTCTTAATTATCGAATAATAAGGGGGCGTAGCTCAGTTGGATAGAGCAACGGTTTTCTAAACCGTAGGTCACAGGTTCGAGTCCTGTCGCCCCTGCCACTTTAAAACTAATTTTGAAATATAAAAACTAAATTAGTTATTCGAGGTAATAGACAAAAAAGCCATCTAAAAATAGATGGCCTTTAAATTGTTAAATCTAAATTATTTTAGAAATTTATACTCATCCCAATACTATAAGAATTAATTCCGTCAGCAAAATCAGCACCATAAATTATAGCTGTATTCTCATTAATTTTATTTTCAATATCAAAACTAAAGGATGTTTCGGCACTAGAATAAACAGGCACATTACTTCCTACTACTGTAACATCATCTAGGCTGGTATTGATTATATCAAATGTCAGAATTGCCGAAGGGCTAATTTGCTTCCTAAACATAATTCCAAATGCGGTACTATCTGCTTCTCCTGCACTAAATCCCTGAACCCCAAGTTCTAATTTTGAGAATCCATAATAAGGGATTATGTGCATATCGTCCGCTTTAAAAATATAACCTATACCTAAAGTGTAGGCAAAAGCCTCAACATCTGCAGCAGAAACATTAACACCAAGATATTCATCTATAGATAGATATTCAAAATTTCCAAGAAGAGCAATACCATCTTGGCCATCTTTGGCTAGCTGATTAATTGCTCCAAAAGAAAATCCTGTAGCGTCAATATCGCCAGTTGCTATATCAAATCCAGCATTAAATGAAGAGTATCTATCCTCCATATTTGCTTCTTCAGAAGCGCACAAGTTTAGTAGAGAGTATACAAAAAATAAGATTAAAGGTAAAATTTTGTTCATGATATTTCTTTTATAATAATATTGAATTTTGTAAAGCTATTATAGGATAAAGTCGAAAGATAAAAATAATAGTTCAATTTCCATAATCCTAAATAAAATATTATATGAAATGATCTCGACTTATACTTCAGTATATAAAAAAGCCATCTATAATAGTAGATGGCTTTAAAATATAAAGAGATTTAGTTCTTTGGAATCCTAAAACTTGTAATTCATGCCAAGCTCAAAGCTTCTTCCAGGTAGCGGAGCAGCATTCTTTAAGAATGAAGTATGAGAAAAGCCTAATTCATCAGTTATGTTTTTAGCTTTAATATAAATCTCCGAACTATTTTCTTCATTTAGAACAAAACCAAGGCGCGCATTCAAAATAGTAAATTCACCAGTCTTGCTCTCATTCGAAGATAAAGCCCTAGATGACTTATTATGTATAGAATTTAAGTTAAAACGAAAATCTTTATTATTATAATAATAACCTATACCGAATCTCCAGGGTGGAATTCTAGGAAGAACTCTATCATTAGTAGTATCCTTGGTTGAGATTAAATCGGCAAAGCCTTTAATGTAAGATCTGTCACCTAATTGATATTTATACTCATACTCTAGGCCATATATACGAGCTTCCGAACCATCATAATTCCTAATGATGAAAGTTTCGCCATCTCCAACTGTATTTTCGCCACTAGAGTTTTGATAGATAAAATTATCATAATTATTATAATAAGCTGAAAGTTTTTGGCCAAAATTTCCTCTTTTATTACGTATTGAGATCTCAATACCAATAGATTCCTCATTTTCTAAAGAACTATTTCCTATTTCAAATGCCTCAGTAGCATGATGGGCGCCTGAGCTATAAAGCTCTGATGTCTCAGGAATTCTCTCAGAATAATGAAAGTTCCCACTTAGTGAAGTTGAGTCATTTGTACTGAATACAAAACCAATTGATCCATTTACGGAAGAATCATCTCGGTCGATATTAACATTACCTAATCCATCTCTTGATAGCGCATCATAATCTCTATTGGATATATCGTATCTAATGCCACCATTAATTGTTAAATTAGAAGAAATATTCTGTTTTTGAAGTAATCCAATACCAAAACTTTCACTTGAATCATTTTCAATCCTAGGATTGGTACTCTCAGGAACAGAATTGTTTCCATGATCATTAGCTGAAAGATAGCTTTCATCGCCATCTATTTTCATGTCATAATTTGTATAATTAACACTCAAAGCTAATAATGAGGCATCTGTTTTCCTTGAGAAAATAAATCTGCTATCAATTCCATCATATAGAAAAACAGCATGGTGGTGGTCATCATGACCATCGTCATCATCGTGGCCATCTTCACCATCATCATCATCGTGGCCATCTTCACCATCATCGTCATGGCCATCTTCACCATCGTCATTATCGTGGTCATCGTGGCCATCGTGATCATCTGATCCACTAGATTCTGAATGAGAATAATCTCCAAAAGTCATCGCATAATTTACATTATCAAAATATCCATCATCAAATTGGTGAAAACCTTGTATTGAGGTTTTATCCCTTTGAATGGCTACTATTGAACTTTCGTGATTAGGGACTCCATACGTTGAATCATATGTAGAATAACTAACACCAACATAACCATCGTCATACAAGTATGAACCACCTACACCAGATGTTTGAGTACTACTTTGGGTATTATCTACACTATTCTTAACAAGTACAGCCCCATTGTCGCCATCATGATCGTCGTGGCCATCTTCACCATCATCGTCATCATGATCATCGTGGCCATCTTCACCATCATCGTCATCATGATCATCGTGGCCATGAGAATCTACAGGTATGAAATCAGGCACATCATAATTTTCAGTACTAAGAGAAGAACCATTTATCTGGAAAATAAAATTACCTAATTGATGGAATAAAATGCCACCTCTCTGCCAGCCTTCATCCACGCTACAATAGCGAACACTAATCTTATTATCAAAAGATTTGCTAAGATAAGGATTTGGAATAGTATTATTAAACACATTCACAACGCCTCCGATTGCATTTGATCCATATAGTAATGCCGAAGAACCTTTTAGCACTTCAATACGATTGATTAATATAGGATCTACTGAAACCGCATGATCCGCCGATGTAGAAGATAAGTCAAAAGCCCTCAATCCATTTTCCAAAACGCTCACCCTAAACCCACCCAATCCTCGTATAATCGGCCTGTTAGCATTTGGTCCATAGAAAGTTTGTGAAATACCAGCTTGATTAGCTAAAGTCTGTGCAATTGTAGTGGAACTTAAATCAGACAATGCAGTCTTTTGAATGACATTAAATGATTGAGTGCTATTGGTTTCATCAAATAGCAAAGGAGATGATTGTACTACTAAATCATCTAGCTCGTAATTTGGCAAATGCTCACCATCTGCCCATAAGTTGCCTATTGGCAAAAATAAAATAAATAATAAAAAGTTTTTTGTGTTCATGTATTTGGAAAAAAGTTTAATAAAAAATCTTTAAATGCTAGATTTTTTATCGATTAAAAGATAAGCAACGAAACAAATCGACGCCAAGTAATTAAGCACCAAAATTAGAGGGTGGTCCTCTTGCAAAATTACTAAATCTTAATTCATGAGAAATATATTTATCAGAATTAATTTTTTTTCCAATACCACTTTTAACAAGCATTGTTCCAATCTCAATTTCATTGATAAAATCTAGATTGGCGTGAGACAAAACAGATATTGAACAAGTAAAAGAATTGCAATCACTTCTCTCACTAGAGTTCGGATCTGGGACTTCAGATTCAGCCTGACAACTCCCTGCATGTGCAGTGCAGCTTCTATCTAATTCCGAAATTTCATCATGGCATATGTTCGAAGCACATAAGAGATTGTGCAAGTAATCATTTACCGAAGAAAGGCTTACTAAAACAACAAGTAGAGATAAGACTATGGATAAAAACTTGTTCATCTAAAATTTAAAGATATTATATTATCAAATCTGTCAATACGTCCGTTAATTTAAATTCCCATCGACAACACTTGACAAATTTAATAGAAAGACTTGTTTTTAGCAATTTGGTATGGGTCGATAGCTCAATCGGTAGAGCAGTTGACTTTTAATCAATTGGTTCGGGGTTCGAGTCCCCGTCGGCCTACCAAATAAATGTTAGGATTTGAAACTACTTTTTAAGGAGCGTATTTCATTTGAGCCTTAAGAATATAAGGCTCATTCTTCTATTTTTTCAAATACTCTAACATAGTCAATTTCCATCCAATAAGGAAGAACACTTTGTGACTTACGGATACCCTTTTGACCGCCCCATCCACCACCTACCGCAATATTTAAAATAATATGATAATAATCATCTTTCATAAAAGGCCAATTATTGTCATCTCGATCACCTCTTTTTAAGATGTGATAAACATTGCCGTTTAAAGAAAACTGAATTTCATTTTCTGTCCACTCAACAGCATAAATATGGAAATCTTTAACTGAACCAACTTTAGTTGTTTTAGTGGAGTGCTTCCATCCCTTAAAGTTATAGTCTTTAGTATGAACTGAAGAATGGATTATATTAGGATTATATCCGACGTGCTCCATAATATCAATCTCACCGCAATCAGGCCATGGCTTCTTTGATTCATCACCGAGCAACCAAATTGCCGGCCAAGTACCTCTGGTATCGCAGAATCGTGCCCTAACTTCTACCTTTGCGTTTGAAAATTCCTTTTTTCTATAACTAACCATACGGGCAGAAGTCACTTCTTGATTACTTAACTTTTTATAATCTGCGTCAAAGGATTTAAGAATTTCCTTAATTTGCTTAAAACGACTAAAAGAAATTCTATCAATATGCGCTTCAATCCTAAGCACGCCATCCTTAACATAGGCATTCCTTAAGTCACTAGTATAACGTTGAAGCTCTTTATTAAAACCAAGATATCCTTCAAGGAGTGTCCAGTTTTCTGAAGAGGGAGCCCCCTCATAATCAAATTCATCCGACCAAGATAAGTGCCATTGAGATTCGGCTGATAGCGAAACTAAAAAATAGAACAAAACCAATAAACAGAAAAAGGATTTCATATATTCAAACCTTTACCCGCGAAAAACGACTCTTGAACATTGATCACAAATCACAATCACTTGTTCTGAATTACATTGGCTTAGGACATCATTTGAAACCCTCAAGTGACATCCTCCACAGATATGACCATCAATTGGTACAATATAAGGCGTTCTCTTTACTTGATTTCTAACCCTATCGTAATCTTCTAGGAAATTTAGCTCAACTTCCTTCCGGGAGTTAGCATAATCATTTTCAGCAATTTCTACCAATGCTTTAAGCTCAACGAGTCTAGATTCAAGTAATTGCATTTGTAATTTTTGCTCACTAATTCTGCTTTCTATCCTGACTTTCTCTAAATTGTACTCCTTAAAAGCTTCATCTATTGTATACATGAGGGAAATTTCTTCTTCTTCCAATACTCCAATATCAGACTGTGCCTGCTCGATTTGTAAAGCTAAAGCACGATACTCGTCATTTTTTTTAACTTCTAATTGTTGATTCTTAAATTTAGATACTTCAGCTTCTCTACTAAGAACCTTGGCGTCTATATTCTTTCTCTCTATTTCCCTATCATTCAAATCCCGGCGAGCAAATTGAATTGCCTCTTCTTCCATATTAATCATATTTTGTATTTTCGAACGCTCTAAAGGAATACGACTAACTTCATGAAGATACTTTTGAAGATTCAGATCTTTCTCTTGAACGATCAATAACTTTTCTAATTGAGGATTTATCATAAAAAAATAAATTGTATTATAATATAAACAATAATTACACTATGAATATCAAAAAAGCCATTCAAAATGAAATTGATGAAGCAATTTTTAATTTTACTATTGGTGATAACTCTCAGGCAAAGGCTCAAATAAGCAAGATTTTAGAAAGCTACCCAAAAATTGCCAATGCTTGGCATGCTTTAGCAGAAATTTTACTTTCAGAAAAACAATACCAACAGGCAATTGAAGCTGCAAACAAAGCACATGATTTAGAGCCTAAAGACCTTCACATAAACACTACTTTATCAAGAATATGGGTACAGATTGGAGACCAAAAGAAAGCTGAATATTATAACGCTCAAGCTCGCATGATGAGTTGGAAGGAACAGCTTCAAGAACCCCCAGTCGAAAAAAATTAATAATTTATTGAGTTTTACTTAACGCGTAGAATTGACACTTATGATTGTATAAATAATTTGAAAAAAATGGATGATATTACATATACACTAGAATTTGAAAAACCAATTAGGGAGCTTGAAAACCAATTATTAACATTACAAAAAGTTTCGGAAGAAACAAGGGTTGATGTTAGTTCTGAAATTAAAGCTATTGAGTCAAAACTCGAGCAATTAAAATCAAATATCTATACCGATCTTTCCCCATGGCAAAGAGTACAACTCAGCCGTCATCCTAAGCGTCCGTATACATTAGATTATATTGATCGGATTGTGTCAGATTTTGAGGAACTACACGGAGATCGACGCTTCAACGACGATCCTGCAATTATAGGAGGAACAGCATTCTTAGATGAACAGCCTGTAATGATAATTGGTCAGCAGAAAGGACGTAATACTAAAGAAAATTTAAAACGAAATTTTGGATGTCCTAACCCTGAGGGTTATAGGAAAGCTATGCGACTTATGAAAATGGCAGAAAAATTCAAACTGCCTGTAATCACCTTAGTTGATACACCTGGAGCATACCCAGGAATCGGTGCTGAGGAGCGTCACGTTGCAGAGGCTATCGCTGCTAACATTAGAGATATGAGTTCGTTATCTGTCCCCATTTTATCTATTGTTATAGGCGAAGGAGGATCTGGAGGAGCCCTTGGAATTGCCGTTGCCGATGTTGTAATGATTTTAGAAAATAGTTACTATTCTGTTATATCTCCAGAGGGTTGTGCAGCAATTCTATGGAAAGATAGAGCTGCTGCCCCAAAAGCAGCTGAAGCATTAAAATTTAGCCCTAAAAATCTTAAAGAATTTGGTGTAGTAGATATTATTATTCCTGAGCCTGCCGGTGGAGCTCATAGAGATTACGATCTAGCAGCAAAGAATCTTAAAAAAGAAATAAAGCATAAGCTTCAAAGACTTTTAAAATTAAGTACAAAAAACCTACTAGAAAAACGCTACCAAAAATTCCGTAATATAGGAGTATTTGAAGAGGTTAATACTATAGATTAGCATCAAATTATAATATGCCCCGAAGAATTTTACTTATATTTGATTAATTAGAAATATTAATTTTTTTGAGTTAAGGTATATTACAAAAAATTATTTGAATAATGTTGACTATTGCGACGTTATTTTTTTTTGTAAAAGTTCTTATTGAAAATGAGTCTCATTAACAAGTGAAAAACTTTACATACTTTTATTTATTCCTGCTTAGTGCTTTTGCTATATTGAAAGGCACTATATTTGGTATAGATAATATTCATCAACTTCCCGACTACTATGTCTACGGAATAAATTTCTACGATTTTGGTTCAAACCAATCCTTATCCTCGGATGAATTAGACGACTTTGGCCTTATATCTCTTAAGGATATGACTCGCTATAGTGTAAATGTTGAGGTCCCGTTTGATTTTGGTTCATCAGATGGACTTGTTCCCTACCTTGGTGCTGGAAGTAATAGTATAAATATAAGAGGTATAGAAGGAAATAGGATTAGCTTATATATTGATGGGATTCCTCAGACTCAAAGCTTCATCGCCAATTCTTGGAATCAATCAAATAGTGGCCCAGGTGGTACTGGTAGAAATTACTTCGATCCTAGCATCTATGAAAATATTAGTATAAATAAAAGCGCTCAAAAAGGTAATAACTGCCAAATGGGATTTTCAGGTTCTGTGAACTTTAGAAAACCAAGGCCTGACTCATATTCGAATGATAAGGGTAAACAGCTCTATGTTAAAAATTCATTTAATTCGTTAAGTAATACTATTTCTAATCAATTGCAGTTCATAAAAGGAACTGGAAAATTTAATTACTTAGCTAAGCTTTCTATTAAGAATGGTGAGGAACGTGAAAATAATGGCTATATTAAACCTAACCCATCTGAATCTTCATCATTAGCGAGCTTATTAAATACAGTTTTTCATAAAAACGACTCTACAATCGACCTTAACTATGAACATTATGAATCCGATGTATCAATAGAATTAGACAGCGCAGAAAATACTGTAGTTTCTAATGAAAGAGTTTACTTAGAAGATTCAAAAAACAGAGATACAATATCTTTTCAATATTCCAAAAATAATTTTCTTTCTGATTCAAACAATGCAATTGTTAAACTATATTACCAAGAAACATCCAGTAAGGTTTTTAACATACAAAAAGGAAGTCTAATCATAGATGATAATATAATTTCCCAAAGAGACAGGGATCAAACAATTACGCACGATGTTGCTTCTAAAGGTCTTAGCATAAGCAACAAATATAATTCAGATTTCAAGAAAGGAAAAAATGTCATCGATTTCGGAATTAATATACGGGATGAAAAAAGCGAAAATAGATTTTTAAGGAACGACTACGCACTACCTCTAAACGTTGCTCAAAAACTAAATGGTTTCTGCCCATCAAAATTCACTAATAATGGCATTTATTATGATTTTGAATATATCTTTGGAAGTAACAATGCATGGTATATTAATTTTTATGCGGATATTTACAAATATAGAGTAAGCCCTTCGCCCGATAATGACTATAATAACAGACTAGATGAAATATCTACTCAGTACCAAATTGATCGGCCATTAATAAAGGACTTTAATACAACTAATTCTTCAAGTTTATTCAAAATAGCTAGAAAATTTAATAATGATTTCATTATTACATACTCACTATCTAAAGGTTATAGAAACCCTACCCCAGAAGAGCTAAGTTTAATTTTTACACATGGAGAACAATTTGTATTGATACCGAATCCTGAATTAAATGCTGAAGAAAGTATACAAAATGAGCTATCATTAAGTCTTCAGAGTCCAAATTATTTTATAAGTGCAAATCTATTTTACAATTCATATAAAGATTTCATTGACCCCTCGTATATTTTAAGACCAGCAGATATAACCGATCCATATAATCCTGTTGCTGCGGTCCACCAAGTAACGAATAGAGGCTCTGTAAGAACTCATGGCTTAGAATTAAATGCTTCTTTGAATTTAGATAGGGTTTATTCAAAATTCAAAAACTACAAAATTGGAACTTCATTAGGAAGAACTATAGGGATCGATAAAACGAATAATGAATGGCTAGATACAATAGACCCTTTCAAGTATGTCTTTTGGATAGAAAATACAAACACCAAAAGGAAACTTTACAACCAAAGGTTAACACTTTCAGGTAACTTTAAAAAATCACACTTATCAAGTAATACATTTCCTGCGACAAAAGCTTTTAGCATATTTGATTATACCGGAAAATTTAAATTTAATTCCAAAACAATTATAACTTTTGGAATTAATAATATTCTAGACAAGAAATACTATAAGTGGTCCACAATTCGACGGGCAGTTGGTCACGGAAACCCATTCACAGATCGATTAACCGAACCAGGGAGAACTTTTTTCCTTAGTGCTATAATTAATTTTTAAAATTTTCTCATACGATAAATGAAAACTACAAAATACACATACACAATAATAAGCATATTCATTGGCCTAGCTTTTGCTACCCAATCTTATGCATTAACACTAAATCCAATCGCAGATTCGGATGTCTACCATTACTATGGAAGCGTCGATTCTACTCCTGAAACATTAGGAGTTTCATATGCGGCCTTTGGTGAAAGCGACCATAGTCAAACTTCAGCTATTAAGTTTGATTTATCTGGCGTATCACCAGGCTCATTTGCAACTGCTACCCTAAGACTCAATGCATTACCATTCACTCCTGGATTCGCTAGTTTCTCAACTGGTGCAGGAATGAATATTGGCATGTCTGCAAATGAATGGGTAAGTTCAGGCTTAACAACCGCCACTGCAGATGATGCTGTAGTGATGGGTGCACCACTACAGGTGTTTAGCGAAAGTGGCTGGGTAAATTATGATATTACCTCCATTGTAAATGCTCAGGCTTCAAACCCATTTGCAAACAATGGATTGATATTGTCTGCATTACCTGGCGCAAGCTACCAGTTCGCTTCTAGCGAAACTGATTTCGCCCCACAGCTTGTGCTTGCAGCCATTCCTGAACCATCTACATATGCCTTAATTTTAGGATTATGTAGCTTAGGTTTTCTTGCCTTAAAAAGAAAAAAGTGATCTACTAGGTCATTAATGAACATAATTGCTTCCTGTCTAAATAATATAGGCAGGAAGCATATTTTCTAAATATGAAGATTTTAAAACTATCCTTATTTATAATTATTTCTTTAAACGTTAATTCAGAAACTATCCTATATCCAACTTTTGATTCAGACGTTTATCACTTCTTAGGTAGAACAACCTCTACCACTAACACACTTGGAGTTTCTTACGGAGTATCTACATATAATGGTTATCCATCAGACCATAGCCAAACTTCATTAATAGTTTTCGATACAACAAGCTTTACTAACCCAATACAGTCTGCATCACTAAGCTTATACAACCTTCCTATTGTACCTGGTGGATATGCATCTTTTAGCCCGGGTGCTATTAATCTTCATGAACAAGGGAAAGCCCACGAAGGAGCCTCATTTTACGGAGTTTACTATGATATTGTTTTAAGTGATTTTCAACAAGGTGATTTAATTCAAACTTTTCAAGTTACAGATGAAGGGTCATGGATTGATTTAGATGTAACTGATACAGTAAATAAATGGATATCTAGCCCTGAAAATAATCATGGATTTCTTTTAGTGCCTCTATCCGATAATCCGTTCACTGAAGAAGAAAATGATTCTGTTGGAGCAAATTTTGCATCTACTGAAAACCTAGAAAATATCCCTCAGCTAAGCATTACGAATCAACCACTAGAACTCATATGCCAAAGTTATAATAAAATTCAGCATGCTAATATTTCCCCTAATGAAAATATATCGTACCAATGGTCAATAGATTTACAAAATTGGAATAATGAAACAGATGTTGAATCTGATATACTTTTAAGCTTTGAAGAAAATGAAAACGAGAGTTCTAACTCCACAGAAATTACTGTAATCTTTGATGGAAACATTCCTAATGCACTTTATTATCGTGCTGTTATTGATTAATTTATGTTCAGCCTTAAAACATTTAAATATATCTTATTAATAGCCTGCTTGATTTTCCAATCTTATGCATTTGCAGATAGATTAATTACAATTGGTTCAACATCTACTGAGCTTGTTTTTGCTCTAGGTTTAGGAGAAAAAGTTGTTGCTGTTGACCAATCAAGCTTGAACCCCCCTGAGGCTAGAAAGCTTCCCCAGGTAGGATATATTCGAATGATATCTCCCGAAGGAATACTTGCTCTAGATCCAACACATATAATAACTGGCAATGAAATAGGCCCTAAAGCAACACTTGATAAATTAAAAAAAACAGGGATTCCAATAACAATAGTCCAAACACCCAATTCAATAGATGAATTGATCGATCAAATTAAATTCCTTTCAAAAGATCTTAAAGTAGCTGAGAAAGGAGAAAAGATTACACTAAATATCCTAAACGATTATCAAAAGATTCAATTTCCTGAAAAAGCTGCTAAAGTAATTTTTCTAATGCATCACCCTTTTACTCAAACAGGATTAAATGCAGCTGGAAAACATACAAAAGCAGATAAAATCATTAAACTTGCCGGTGGTGAAAACCTTATTAAAGAGCATAGTGGATATAGAAGTATATCAAAAGAAACTTTATTTGAAATTAATCCAGAAATTATCCTTGTTGGCGTTCCAGAAAATCTTACAACTAACAAAGAGGAAATAATGAAAATATTATTCGAAGATAGAATTTTCGATAAAGTCCCTGCTATTAAAAATAATAATGTTTTACTACTACCACTTTCTAAAACACTTAGCTTTAGCCACACAATAACTGAAACAATCAGCAAGCTAACCGAAGCTTTTTCAAGCGTTCCGTGAATTTAAGCCCATAAAATGAATAAAAAGATATTTATATTAACTTCAGTAATTTTATTAGTATCTTTTTATTTAAACATTTCTTTTGGGGATGCTTCCATAGGAATAAATAAAATTCTACTTTCTCTCTTTGGAATTGATTTTAACATCCCTGAAGTATCAAAATTCATATTCTACGAGATCAGATTACCTCGGGTAATTATAGCATTTATAGTAGGAAGTATACTTGCTCTATCCGGCACAATCATGCAGGCAATATTCAGAAATCCACTTGCAGATCCAGGGCTAATAGGCGTATCATCTGGTGGTGCAGTAGGAGCAATTTTATTTATAATCTCAGCCAATTACCTAAATGCCCATACCTTTATGTGGCTTCAAGATTCTGGAATGATTATATTCCCTATGATAGGAGCGATGGCTACCACTTTTCTTGTATATAAATTATCTCAAAGTAACGGAAAAACAAATGTGGCGGTAATGCTTCTTACTGGATTAGCTATCAATGCAATAGCAGGCACGATTATAGGTTATGCAACATATTTCTCTACCGATGATCAGCTAAGAAGTTTTACCTTTTGGTCCCTAGGCTCATTAGGAAGAGCTGATTGGGGTCTCGTTCAAGTTTTATTTCCTCTTACAGTAATTGCTATAATTTATAAAATATCATTGAGAAGAGAATTAAATCTAATGCTATTAGGCGAAAGAGAGGCTCTCTATTTAGGTGTAAATATTGAAAAAACAAAAAGAAATTTAATTATAGTAACATCAAGCATTGTAGGTCTTACTGTATCCATTTGTGGCATGATTGGCTTTATCGGATTGATAACCCCTCATATATGTAGGCTAATATTTGGCCCCAATCACAATCTGTTATTACCATTATCTGGTATGGTAGGAGGTATTATTCTTGTAAATGCAGATCTTGTATCAAGAATATCGATTCCATATTCAGAGCTACCTATAGGGATTGTTACCTCTTTAATAGGAGCGCCATTTTTCCTTTATCTTATAATAAAAACCAAAAAAGTACTTTTTTAATATATGTTAGAAGTTGATGACCTAACAGTTAAATTTGGCAAAATAAAAATATTAGATCAAATCTCCTTCAAATTAAATGCTGGAGAATTTACAAGTATAGTAGGCCCAAACGCTAGCGGGAAATCTACACTAATAAAAGCAATTAACGACGAAGTGAAATTATCAGGAGGTAAAATCATATTAAATGGTAGGGACATAAATGAGTACAGAAAGAACCCTCAGTCTATATCTAAATGGAGAGCTGTTCTCCCTCAAAAATCTAGTTTAAATTTTAATTTCAAGGTTCTAGATGTTATTAAAATGGGAAGAAACCCATATTATAATATAAAGTCTGAAAAAGAAAACGAATCTATAGCCATTAAATACTTAGAAGAATTAGAGCTATCTAATTTAAAAGAAAGGTCATTTTTGTATTTATCAGGAGGAGAACAACAGCGAGTTCAATTTGCTAGGATATTAGCACAAATGCATGAATCTTTTATCAGTGAAAATCCTAGCGTGATATTTCTTGATGAGCCAACTTCTAATCTAGACATTAAGCACCAAATACAAATACTTAAGATACTTAAAAAACTTAAAGGCAACAATCTCTCTGTAGTTATTGTTATTCACGATCTTGAACAAGCATTAAATTTCTCTGATAAAATCATACTACTTAATAATGGAAGACTGGTTTCCTGCGGTAACCCTAAAACTGTTCTGTCAAATAAGCTAATCAAAAATACTTTTGGCATAGATAATGAATGGCTAGCCGATGGAGATAAGAAATTCCTTAAAATCAATTACTAAATTATTATAATGAAAAATATACTTAAAGAAGCAAATGAGGAATATTTATCCCTATTATCATCTTTCAAATCAGTTGAAATTGCTACGATCAATAAAAATGGCACCCCAGAAGTTAGCTACTCTCCAGCTATAGTAGATAAAGAAAAAAATTTTTATATTTATGTAAGCGAACTATCCAAACATACAGAAAACTTTTTAAACTCTAAAAAAGCTTCTGTAATGTTGATAGAAGACAATGCAATAGCCGACTCAGTATTCGCTAGAAAAAGAATAACATTTGATTGCGAGTCATCAGAAATTGAACGCTCTAACAATGATTGGGGTAATCTTTTCGATAGGTTTGAAGAAAAGTTTGGATCTTTAATGAAACAGCTTAAGAAAATGACTGACTTCCATTTAATAAAACTATCTCCCCTAAACGGAAGGTTAGTTTATGGATTTGGTAAGGCATTCGATATTAAAGGGGAAAACTTGGATGAAGTTACTCACTTGAAGGGATTTGGGAATAAAGGACACAAAATGGAAAAATCAACGGATGAAGATGAAAAACTTAGTGATGATGATATAAAACGAATTATCAACCACATGAATGAGGACCATGAAGATTCCATAATCGATTACCTAAGATATTACGGAAAATTAGAAAATTGTACCTCGGCTAGTATAGTCAAAATGGATAGTCTCTCTATGGAAATAGAATACTCTAACGAAGTTGATCATAATAAAATTACACAAATTAAATTTGATCATGAAATATCGAGTGCCCACGATGCCCATATGACAATGGTTAAAATGGCTAAAACTGCCAAATTAAATTAATCTTCATTTAATGCACTCTCTCTTTCTACTATTGTAGGATGAGAATAATAAAAGGTACTGTAAATTGGATGAGGAATAAGATTACTTAGATTTTCTTTATATAGTTTTCTGAGAGCTGATTTTAATGAAACAGGGGAACCTATTGCACTTTTAGCAAAAGAATCAGCTTCATATTCATGCTTTCTCGACCAAAGACTATCCAAAGGAGAAAACCAAAAGGTAAAGAGACCACCAAATAGTGATAATAGTAAAAAAGCCGGCACAAATGGGGGTACAATATTGAATGAATTAATCATTTCTGGAGAAAATCCAAGGTCTATAAATAGAGATTCGCTCTGTATTAACCATGCAATAAACGCGAACATCAGGAAACTAGATATAGCTGAAAATGCTAAGCGTTTCGGAATATGTCCGCATTTATAATGCCCTATCTCATGGGCTAGCACTGCTTCAATTTCATTAATTTCCATTTGATCAATCAATGTATCATAGAGAACTATTCTCCTGAAACTACCAAAACCAGTAAAAAAGGCATTTGAATGGCCTGACCTCTTACTTCCGTCCATCACTAAAATTGTTTTAGACTGAAATCCACAGCGGTTCCCTAATTCTAAAAGACGATCTTTTAATTCCCCGGATTCCATGGGCTCTAACTTATTAAATAGAGGCATAATATACATGGGATAAATCACTATCATTAGAATTTGAAAGCCCCAAAAAAATAAAAACGCCCAAATCCACCATAAATTCCCCATCTGATTAACAATCCACATTAAAGCCATAAAAAGTGGAGTGCCAATTATTATCGCTAACGTAAAACCTTTAAATTGATCTGTAATCCATAATTTCAATGTGCTCTTATTAAAACCAAATGCCTCCTCAATTTTAAATGTACTCCACCAACTGAAGGGAAGACTTGGAAGTCCAAATAAAGATACGCTAATAATAAAAACTAGGGACTGCCCTAGGTATCCTTGACCAAAATAATTCGTTAAAACTTCATACAGCCAGGGTATTAATGAAAAAATAAGAACTAAACATAAAATTGCCGAATCATAGATTGAACTGATACAAGAGAACGTAGACTTAGTTCTAGTATAATTTACAGATTTAACAAAAGTATCATTATCCATAATGCCTTCTACCGTAAGAGGAAGGTCCTTACTATTCTTAGATAAATAATTAAGATTAAGACATTCCAAAGATAGAAAGGCAGATGCCTTTAAAACCAAAAAAAATAAAAGTATAAAAACGATATCTGCCATATTAGAAAGAGAATTAATAGTTAACTAAAAACTGTTCCTAAACAATAATTAATTCTTAAATAATTTAGTATATACTAAAACTAGAAAAATAGAAATTAGCCAGTTAACTGCTTAATAATTTCAACAATCGGAAGGAAAAGTGCTATTACAATAAAGCCAACAGCTAGCGCTAAAAAAACAATCATTATAGGCTCAATAATTGAGGTGATTCCTGCTACAGCATTATCTATATCCTCATCGTAGTTATCGGCAATACGGTTTAGCATCTTATCTAATTCTCCAGTTTCTTCTCCAACATCAACCATACTAGTAACCATGTTGGGGAATACTGATTCTAATTCCATTGGCTTGGATAAAGATTGTCCATCACGAACTTTATCGTGAATTTTACTTAATGCGCTAGAATAATAATAATTACTAGTAATGTCTTTTGTAATATTTATTGCTTGTAGAATTGGTACTCCACTCGAAAGAAGTGTGCCAAAAGTTCTAGTGATCCTTGCTATATTAACTTTTCTAACTAAGTCTCCAACCTTAGGCATATTAATAGCACACCAATTGAATATCTTCGATCCGAATTGAGATTTTAAAAATAGCTTAAAGGTAAAAAATAAAGAACCAACAATAATCAACGATATGATAATTTGCTCTTGAAGAAAATTACTAATATTAATGACCAATTGTGTAGGAGCAGGTAATGCAGCACCATCTAACATATCATCAAAGATAGTTTGGAATTTAGGAACTACTACCACCATTAACATAACAACAATAGCTATGGCTACACTAACAACTACAAAAGGATATACCATAGCTGATTGAACTTTTTTCTTTGTTTTAAGGGCTTTCTCTTTAAAGCCAGATAGCCTAGCTAAAACTAATTCTAAAACTCCACCAGCTTCACCTGCTTTAATCATATTGATATATAATCGATCAAAAACTTTTGGATGCTGAGACAAGCCATCAGAAAAAGAACTACCTGACTTAACTGTTTCAGACAATTTTTCTAAAACAAGCTTAAAGCGCTTATTTGGCTCTTGGCGCGTCATCACTTCTAACGAACGCAATAAAGGAAGTCCTGCCTCAAGAAGCGTTGCAAGCTGGCGAGTGAATACCGTGAGTTCCTCTTCCTTTATAATATTCCCGAAGGTAAAGCCAGAAGATACTTTTGTGCCTCTAGATTTTTTCTTTGAAAGCTTCCCGCTTGATGATGAAACTGCAGAGAGGCTCATTACAATATCTCCTGAAGCAGATAGTCTAGATTTAGCATCTGAAGCTGAGCTAGCTTCAATCGAGCCTGACTTATTTTTACCGCTTTTAGTAATTATTTTGTAATTAAATTTTGGCATAAGGGGAATAAGATTTAAGTATACTTTAATACCTCCTCAATTGTTGTATTTCCGTCAAAAATAGCTCTCAGTCCATCATCTCTAAGGCCACGCATTCCTTGTTCTAAAGCTTTTTGACGAATTTGTAATGTTGGTGCTTTTTGATTAATTAGTTCACGAATACCATCAGATGCCATAACCATCTCAAATAAACCTATTCTTCCCTTATAGCCAGTTTTACTACATTCTTCACAACCTTCTCCGTAATAGAAATTTTTGTCTGCAATTTTCATTGGGTCAACATCAAGCATATCTATAATTTCCTGGGATGGCTCATAGGCACATTTACATTTGCTGCAAATTCTGCGAACTAATCTTTGAGCAAGGATTGCTTCTAAAGAAGCTGAAATCAAGAAAGGCTCTAAGCCCATATCTATTAGACGAGTAACGGCACCTGGAGCATCATTAGTATGCAAGGTACTCAAAACAACGTGGCCTGTAAGAGATGCTTGAACCGCTATCTGTGCAGTTTCAATATCACGAATTTCTCCAACCATTATCTTATCAGGGTCTTGTCGTAAAAAAGACCTTAAAGCACTTGAGAAATCAAGACCAACCTGATGATTCACTGCTACCTGCATTATACCATCAATTTCATACTCTACTGGATCTTCGGCTGTTAATATTTTTGTTTCAACTTTATTAACTTCTCTAAGCGCACTATATAAAGTGGTAGTTTTACCAGATCCTGTAGGTCCAGTAACAACAAAAATCCCATTAGGTCGAGCAACTAAATCTCTTATACATTGAAGAATATCTGATGGTAAACTTAAAGCATCAAGATCAAGATTAACTACTGATTTATCCAAAACACGGAGTACTACACTTTCTCCGTATGCAGTTGGCAAAGTTGATACACGCAAGTCGACTGGCCTTCCTGCTATTGTCATCTTTATACGGCCATCTTGGGGAACCCTTGTTTCAGAAATATTCATACTCGATAAAACTTTTATGCGAGAAATAACTGGTACCGCCAGATTTTTTGGCGGAGGGGCCATTTCATATAAAGCTCCGTCAATACGATAGCGTATTCGAAAAACATCTTCATATGGCTCAAAATGAACATCGGATGCTTTATCTTTAATTGCTTGCTGAAGAACTAAATTCACAAATCGAACAATTGGAGTCTGATTAGCAAGATCTGACAATTCATTATCTGAAAGATCTTTTTCTTTAACATTAAATGAACCGCCAATTTCACCTAACAATTCCCCTACTGATGAATTTTCATCTTCATATGTTGATTCGAGTAATTTCTGAACCTTTTCCGGATCCGCAACTTTAAGAATTACATCTTTCTTAAGGCTAAAAGTAAGGTCATCTATAATCTGACCATTGAAAGGATCAAGGGCATATAAGACTATACTTTTATCATTAATTTGATTTGGAACTACTCCGTACATAAGAGCAACAGATGGCTTTAGTATTTTTGCTAACTCAGAATCAACAAACTCTGGTATTAATGGCTCGTAATCAGAGTCCAAGTAATCAGCTACCATACCAAAAAGATCTTCCCTATTAAGGTATCCGGAATCAATGACGGCATTAGCTAACGATTTTCCAGACTGAATAAAAGATTCATTTAATTCAGCCAACTGCATCGGGGTAATATCCGCAGCCTTTTTCAAAATTTCGTATATAGAATCGTTATGGTCTTCAAACATCTTTTATCGTGTTAAAATTAAATAGCTTTAGTAATCTAAATAGGATCAGAGACAGTTGTTTTGAGGACTTCATCTGGAGTTGTAACACCTGCAAGAACTTTCCGAATTCCATCCTCCCGCATTGATCGCATACCTATCTCTTTGGCCCGCTCCCTTAAAGAAACCAAACTAGACTCCTCATAAATCATCTGTTGTAATTCCTCATTAACATTAAACATTTCAAAAATCCCTACGCGGCCCCTAAAGCCAGTATTATTACAATGTTCACAACCAGCTCCAATCATAAAGCTTGCTTCTAAAATTTGATCCGGACGAATTCCCAATGAATTAAGTAAGCGAGGATTTGGTTCTGTTTTCTCCTTACATTTTGGACATATTCTACGAACTAATCGTTGGGCTAGAACCGAACGTATTGATGCTGATACTAGAAACGGTTTAATGCCTATATCGATTAATCGGCTAACTGCACTAGGGGCATCATTAGTGTGCAATGTGCTAAAAACCATATGTCCAGTCAAAGAAGCATTAATAGCAATCTCAGCCGTCTCTTTATCACGAATTTCACCAACCATAATAATATTTGGGGCTTGACGAAGCATCGATCTAAGTGCGGCAACAAAGGTCATTCCTACATCTCTTTTTACTCCAACTTGGTTTACGCCACTCATCTCATACTCAACGGGATCTTCTACAGTGATGATTTTTTTATCGGGATGATTGATACAATTTAGAGCAGAATATAAAGTTGTTGATTTACCAGAACCCGTTGGCCCTGTAACAAGAAATACACCATCAGGCATTGCTATAATCCGCTCAAAATTCGCTTGGTCATCACTAAAGAATCCTAGCTGGGGCAGACCTAAATTTAAACCTTCTTTATCAAGGATACGCATAACAATGCTTTCCCCATGAGCAGTTGGTAAAACAGAAACTCTTAAATCAATTGATTTCTTGCCAATATTAATAGCAATCCTCCCATCTTGAGGAATGCGCTTTTCAGCAATACTAACATTAGCCATTAATTTAATTCTTGATAGCAAAGTTGGTTGTAATCGCTTAGGGGGATTTTCAATTTCATGAAGAACCCCATCAATTCGATAACGAATACGAAAACGCTTCTCAAGTGGTTCCATATGAATATCAGATGCCCTCCGACCTAATGCCTCTGCAATCACAGTATGAACATAGCGAACGATAGGGCTATCATCTCCATCACCTAATTTCGAACTTAAAGAATCTCCTCCGGCCAGTGCTTCGGTTGCTTCTGCGAAGGCAGCATTTATAGAGTCTGAACTTTCCTCATAGTTTAGACTAATTGCATTTTCTATATCCCCAAGAGAGCTTAAACGAACAATCAAAGGACGATTTAATAAATGGCTAATTGTATCAATTACATCTAAATTAAAAGGATCAGAGATTGCCACCTCTGCTTCTGATTCATTAAAACTTAATGGAAATACCTTGTATTTATCAACAACTTCGTAAGGGAATAATTCTTTAATAGGTTCTTCGAGCTCGATCTCATTGACATGACCAACCTCCATATTTAACTCTTCAGCTATGATGCCTAATACTTGCTCCGAAGGAATATTTAATTCATCTAATAGATGCCCTAAAACTATAGTATCTGTAACAGCTTCATCGCCTTCGTTGAGAGCCTCGCGAGATGAACTGACAGCAGCCTCAGTCACTGCATTCTTCTCTATCAATAAATCAATTACAAATCCGTCGTCCGAGGTCATTTAATTGGGTTTCAAATAAGTTAAGGTAAAAGCAAAATACGAGATTACGAATTTAATCAAGTAAATGTGTAATTTTATGTAATTTTTTTTAAAATCTGGAATTAATTTCTGAATAAATCAATTAACGAGCCACACTCATTAAGAATTCTACATTAGTTGAAGTTTTCTTTATTCTTTGAATGAGCATCTCCATAGCATCTTCGGATGGAATTCCCTTCATCGCCCTCCTTAAAGAATAAATCTTTTGTATTTCGTCGGGGTGATAGAGTAGTTCTTCCTTACGGGTGCCACTCTTGTCCATGCTGAGTGCTGGAAAGATTCGTTTCTCAGAAAGGGCTCTATCCAAGTGAAGCTCCATATTGCCAGTTCCCTTGAATTCCTCAAATATAACTTCATCCATCTTGCTCCCAGTTTCAACTAGTGCAGTTGCAATAATAGTTAAGCTACCACCATCTTCAATATTCCGCGCGGAACCAAAGAATCTTTTTGGCAACTGAAGCGCATTTGCTTCAACACCACCTGATAAAATCTTTCCAGAGCTTGGCATTGAAGTATTATAAGCCCTTGCCAATCGAGTTATTGAATCAAGCAATATAATTACATCTTTCCCTGCTTCTACCATACGACGTGATTTTTCAATGACAACTTCTGCAGCTCTTACATGACTATCTGCAGATTCATCGAAAGTGGAACTTATTACTTCCCCTTCTACTTTTCGTTTAAAATCAGTCACTTCCTCTGGTCGCTCATCAATTAATAAAACAATCAAATGCGCATCAGGACAATTGATTTGTATAGAGTTAGCGATACCCTGCATGAGTATTGTTTTTCCTGTTCTTGGTGGTGCAACAATTAGGCCACGCTGACCAAATCCAATCGGAGTCAAACAATCTACTACTCGCATTGGAAGATTTTCTTTATCTGAAACAATATCCGATTCTAAAATAATCCGATCTAACGGATAATAAGGAATCAAATCAGTGAAAGCTTCCCATTCAGAGACCTTTTCAGGCGACTCGTCCATAACTGTTTTAATATCAACAACAAAAGCACAATTAGTATCTTCAATCCTTCCATGTAATTCAGCCTTAATTATGTGACCTTTTTTAAGACCAAAATGCTCAATTATTTTCTGAGGCAAATATGCATTTAATAGCTTAATCCTATAGCTATCTAATTCATACACTAGAAATCCCCCCATGCCCTCTTCTGGAATATCAAGAATACCTGTAGTTATAATAGATTGCTTTTCTTCTATAGCTTTATCAAAGAGAGCTTGAACCATGCTATTACGATTTTTGTGCCCATCTAAATCAATTGATTTGGATTTTAAGGCTTCTCTCAATTCATTTAAATCCATGGCATAGATCTTATCATATTCAAATACTGAGTCTGATGTCTCAATGCTAGCATACAAAGCTTTAATACCTTCAAAACTTTGGAAAGATCCATGATCAATATAAGCTTCAAAATCGATCAAATCATAATCACTAGAATTAGTCCGGTTTCTCCTATTTGGCCTCCGAGAACCTTGTTTTTTAGCACCTCGTTTATTATTTGAATTTTGACTGCGCTTAAAGCGATTATTTTTACCATTTCTTGAAGAACTACGATTGCCACGCTCATGGTTCTTTAAATCATTTGATTTATGAGTTTTCTCATTGTCAGAATTTGAATCTCTTTCCGGCACAATATTTGTTGAATTTTCCTCTATAGAATTATTTTTTTCTGGTGCATGTTCATTACCCTCATCAGGAGAAAACTCCATACGGCCTACATAATCGGCGTTAGAAATCTCATCACTATTAGCATTATTACCCTCTACTAACTTTTTGCGTGATGCTATTTTGCGTGTTGATTTTTTTTTAACCGAATCTAATGATTCAGAGGTATCTTGATTGTGCACTAAATCTTCGTTGCTCATATAATTTTTGTTTAAGAATAATAAAATTCAAGTAAGTTTTTTTTAATATTATCAGCATTTGTTATGCTCAAGGGTATGAATCAATTTGTTTATCTGAATATCTAAAAATTGAGTAGATCCGTCATTGGCGAGGACAAAATTAGAAAGTTCTTCTTTGATAGAATTTTGAAATTGCTGATTTCGGCGAAGTAAAAAGTCCGATTGCGACAAGCCTTTTTTACTTAGTCTTTCATTTGAAATGAAATCAGAACAAGTAACACTAACAACGAAATCGAATTCTTTTTCAAGTCTTTTTTCAAATAATAATGGGATTTCTACACAGGCAAATACATCACTATGTTCTTCCAAAAACCCTCTCCACACCTCAGATACTTTCGGATGCAAAAGAGATTCTAGCCAATGCAGACGAGTTTCATCTAAAAAGACAGTCTCGGCAAGAAGGCTACGATCTATTACTTTATTTTTGTTAAGTATAGTATCTCCAAATCTCTCAACAATTGACTCTACAAGTTTATTATCCTCCGATAAAAGCTTATGGACAATTAAATCAGCAGATATACAAGGCCATCCGTGATTCTTTAAAAGACCTAGAACTGTTGATTTTCCGCAACCTATTCCACCTGTTAGAGCTATTTTCAAAATATTTGTATAAAATTAAAGTAGTATATAATTTCAATAATTAACTGCTTGCAAGTTCTCTAACAATCTCTAGCTGTAATATTTTATGGATAGGAGAGATGGCAGAGTGGTCGATTGCGGTGGTCTTGAAAACCATTGAGCCGAAAGGTTCCGGGGGTTCGAATCCCTCTCTCTCCGCCATTTTAGAAAAATTACTACATTGAGAAATGTTTTTGACATTATCAAAAATTTAACGTCATTAATGTTTATGAAAGTAGAAAAAAATTCAGTAATATCTATACACTATACATTAAAGAATTCTGATGGAAAAGTGATTGACCAGTCATCTGAAGGCAATCCTTTAGAGTATTTACATGGTCATAAAAACATAATTCCTGGACTAGAATCCGCGCTCATTAATCAATCAGTAGGAGATGAATTAGATGTCACAATCGAACCAGAAAATGCATATGGCACCATCAACCCATCACTAATACAAGAAATACCTAAAGAACATTTTCAGGGAGTGGAAACACTAGAAATAGGAATGCGTTTTCAAGCTAGTACTGAGCAAGGTCCTGTTCCTGTTGTCATTTCTAAAATTGAAGATAATAAAGTTACAGTAGATGGAAATCATCCGCTAGCTGGAGAAACTTTACACTTCTCAGTAAAAGTAGATGCTATTCGAGAAGCGGGAGAGGAAGAACTAGCTAATGGACACATTAATTCTTCAGAGGGTTGCTGCGGCGGCGGGGAAGGCTCACAGGGTAGCTGTGGGTGTAGTTAAATAGATTTTAAAATATAATATTTGAATCAACTCCAACAACTCTCGATTATTTTGGCTATCTGAAAATAATTGTTTGAAGTGACTGGGCATCAACCCCTACTTTGATCTTATCTCTACCTTTTGCACTTAGATCAAAACTTAGAGCTTTTTCTTCCGGGTTAAAAACAACGAAAATTAATGACCCATCTTCATTTTTAAAAGCAGTTTTCCACAAAGGGGAATCCTTATCTTGCTTAATTTCAATACGTCTAGCATTTGGCCGAACGTATTTGCTAAAATGAGTAATAGCATAATAGAGCGGTGTATAGTATGCTGTATCTGTTCCACTATCGACTAAGATTGGAGCCCCGCAGAAATTGAATGCATGATTTGGACCGCCACGTGTATTGAGGATTAAATTCCAATCTATCCAGCCATTTAAATTGTGATTAAATCCATTTATTAAATCACGAACATACCGATAAAAAGGACGATATTTAGGATGATTCGATTTATCTAAAGCCCAAAAATATCCCCAGTCAGTAGCCTCCGATCGCCAATACCAATCATCTTCTAACATATTGCCTATAGGCTCATCATTACCAATATTATCAAGGCAACCTTCGGAATGAATAATGCCCTTATTAGGAAACTTATTATTCAAGGCATCAAGATTTTTTCCACCAACATCGACAGTGCTTTGATACCAATGGACCGCTAGTCCATCTACATAAGATTCAGCTTTATCGTCAGCATAAATAGTTTCTGCCCAATGTAACATCTCATGGTCCCTATTTTGATCAAACGCCCATATGCTTAAGTCAAGCCCTGCATACTCAAGAGTAGGGCCTAAATATTCCCCAATAAATTCTCTCATCTCATCAGCAGAAAAATGAACAGATTCCCAACTAGAATTATTTCCTAAGGGTTCGTTAGTTGGAGTTAGGCCCCATATATCAACACCCTCCTCTTTATATGCTTTAATATATTTAACAAAATAATCAGCAAAAACAGAGTAATACTCTTTCTTAAGTTTACCGCCATTCCAGTGATTATTTGTTTTCATCCAAGGCGGACATGTCCAAGGCGAAGCCATAATTCTAAACTTCGCACCCTCTACTTTCAAAGCATCTTGTATCATTGGTAAAAGAAACTTATAATCAGGCTCAATACTAAAATGGCTCAATTCAACATCTCCTGGGACAGGAGCATAAGTGTAATTCTTTAGCGAAAAGTCACAGCTAGCAATATGCGTCCTAGTTAAGCTTAAATGAGCCCCTTCAGGAGAGAAATAATCTTTTAAGACCTGCGATCGCTTTGAACCCGATAACTCACTTAATGCGTGAGCTCCTGCCTCAGTAAAAGCGCCACCAAATCCTAAAATTGCTTGATATTCTTTTGTAGAATCTAAGTAAAAACTGACATCTGATTTTACAAAATAACTTAATGTTTCTACTGCTTTTAAACGATCACCATTTCGCCCAGTTTGGTAAATTTCAACAGACGCATAAGCAATGGAAGTAAATACTAAATTAAAAATAAAAATGGAAAATATTGATAAATAATTCATGGGATTATAATATCTTAACTATAAGCATAGATTCGGAAAGTTGATTTTCGACAAATTAATTATTATTTAAAAGTAAAAGCGTCTGATACTTTATATTTTAAGTCACCAGATACCATTATCTCCTTCTGAGAGAGATTCTGCAAAGGCTACAAGTAGTTTTACCGTATTCTCAATATCCTCTAAATCAACCATTTCACTCGGCGTATGCATGTAACGTAATGGAATAGATAGCAAACCAGTCGCAATTCCAGATTGTGAAACTTGGATTGCACGGGCATCTGTACCTGTGGGACGCGCTTCTGCTTCGATTTGATAGGGGATTTTATGGGTTTGGGCTAGGATTTCTAATTTTCTAAAAACAATAGGATTAATATTAGGTCCTTTGCAGATGATTGGACCCCCACCTTGTATAAATTTCCCGTATTTTCGGTTATCACAATCCGGAGAATCAGTTGCATGACCGACATCTACAGCAATTGAAAAATCGGGATTTTCAGAGTGAGCTGCAGTTATTGCCCCACGGGTCCCGATTTCTTCTTGTGTTGTAGCTACCGCAATTACTTTAGCTTTAATTTTATCTTTATTCTTAGCAAGCCTTCGAGTCGCTTCTAGAATTGCATACGCACCAGCTTTATCATCAAACGCCCTGGCCACTCCTATTGTTCCATTAATGAGCTCAAAGCTTTGATCATAGACAGCTGGGTCTCCTATAGATACTAATGCCTCTGCCTCTGCTTTTGTTTTCACTCCTATATCGATCCAAATTTGGTGAGACTGAGGAACCTTTTTGCGATCTTCAGGGCTCATTAAGTGTATTGCACGTTTACCAGTAACACCTTTAATAACAGAATTTGAGTTTAAGATAGAAACTCTACGCCCAGAAATCATACTCAAGTCATGACCACCCAATGGCTCAAAATAAAGAAATCCTTTTTCGTCAATATAGCTTATAAGAAGGCCTATTTCATCAATATGACCAGCGAAAAGAACACTCGGTGACCCTTGTGGACTTATTGTAGCAAAACGATTTCCCATAATATCTTTACGATAAATATCAGAAATAGGCTCCATCCATTTATCAACAACTGCTTGTGCTTCATTTTCTGAGCCGGTTGGTGAACGAGCATCGAGAAGTTCTTTTAAAAATTTTGGTACGATCATTTAGATTTTAAAGTTTAATAATATAAAAAAATCGCTTATTGAGCATAGTCAATAAGCGATTGCATAAAGCTTCAAAAGAATGCCTATAATTAAATAGCCTCGCTATTTTTCTCTTCTGTTCGAATACGAATTGCGGTTTCTACCGGAAGAATGAAAATTTTTCCATCTCCAATTTTACCTGTTTTTGCACTATTAATAATCGCATCTGTCGCTGAAGCAATAACATCGTCTTCAACAACCGCTTCAATTACAGTTTTAGGCAGAAAATCAATTGTGTATTCACTACCTCGATAGATTTCGGTATGTCCTTTTTGACGACCGTAACCTTTTGCTTCGATTACTGTCATACCTGATACACCAATCTCTTCGAGTGCAGCTTTAACATCCTCTAGTTTAAAGGGTTTAATAATGGCTTTAATTAATTTCATAATAAAAGTAGTATACTTAAAAATAATGATTTTCAAGTATAGAAATTAATCTAAATTATAAGCTTTTTCGCCATGCTCTGACTCATCAAGCCCAATAGTTTCTTCTTCTTCTGTAACACGTAATCCAGTCAAAGCCTTACATACAGCTATAATTATAATAGAAGCTATAGCAGACCAGGCAACAACTACAAGAACACCTATTAATTGCACTTTAAATTGAGCCAACATCGAATAACCATCTGAAGCATTTCCACCAAACTGAGATCCAGCTAAAAATGCAACTAATAAGGTGCCAAGGATTCCCCCTACTCCATGGACAGCAAAAACATCCAGGGAATCATCGATTTTTAATACCCCTTTTACTACTCCGCACATATAATAACATACAACACCTGCAGAAAATCCAATTATAACAGCCCCAATAGGACCCACACTTCCAGAAGCAGGCGTTATTGTAGCTAATCCAGCGATCGTTCCGGTTACAATCCCAACGAGTCCTGGCTTTCCATTCTTCTTCCATTCAATAGCCATCCAAGTTAAACTTGCAACAGATGCTGAGATATGAGTCACAAGTAAAGACATAGCAGCTTGTCCATCAGCTGCAAGTTGACTACCCGCATTAAAGCCAAACCATCCAACCCAAAGCATACAAGCACCAATCATAACCATTGCAGGTTGGTGAGGCACAGATAAACGATTAGGAAATCCATTTCTAGGCAATAATGCTTTAGCTAAAATTAAAGCGGAAATACCTGCGGTCGCATGCACAACTAGTCCACCGGCAAAATCGATTACACCCATCTGAGAAAGCCAACCTCCACCCCAAACCCAGTGTGTTACTGGTGCGTAAACTAAAAATAGCCATAAACCAGTAAAAAGCAAAACTGATGTAAACTTCATACGCTCAACAAAAGCGCCAATTATCAAAGCCGGAGTAATTATAGCAAAGGTCATTTGAAAACCAACAAATAATAATTCCGGAATTGATCCACTAACGGAATCTTGAGTAATTCCACTGAGAAAAGCTCGAGATAAATCACCTATATATGCATTGCCTTCAGAAAAGGCTAAACTATAAAGGCAAAAAACCCAAAGAACAGACGCAAGACAAGCAATAACTACATTGTGCATTAAAACAGACAAATAGTTCTTGGATCTAACCAAACCGCCATAAAATAAGGCGAGTCCGGGTAAGGTCATAAATAAGACCAAGGCGGTAGCTGTAATAATCCATGCAGTATCGCCAGAATTAATATTAGCACCCTCAGAACAAAAGAGAGAGGATGGTATGGCTAATATAAACAATAAGGTAATTTTAGTTAAGTTGGTAAACATGAAACGAATAAATTTAGAGCAACTTAATATTTCAAGAGAATTTTTTTTGATAATTTTAAAAAACAAAAAAAGGCAGCCTCTTTCTAAAAGAGACCGCCTTCCTGTTTACCCTTAACTAAGTAATTATTTGTAACACTAGGTTACTAGAGAGCTTCTGCCCCCGCTTCTTCGGTGCGTATACGAATAGCACTTTCAACCGGAAGCACAAACACCTTTCCATCACCTATTTTACCAGTTTTAGCGACAGAAATGATTGTTTGTGTTGTTTTTTCGACATCCGCGTCGTCAACAACGATTTCAATGAGGACTTTAGGAAGGAAATCAACAGTGTATTCACTACCTCTATAAATTTCCGTGTGCCCTTTTTGGCGACCATAGCCTTTTACTTCAACAACGGTCATCCCTTCGATGCCTTGCTCAGACAATGCCTCTTTGACCTCTTCTAATTTAAAAGGTTTTACGATAGCTTTAATTAATTTCATATATTTATGTATTAAATGTTAATAAAATTAGGAAGTATATGCAGTTTGACCATGCTCAGCCAAATCAAGTCCTTCAGCTTCCTCTTCAGGTGACACTCGCACTCCCATAGTAGCTTTTATTATTGAGAATACAATATAAGCGAAGATAAAGGCTGCAAGAGACACGGAAATGGTACCGATAAATTGAGTAAATAAATTGGCGCCACCGAATATACCAACTGCAAGTGTTCCCCATATTCCACACACTCCATGAACAGAGATAGCCCCAACAGGGTCATCAATTTTAATAGAGTCAAAGAAAATTATGGAAGCAACAACGATAATACCAGCAATAGCACCGACAATAACTGCATCCCAAGGACCCATAGAATCAGCGCCTGCAGTTATACCAACTAGGCCAGCAAGGATACCATTGAGTGCCATTGAAAGATCTGGCTTCTTTAGCCAAACCCATGAAGTTATTATTGCAGCAAGACTGCCTGCAACACCAGCTAGTGCGGTTGTAGTGAAAACAAGACCTAGTGGACCAGGATTAGCTGAAAGCACTGAGCCTCCATTAAAACCAAACCAACCTAGAAATAGCAAAAATACACCAATAGTTGCTAAAGGAAGACTAGATCCTGGAATAGGCTTAATCTTACCATCAACATATTTACCTGATCTAGGCCCCAGAATCATAACACATGCAAGTGCAGCAAAACCACCAAAAGCGTGTACTACTGAAGAACCAGCAAAATCATAAAAACCATCAGTTAGGTTACCTAACCATCCGCCTCCCCAATGCCAAGAACCGATCACTGGATAAGCCACCCCAACTAGGAGTGTTACGAATATCATGAATGGGAGTAATTTAACTCTTTCCGCTACAGCACCAGATACAATTGTAGCACCAGTTGCCGCAAACATTGCTTGGAAAATAAAATCACCATATCCAGTCATAGCCAGACCAACTCCGCCATAAGCGAAAGTATCATCTACATTGCCTGCTCCAAGAGGAGATCCAAATGAGAGCCAATTTTCTATTAATGACCATTCACCGCACGGATAATGTGTATTAAAACCAAGTAATGCATATGTAAAAATACCCATAGATATAATAAATGTATTCTTAAATAGAATATTTACTGTATTCTTAGATTGAGTTAATCCACATTCTAGAGTTGCAAAGCCAAGGTGCATTAAAAACACTAAAGCTGCAGCAATAACGGTCCACAACATACTAGTTGTGAAAAAATCAAAGGCGTAGGCACTTTCACCTTGTTCCTCTAATAGGGCAATGTAATCCTCATCGCCTGATGCGAGAGGATCTAAAAGAACCTCTGCTCCTAAATTGGCGGAAAAACAAAAAATTGTTAATCCACTAAATAATAATGTTAAAAAGATGTTTTTGATCTTCATATATATAATTGATTAGTTAATTGTTCAATTTGAACTAATTATTTAAAGCAATTGCCGTGCCAACTATGTGAAGATTGTACAAAAAAAAGCCCCCTAGTTAAAAACACGTTAAAATGTTAAAAACTAGAGGGCAAAATGGAGCGAGCGAAGAGGTTCGAACTCTCGACATCCACCTTGGCAAGGTGGTGCTCTACCAACTGAGCTACGCTCGCTAAGTGATAGAATTCGCTAGGATCTCAATGGAAAGATCCATGTCAACGCGTTTTTGTGTTTATTTTACAACTCTCTTACTACGTAAAGTCAGATCCATCTGTAGTTGTTGGCGCACATTATATGGAATCGGTACAAAATGAGAATCGGACAATACGTTAGCAACAGAATCGCTTAACAGAGCTTCCACTACATGTGCTAGATTGGGAACTTCCGATTTTAGAAGCGCAATATAGAATGAAAGACGAAATGGGTAATCTCCATAATGTATATTATCATCAGAAGGTTCGAAGGCGGGGGAATCCTGCTCTTTAGCAACTGATAAAACTTTTATATATCTATCCTGCGGATTAGTAGGAAGTATAGCGATGGCAGCAACATCATTTGAAATAATGGAAAGTGCGGCATTATTTTTGAGCAGACTAACTGTAGACCTAATTTTACCATCTTCTAAGGCTACATGCTTAAATAGCTCAAGAGATATACTTCCCTCTAATTGCCCTACTATAGGCTTAATGCTTCGATTACCCCATCCACTAAGACCAATCTCGCTCCATTTACTTAGGCTAAGTTCCTCATGTGAACCAAAAGTGCCGCTTAAACGATTAATACTAATTTCATCAAGTGGGTTATTAACGTTTACAGCTATTATGGAGGTACTATAAGCAAATGGGTACAGCTGATAATTGCTGCTTGGCTGAGTAGATCGACTTGGAATCGCTATTAATGCCATGTCCAATTCACCTGCATTGAGCTTATCAAGCGCTGGTAAACTACCGATGCTATCGATCTTGAATTGTAGGTCCTTCTCCTGGGCATGAAGCATTAATGTATCGACTACTGTATCCGCTAATAAATCGGAAACTGCTATACGTACCTCCTTAGCATTAATGCAGCAGATTAATACACTGAAAAATATGGGTAATTTAAGATAGACGCTCATGCCAATCACAGACTTATAAAAATTACGTATTGCTTGCATATTTATGTCAAACCAATAGCTGTAAACATACTCTATGACGCTTACCGAGTAACATCTAATTCAGGCCATTGGATTAATTTTCTGTGTAAAGTACGCCGACTAATCCCCATTAAATCTGCAGCTTTTGTACGATTACCATTCGACTTAATTAGTGCGTTACGCAGTAAGCGCTTCTCATTTTCAGATTTACTTAACATTGAGTGATTCGATACCCCTACGTCCTGATTCTCAGAAGATAGAGAAGTAGGATTTAATTGATAAATAGGGTCTAAG
>CAJWMY010000009.1 GCA_913044165.1 uncultured Puniceicoccaceae bacterium
CTTGTAAATATGCTGGTGAAAAAAATCTAGTTAATTCAGTTCTTTCTTCTTCTTTGATTCCGTAAGAATCTCTGACCAATTCTAGCACAGTATAACACTTTGGGGTTGATCCCGTGTTGAATTGATGATTTAGATTTTTAATCAAATATGTGCCACTATGTTCTGGATC
This sequence comes from uncultured Puniceicoccaceae bacterium, assembly GCA_913044165.1. Taxonomy (GTDB): domain Bacteria; phylum Verrucomicrobiota; class Verrucomicrobiia; order Opitutales; family Coraliomargaritaceae. The sequence goes on from CAJWMY010000009.1 coordinate 170, forward strand.
CCATATATCAGGAAGATTTTTTTCCTTCTTAGATTCAGACATTTGATCGGGTATTCTTATTTCAATTTTATCACCTGCACATAATTCAAGATGACCAGTCAAAGAAATAGTCAATTGTTGGTTAAACAAAATCCCTGCTCTAGCAATACCTTGTGATAGATATTGTTTCTGAAAATCCAATTTCTAATCAAGATAACTTGAATGCAGAGGCTAACGAAGAAGAGGGTTCGCAATAATTGTAAAGTCCACATTCTAAGTTAGATAGTATAAAAATTAACAATGCCAATTGAATCGAAACCTAATAAGCGAGATTCGGGGCCTATTTCAGTTGCGGATTCTAGTTCTGGAATTAGTCGTATTCAACCCCATAGCTTAGAGGCCGAGGAGGGTCTTTTGGCTGCATGCTTTATTGATGGAGGAAGAGAAGTTTTAACCGACTGCATAGAGAGGAAAATTTCCGCCGAATGTTTTTATAAGCCTAGCCATGAAGTTCTTTTTATCGCACTTTTAGAGTTGTATCAGATAGGAGATCCTATTGATGAAATTATCTTGTTTGAGCATCTTAAGAAAACAGGTAAAGAGGAAGCGGTTGGTGGAATTAATGGAATTTATGCGATTAGAGATAGAATCGAAACAGCTATTCATTCTAAATACTTTGCAAAGATTGTCCACGAAAAGTATCTCTTACGAAGAATGATACGAACCTCTAGGGAGACTATAGATTCGTGTTATCAGCAGCAGGAAGATATCGAAGTCTTCATTGAAAAAATCGAGCAATCAATTTTTGAAATTAGCCATGATCGTATTACCGAGGGAGCAAAGCCACTTAAAGAGGCTATAGAGAAAGCAGAGTTAAATATCCAATCAATTCTTACCGGCAAACAAGACCATGGAGTGGATTCCGGATTTAAAGACCTTGATGGCCTTACGTATGGATTCCATCCTGGGGAAATGGTTGTTTTAGCTGCACGGCCATCTGTAGGTAAAACAAGTTTAGCTATGAATTTCGCTGAAACTGCTATTTTGCCTAAGGGAAGTAAAAAGCCAATTGGGGTTTTAGTTTTTAGCTTAGAGATGACTGCTGCACAGCTAGCTAATCGTATGATGTGTGGGCGTGCCCGTGTTGACTTCAAGAGGATAAGGGATAATGTAGCTTCTAAGCAGGATCACAATTCTTTGGTTCAGTCGGGTCTTGAATTCAAAAAAGCTCCACTTTGGATAGATGATGCTTCTAATTCTAGTATTCTAGATATTCGCGCTAAGGCTCGAAGAGTACATACAAAACATCCGCTTGGCTTAATTATAATTGATTACCTTCAATTAATACGAGGAACAGATGCTAGGGTTCAAAGGGAACAACAAATTGCTGAAATATCTCGAGGTATTAAAGGAATGGCTAAAGAGTTAGACATTCCTGTAGTCGTATTAAGCCAATTAAATCGTGATTCCGAACGCGAAAATCGTAGTCCTCGTCTTTCGGATCTTAGAGAATCTGGTTCGATTGAGCAAGATGCTGATGTCGTTATGATGTTACATCGGCCTAAGAAAAAAGACGATGATGATATGGATAATAATTTGGGAGATGTAGAGCACTTAAAGCTTATTCTCGCAAAGCAGAGAAATGGGCCTATCGGAGAAATTGACTTAGCATTTATAAGAAGATATACACGTTTTGAAAATTTCCACAGGCAAAATTAACATTTTATATTATGATAAGGATTAGACTATTTCTTTTATTAACATTATTTAATTTTGCCTTATTTTATTCTTTTTCTTTTGCACAAGAAAACAAAGAAGAATCAGTTGTTATTGGTTCAATAAATCTTGTCTATGAGAATTTTAAAACGGTAGATAGAGCATTTGTCTTATCGCATATTCCTATTGAGGAAGGTGGAGAGTTTAACAGAGTCCTATCGGATCAATCATTAAGAGCTTTGTATAGCACAAATTATTTCGAATTTGTAGACTTTAAAGTAAATAAACTAAATTTGGTTGCTGAGATTTCAATTCATTTGACAGCTAAATACCAGTTAAATCAAATAGAATTCAAAGGAAATGAAAAATATTCTGCTGCACGGCTTCTTGAGTTGGGAGGGCTTGATGATACTCTAATATTAGACGAATATAGTATCGACTCAGCAGCTGAAAAAATAGAAAATTTGTATCTCGAGAAGGGATACCCTGATACAGAAATTAATTATACTATAATTCGAGACCAATCTACAGGAACGGCAAATGTAATTTTTGAAATCAAAGAATCGGAAAAAATTTCTTTAAAATCAATAAGGTTTACTGGGCTTAGTGCCTTTAAACCAAGGAGCTTATATCGAATTATTGATAGTAAGGAAAAGGATTTATTTTCTTGGTTATCTGGTAGTGGCCAATTTGAGCAGGCTATATTTGATGAAGATTTAAGCAAAATTCGATTGTTTTACCAAAATGCCGGATTTCTAGATGTTTCAGTGGATCCAAATAAAGTTATTTTTAATTTTAAAGAAAATAAAGCATCTGAAATCACAATCCATGTTGATGAAGGAGAACAATATTTTTTAGGGCAAGTCTCAATTGAAGGGGCAACGTTTTTTACAAATGAAGAATTAATCAGTATATTAAATATAAAAGATGGCATGGTTTTTTCTCCAGAGGTTATCGATTTATTCACGCAAAAAATAAAGGAATTCTATACGGCTAGAGGATATTTAGAAACCCGAGTTTTTGCTAATAAGCGATCTAATTTGTCAAATCGAATGATAGATATTACTATTAATATTAGAGAAAGTGAAAAATATTACCTCGAAAGTATTTCAATTGATGGCAACACGAAATCGAAACAGCGCGTTATTATTAGAGAATTAGCACTAAAACCTGGTGATGTTTTCGATTACAAGCGAATGCAGGCAAGTGAAATTAGATTAAAGAATACAAACTACTTTGATAGTGTTCGGTTAAGCCCAGAACCAAGTAATATACCTAGCAGAAAAAACCTTAATATATTTGTCAAGGAATCTAGGACTGGTTCATTTAGTTTTGGAGCAGGTTTTGGATCAGTCAGAAGCTCTCAATTTTTTCTAGAAATGAAACAGAGTAATTTCGACATCAATGATTGGAACTCTGGATTTCAAGGAGATGGGCAAAAGTTTAGAGCGCGCATTGCTATTGGAAGTTTAAGCAGTCAAATATTGTTAGGGTTTGAAGAACCTTGGCTTTTTGAGCAAAGAGTAGCTTTTGGTACTAATCTTTATAGTACAAAATCAGAATATAATAGCGCGGACTATAATGAGCAAAGAACGGGCTTAGAAATGTTTATTCGTAGACGTCTATTCGAATTAGTAGAGGCTAGATTTTCTTATATTTATGAAGTTGTTGATATTTATGATGTCTTTCAAACCGCTAATTATGAGACTGTGCCAGATGGCATTGCTGATGTTTTTCAAGAAGCAGTCGGTGAACAAACAGTTTCAAAATTTGGATTAACTTTGTTACGTGATAACAGAGATCGACTATTATTCACTCGCAAAGGGAATAGAACTTCTTTTTCCACGCAATTCTCTGGATTAGGTGGAGATGTTAATTATTTAAAATATGATTTTAGAACGGCTCAATTTATCCCTACATTGGACTTATGGAAACAAAGTTTATCCGTGATTGCTAGATTGGGAGCGATTGTCCCCTTAAAAAATGATACAGAAGCACCTTTTTATGATCGTTTTTTTCTTGGTGGACCAGATAGTTTAAGAGGCTATGATTATAGAGATATCGGACCTCGTTCAAAAGATGGAATTAATTTTAGTGATGAAAGTCAAGGTGGTCATACCTATGGACTTTTATCTTTAGAATATATGTTTCAGGTCGCTGATTCGTTTGGGCTTGTCCTCTTTTATGATGGTGGGTTTGTAAATGAATCAGAGTCAGATTATGGGTTTAATGAATACGCTGACAATTTTGGATTTGGTGCGAGACTTTTAATGATGGGCTCACCATTAAAGCTTGATTATGGTATTCCTTTGCAACATTCTGACCACATTTCTAGTTCTCCACAATTTCATTTTTCATTTGGTACTCGCTATTAAAAGAATAAGTAAATAATTAAATACTTTTTTCTATTTACATAAAATTATCTTTATCTAAATCATTACTATATTAAATCCTATTTACTCATGAATAAATTACTTATACTTCTTACTTCGTTAACTATTAGTTTAATTTCAGTGCATGCTGAAAAGATTGCTACTGTAGACGTCCAAAAAGTACTTGCTGAATATGTTGAATTCAATCAAGCCGTTGAAAAAGTCCGTGCCTCTGTTGCTCCAATTGAAGAAGAAATTGGGCGCATGCAGGAAGAAATCACCAACATAATTGCTGAAGCTAGGGAAGCAGATGCTACTTCTAATAATCCTGCATTAGAGGAATCTGCAAGAGATGAAGCTCGTTCAAAAATTATAGAGCTTCAAGGTGTTCTTCAAAACAAGCAAACACAATTGCAGCAATTTTCTCAACAAGCTCAAGAGCTTGCTCAAAATGGCCAACAAGCAGATCTAGCTCCCCTACAAGACAAAGCACTTGAAATTGTTAAAGAGCTTTCTAAGAAAGAAGGAATTCAAGTAGTTCTAGCAAAAGCTAGCGTAGTATTTGCTGATGAAGATTTAGATATTTCTGACAAAGTTATTGCTGAATTAAACAAATAGACACAATACTAACACTCTTCAAAATTAGACTTTAAATATCATTTATTGACATATGGGTGATTCCTTTCCATTAGATTTTATTTTGGAAAACATAGGGGGAAGCATATCAAAAATTGGAGATTATTCGGGGTTAGTTAAAAGAATTTCCTCTTTATCTGATGCAGAAAAAGGGGATCTATCCTTCTATTACGATCCTAAATATATTGAGCAACTAGAAAGCACTAAAGCGTCTGTTGTAATTGTACCTAAAGATATTAATGTCGAACCTAAGCCCAATCAGCTATACTTAGTTGTTGAAAATCCATCACTCTCTTTTGCTAGGATTTGCCGTGAAATAGAACTAAATATTTCCCCGAAAATAGAACCAGGGATTCACCCATCGGCGGTAATTCATCCAAGTGCAATAATCTCAGAAGAGGCTTTTATTGGTCCTCTTTGCTGTGTTGGCGAGGATGCTAAAATTGGAGCTGCTATTTTAAAGAGCCAAATATCAATAGGCAATAATGCCATGATCGGAGATGGATCCATTCTTTTCCCGCAAGTTGTAGTAGGGCCACATTGTATTGTTGGTAAAAATAATCGTTTATCCGAAGGCAGCGTTATTGGCTCGGATGGATATGGGTATATTCGGACAGAAAATGGAAATGAAAGAGTTTCTCAAATCGGTATAGTGGAAACAGGCAATTTAGTTGATATTGGCGCAAATTCAACCATAGATCGAGCTAGAGTAGGTAAGACTTACATTGGGCATGGTACTAAAATTGATAACTTGGTTCAAGTTGGGCATAATGCAGTAATCGGTAACGATTGCTTACTGGTAGCTCAAACAGGAGTAGCAGGAAGTAGCAAATTAGGAGAAAATGTTATTCTAGCTGGAAAAGCTGGAGTCGTTGGGCATTTATCAATTGGCGCAAATTCGATTATTGGTCCAATGTCTTGCGTTTTTAATTCCCTGGAACCGAACAGCAATGTGATGGGTACACCTGCTATATCAAAGATTTTGTATTGGCGAATGTTCTCCTTAAGCAAAAAGTTGCCTAATCTTTTTAAACAGATTAAAAATAGAATTATTGATTAATTAAAATTAATTCTTTTAGTTTAGAACATGAAAAGTAGGCTTAAAATATTTTGTGGTAATTCTAATCCTTTATTAGCAAAAGAAATTTGCGATTTTTTAGGAGAGCCTTTGGGGGATGCAACTGTAAATAGTTTTCCTGACGGGGAAAGTTTTGTGCGAATTGAAGAAAATATTCGGGGAATGGATGTTTTTATTATCCAATCAACCTCTAATCCTGCAAATCAAAATCTCATGGAGCTCTTTATTATGATAGATGCTGCAAAGCGAGCTTCAGCAAATCGCATTACGGCCGTCATTCCCTTTTACGGCTATGCGCGTCAAGATAGAAAAGATCAGCCTCGCGTTCCAATCACCTCCAAATTAGTAGCCAATTTACTCGTTTCAGCGGGGGCATCTAGGGTCATTACGGTTGATTTACACGCACAACAAATCCAGGGATTCTTTGATATTCCCGTAGATCACTTATACGCTTCACCAGTTATGTTTGATTATTTAAAGAATTTTGAACGGGATAACTTAACTTTATTTTCTCCTGATATCGGAGGAATGAAAATGGCTGCAGCTTACGCTAATTTTTTAAAAGCTCCATTAGGTTTTATAGCAAAAAGAAGAACTGATGCTGAAACAGTTGAAGCTATATCGCTAGTCGGAGAGACTGAGGGGAAAGATATTTTGATTGTAGATGATATGACAGAGACGGCAGGAACTTTATGTGCAGCTGCAAAGTTATTGAAAAAAAATGGGGCTCGTAAAGTTTCAGCCGCAGTAAGCCACGGCGTACTCAATGAAAAAGGCTATGAACGTCTAAGCGATGGACTTTTAGATGAGCTTATTACAACAAATACTACATCAATAACTCAAAAAGAAGGTATCCCGATAACAATTTTAAGTGTGTCAGCGTTATTAGGTGAGGCAATAAAAAGAATTCATAAAAACGAAAGTGTGACCGGATTGTTTGAAATAAAAGGCTTTTAATTTCATCTTCTTCTTATTATAGAAATTAAAAATATTAGTTATATAGTACCATGAATTCAATTCTCCGGATAAGTTTAGGCATTCTTATGCCTTTTAGTCTTTATTTTTCTGCTTGCGCAGACGATAGTGATCTCAATCAAACTCAATTTACAGATAATCTAGTAATAAGGGGTACCGAGAATAGCATAATAGATAAAGTCTCAACGGCTACTTTCTCTTATGCTGATATATTACAGAGGGCTACGGCTTCGGTTGTCAGTGTTTATACTGAAAAATACGAGACTGCGTATTCAAATCATATGCCAAATGGTATCCCTGAATTATTCAGGCAATTTGGATTTCCAGTGCCAGATATATATTCAAAACAAAATGGAAACGAAGCAGATAAAAGAGAACTTAGGCCTTACGGGGCAGGTTCTGGTGTAATAATGACAGATACAGGTTATATTGCAACAAATCACCATGTTGTTCACGATCAGAGGGGTAACCCAGTTGATAAAATTAGAATTCGTTTGGCGGATAAACGTGAATTTGAGGCAGAGCTTATTGGCTCTGATCAAAAAACAGATATTGCGGTGCTAAAAGTTTCAATTTCTTCGGTCATCAGTCCAATTATTGTTTCTGACGGAAATCCAATTCGTGTTGGGGATGTTGTTTTTGCAATTGGGAACCCTTTGGAAGTTGGTATCACAGCAACGCAAGGAATTGTTTCAGCTACTGGTCGACATTCCTTAGGGATACTTGGCCAAGGAGCGTATGAGAATTTTATTCAGACAGATGCTTCAATTAATTTAGGCAATTCAGGGGGAGCATTAATTGATGCTAGCGGAAGATTAATTGGAATAAATACTGCAATTTATTCAAGATCGGGAGGTAGTATTGGCATTGGGTTTGCGATTCCCATTAACATGGTTCTAGATGTAATGCGAAAAATTGTTGAAGTTGGAGAAGTACCAAGGGGATTACTTGGTCTCTATTCTCAAGATGTAACACTGGATATCGCAGAAGCTTTTGGACTAGATTCTATAGAAGGTGCTTTAGTTGGAGAAGTGCAAGAAGGTTCTCCAGCAGATGAAGCTGGAATTAAACACGGGGATGTTATTGTTCAAATTAATGACATTAAAATCCAATCTTCGCATGATTTGAGGCTTAAGGTATCACGGATGTCGCCGGGGGCAAAAGTTATTATACGTCTATTTCGAGATGGAGAATTAGCTGAATTTCCAGTTACCCTAGGTAATATAGATGATGCTTATACGAAAGTTAGAAGTGGAACACGAGAAATACTAGAAGGTGTTGAATTAAAAGAGCTTGATGGTATAATGAGAGACCGACTCTCAGTTCCAAAGCAAATCAATGGAGTTCTTGTGAGCGATGTAGATGCAGAATCCCCATTTGCTAGAAACATTCGCCCAAATACAATAATTATTGAAGTCAATGGTCAAATGGTGAAACAACCATCGGATGTAGAGGATTTTTTAGACCCCAAGGAAGTAAATCGCTTTTACATCTGGTATCAAGGAAGTGTGCGCTATTTAGTTATTAGGTATTAATGCTTAATTAAATTAAGCATTAGCACCAACTTTTATAAATAGGTAATCTAGTAATGCTTTCTCCACACCAGTATAAGTTCGGGCACATCCCAATTTATCCATAACGACAAATCGTATCTCATTTGATCTGTTTTTCTTATCTCTCTCCATAGCCTCATAAAGTGAAGTAATTGCAATAGATTTTTTAAGTTTTATAGGCAAAGAGTTCACGGCTAGAATTTCTTCAACTCTTTTGGTTTCCTTAGAGGAGAACTTTGAATCAAGGCTCTCAGATAATAAGCTAGCTAGGTAGAGGCCAATTGAGATAGCTTCGCCATGAAGATAGTATCCGTAGCCCGAAACATTTTCTATTGCATGTCCAAAAGTGTGACCAAGGTTCAATAAGGCCCGGCCATTTTTTCTGGATGTTTCTTTTTCATCATTAACTACAATTTTGGCTTTAATTGTACAGCAATGACGTATCAGTGATGGCAAGATTTTTGTATTAGGGGTGATAGGGCTATTCATTTCAAGCGCGTCAAAAAGTGACGAATCAGCTATCATTCCATATTTTATAACCTCAGCCATACCTGAAGCAAATTGACGGGGAGGCAGAGAATTCAAGAACACTGTATCAATGAAAACAGCTTTAGGTTGCCAGAATGAACCAACTAAATTTTTGCCTTCTGGAAGATTAATTCCTGTTTTTCCTCCAACTGAGCTATCTGTCATAGCGAGGAGGCTCGTTGGTATTTGGTAGAAATCAATGCCTCTTAGATAGGATGCAGCAATAAATCCCGCTAAATCTCCGATTACTCCTCCACCAAATGCAAATAGCACTGAATCTCGGTTGGCTTTTTCAACTGAAAGAAAAGATAAAATTTCAGAATATTGTTTGATCGATTTCGAGCATTCTCCTGCAGGAATAATGTAAGTGTAAGAGGCGGGAATTCCTAAATTTTCAATATAATCCCTATAGATAGAATAAATATTTTCGTCTGTAAGGATAAAGCACTTACGACCATCTTTAATTAAATCTTTAATGCAAGATTTCAGTTTTTGTTCTACCTTAGAAAAATAAATTGGATATGAACGCTCTAATAGCTGTACTTTAAGTATTTTTGTCATGAACTAAATTTTTCAAATAAAGCTTGAGTGTATTGATTGATCGTGAATGACTGAAAGTCTTTAGCTTGTTCTCCCGTTCCAATAAAATATATAGGTATTTTTAGGGCATTGTAAATACCAACTAACGAACCTCCTCGGCTTGTTCCATCAAGTTTCGTTATAATCAATCCATGTATAGGAACAACTTGATTGAAAGCTTTCGCTTGTTCAATTGAGTTTGAGCCAAGGCTTCCATCTATTACTAGCCAATTTTCTATTGATAGGTTAGGGTCTTGCTTTCTTAAAACACGATTTAGTTTTTCTAGCTCAGTCATTAGGTTTGTTTTTGTATGTAAACGACCAGCTGTATCAATAATTAATAAATCATAGTTTCTTTTCTTAGCTGCCTCTAAGCTGTCATATGCAACCGATGCAGAATCTGCGCCGTATTGACTTGATATGAGTTCAATTCTGAGTTTTTGGGACCAATCTTTTATTTGTTCATTAGCGGCTGCCCTAAAAGTATCGCAGGCACTTAAAAGCACTTTACCGCCTTGTTCTTTAATATGGTAGGCTAATTTTGCTGAAGTTGTAGTTTTCCCCACGCCATTTGCACCTATAAGTAGTAAAACTTTTGGCGATTTTTCAAAAGGAAATGAAAGTAATGCCTCTGATCCGGATAGTTGATTCCGAATAACTTTTTCGGCTAATTCTAAACTATTATTTGATTCATTTCCCGAAGCACTTTTCAAAGAAATTTCAATTTCTTTGATTATTTTACCAACTGTTTCTGTACCAAAGTCAGCAGTATATAAAACTTCTTCTAGGGAATATATTGATTCAGCATCTAAAGTTTTAGACTTTAAGATGGTGCTAAGACTTTTGGATAAGTTTTTTAAAAATCCAAGCATTATGTTCTAATCATTAGCTTCCCTTAAAGGTCTTTGAATTAAGTTTTTTACTTGATCTAAAATTCCATTAATAAAACGCTTTGAATCAGGATTTGAGAAAGATTTACCTAAATCAATTGCTTCATTAATTGTGACAATAGGCGGTATATCATTGCGATTACGAAGCTCATAAATAGCCAATCGGAGAATGGCTAGGTCTACTTTAGCAATACGATCTAATTTCCAATTATTAGCTTTAGAGCTAATTTCGGAATCTATACTTTCGATATTTTCGAGTACACCTATAATTAAAGATTCAGCAAATGCATAGTAAGCCCTGCCTTCTTCTTGGTCATCAAAAAATATACGCAAACTATCTAGTAGCTCTTCAGGCTTATTTGCTTCCCACTGATATAAGAACTGGATAGCAGCAACACGATTAGCTCTTCTTGGAGAGGATTTTTTTATTTGGTTTTTTGAGTCCATCTATTTTTAAGTTTGGCAATTTCGATAGCTGCTTCAGCAAATTCTTTTCCACGATTAATTTTTCCATTGCAGCGTTCAATTGCTTCATCTTTAGAATTAGTGACGATTGTCCCATTAATTATAGGAATATTTCTTTCTGTAGCTATTTGATGAAACGCAAGAGCATTGGAATGAGCAATAATCGAATGATGGTTGGTTTTTCCAGCTATAATTACTCCTAGTGCTATTATTGCATCAAAATTACTATTTAATGATATAAGAGATACTGCAAAAGGTAATTCGGCAGAACCAGGCACTCGATTAGTTTTAATTTTTCTTACATTTAAAGTATTCAAAGCTTCGGTAGTGTTGTTAAGAAGTTGATTGGCTAATTCGATATTGTAACGCGCACAAATCAAAGCAATCTTGAGATCAGAATTGGATGCTGCTTTTTCATTATGATTAGGATAGTCTAGACTCATGATTTAATTTAGTGCTTTCGCCAAAGATCTTGCAAGTATGAAGCATTTTTTATTTCTTAATTCATTGAAGTATAAAATATAGTATTTTGCCTTGTGTTCACATTATTAAAAAAATCTAACAATGCTCGTCTAGGAAGTTTTACTACTCCTCATGGTGCTATTAAAACTCCAATATTTATGCCTGTTGGGACTCAAGCAACTGTCAAAGGCGTTACTGCTAAACAGCTTAATGAAATAGGTACACAGATAATTCTAAGTAATACCTACCATTTAAATCTAAGACCAGGTTCAGAATTGATTCAAAAATTAGGAGGCCTACATCAATTCATGAATTGGGAAAATCCAATCTTAACAGATAGTGGAGGATTTCAGGTATTTAGCCTCTCTGCATTAAGAAATATTACTGATGAAGGAATTCACTTTAAATCACATTTAGATGGAAAGAAGTTATTCATGAGCCCCAAATCATGTTTCCAAATACAATCTGAATTGGGGAGTGATATTGCGATGGTTCTTGACGAATGTCCTCCATTTCCATGCGAAAGAGAGGCTTGTATAGGGGCAGTCGATCGAACAATACGATGGGCCAGAGATTTTCTTAATCATGCACAAGAGGATGGATTTATTGATAGGGGACATCACGTATTTGGAATTATCCAAGGCTCGACTTATAAAGATCTTCGAGTTTTATGCAGTCAATCACTCGCATCCATGCCTTTTAGTGGTTACGCAATAGGTGGTGTAAGCGTAGGGGAGCCTCAAGAGGAAATGATAAAGCAAGTGGGTTATTGTTTGCCTCATATGCCTAAAGACAAGCCACGCTATGTCATGGGTGTAGGCACGCCAGTACAATTATTAAAAATGATTGGGCAGGGGGCTGATATGTTTGATTGTGTTATGCCAACGCGCTTAGCAAGGCACGCTAATGTATTTACTGAACGGGGTTTGATTAATCTTAAAAATGAGCGGTTTAAGGAAGATAAAAAGCCAATTATGGAGGCTAGAAATTATACCTGTCTTAATTATAGTCGAGCTTACTTGCGTCACTTAATTATGGCTAATGAAATCCTTGGTTCGACGCTACTTTCGATACATAATATTCATTTCTTTTTAGAGCTCATGAATCAAGCGAGAATACATATTAAAAATGGCGATTACGATACTTGGAGTAATCAGTGGATAAAAAACTATCTCAATAGTTCTAGCTAATTTATCGATTTAGGAGGGATAAAAATTCTGAATTAGATTGTGTTGAACTAATACGCTCAATCATGGCTTCGGTAGCATCTTCTATTTTCTGCCCAGATAATGCTCTTCGTAAAAATTGGGCACCTTCTAATTCTTTCCCAGACAGAAGTAGTTCTTCTTTACGTGTTCCAGATGCATTGAGATTTATTGCTGGCCATAGCCTCAATTCAGCGGCTTTTCTATCTAAGACAATTTCCATATTACCTGTACCTTTAAATTCCTGAAAAATAAGATCATCCATTTTACTTCCTGTTTCTACCAGAGCAGTTGCAATGATTGTTAAACTTGAACCTTCTTCGCAATTTCTAGCTGCTGAAAATAGCTGTCTGGGTTTTTCTAGAGCACGAGAATCTAATCCACCAGTCATAGTGCGACCTCCCTTTCCTGAGGCAGAATTATAAGCTCTAGAAAGGCGGGTGATAGAATCCAATAACAAAATAACATCTTTGCCTGATTCAACTAACCTTTTACAACGTTCAATTGCTATCTCAGCAATTCTAAGGTGATTTTCAAGTTCTTCATCATTAGAAGATGCGTAAATTTCAGCATCAACACTCCTTTTGAAATCAGTTACTTCTTCAGGTCTTTCATCAATCAATAAAACAACTAAGTGGCATTCTTTGTGATTCTCAGTCAAGCCATGTGCTATATCATGCAATAATGTGGTTTTGCCGGTTCTAGGCGGGGCTACTATCAATCCGCGTGTACCTTTGCCTATTGGACTAAATAAATCAATAATTCTTGTTGTGAGGCGACCATCCTTACTCTCCATTATAAGCTGTTCGTCTGGGGCAATGGTGGTCATTTGTTGAAAGGAGTATAATCCCTTTCGAGCATCCAATGCTTTGCCGTCAATTGTTTCAATAAAGCGAACCTTCGGGTTAGAGAATCGTTCGTTTTTTTGAGCTTTAGCTTCAATGAAGCTACCTTTTTTTATTTTAAAGCGCTTAATTAATTCTCTAGGCACAAAAGGATCAATCGGTTGGGTTTTACCGTTTTTTTTGGGATCGATTAAGTGACCTGTTTTGTTACTTAGAATTTCTAAGACACCGGAAACAAAAATATGATTATTCGAATTATCGTCTTCTTTTATTTCGCCCATAAGTAAATAAGCAATAAATGATGAGTATTGTGTACAGTCCAAATTTCTGGGATTTTGGAGTGTATATTATAAAATTTAAAAATGAGCCCAATATTGCTCTTAATACTTAGACCCTAGGGCGTACAATTATAAGTACAACCTTCATTTATTGAAGACAGATTGAACTCTCGATGTCAATTAAAGATTTAGTTATTGTTCTAACAACTTAGGAGTTTCTAGAGCCCTAAAATCAAATATTTTTTTTAACTGATTTTTTATATACATGAATTGAACCATTTCCCCAAAGATTCCATAAGGTATCGCGTAGGTTATTTTATCTAGAAATTCTACACCATCTTTAGTTTTGGTAATTTGGTGATAATGATACCAAAATTTATAGGGCCCAATTCTTTGGTCATCTACAAAAGAATGTTTGTTTTTTATATGCTTAAGTTCACTGACCCAATTTTGTTCGCCAATCATAGGGATTTTAATTTTGTAGCGGATTATCATACCCTCATACATTTCATTAGGAAGGTTGCCTAAAATGTTGAAGTCCATTTCGGGAGGGGTGATTTTATTAAGATTCAATGGATTCCTAATAAAATTCCAGGCGGTAGTTAAGTCAGTTTTGATTATTTGTTTCCGAAAAAATTGATATACTTTAGGCATACACATAGTTCGTTTTTTATTCTTATAACTTACTTTAAATTAATAAATTTAACTTTAGTTAATCTCTTTTTTATGCATTATGAATTTTGTGAATTGGTTTAAAAAGATATTAAAGCATACCTTAGAAGAAGAGGAAAATCGTCTTTTACTTATTTCATCACCTTTGGTGTTTATGCATTTGGCTTGTATTGGCATTTTTTTTACGGGGTTTAGTTGGGTCGCAGTTTTTGCCTTATTAATTACGTATTTTGTCCGAGTATTTGCCCTAACTGCAGGATTTCATCGATATTTTTCACATCGATCCTTTAAAACCAGTCGTATTTTTCAATTTATTTTAGCTTGGTTGGGTACTTCTGCTGCCCAGATGGGGCCAATGTGGTGGGCAGCTCATCACAGGCATCACCACGAACATTCAGATACGGAGGAAGATGTTCACTCGCCAGTTGTAAGAGATGTTTTTTGGGCGCACGTCGGTTGGGTTTTATGTCGTACCTATGGGGCCATTAGAAAAGATCGAGTCAAAGATCTTTATAAATATCCCGAATTGCGTTTTATCGATCGTTGGCATGCATTACCTGCAATTTCATTAGGGTTACTTCTTTATTTTATTGGTAGCCAGTTAAATATATATTTACCAGAGCTTGGGACTAATGGCTGGCAATTAGTTATGTGGGGATTTTTCCTTAGTACAGCATTAGTTTATCATGTTACTTTTTGTGTTAATTCAGTAACTCACATTATCGGAAATAAACGTTTTAAGAATCGAGATGAAAGTCGAAATAATTGGTGGGTTGCTATGCTAACTTTTGGAGAAGGCTGGCATAATAACCACCACCGATACCCCAAATCTGCTCGGCAAGGGATGTATTGGTGGGAGTTTGATTTAAGTTTTTTACTTTTAAGGGCTCTTGAAAAGTTAGGACTTGTATGGGATTTAAAAATCTATCCAAAAGCTATTTATCAAGAGGCGTCTCTTTTAGAAATAGAAGGGGAATAAGTGCAGAGTATAGAGTTATTGAAGGTATTTATCCCACTAGCTGTAATTGCTTATGGAGTTGCGATATTAATCAAAAAAATGACAATTATGGATTTGCTTTGGACTTTTGGATTAGCTTTCGGGACGAGTTTTATTTTTATTACAGAATGGTCTGAAACTATTATAAGTCCACGTTCTTGGATTACTCTTTTATTAATTTTAACATGGTCAATTCGCTTGGGAAATCATTTATTTACCAGCCGTATTTTAGCTTCTGTAGAAGACTCTCGTTATATTAGTTTGATTAAATATTCAGGTAGGTCTTGGAAGTTTGTTTTTTTTATACTCTTCATGTTTCAGGTACTCCTTTTATTCGCCTTTTTAATCCCAATCAAAATCGCTTTGTTATTTAATAATAATCCTTTCACGGTATTTGATCTCTTAGGACTTTTTATAGGTCTATGTGCACTGTTTGGGGAAGGCTTATCAGATGCCCAATTAAGAAATTTTAAGGCACAGAAAGAAAACAAAGGATTAGTTTTGAAGAAAGGCCTATGGCGTTATTCCCGACATCCTAATTATTTCTTTGAATGGCTATTTTGGTGGTCTTTTGTCTTTCTTTCCATAGGCTCTCCGAGTTTTTATATGACTTTATTGGGCCCTTTGCTTATGTATATATTCTTGCGCTACATATCTGGTGTTCCATTTGTCGAAATTGCATGCTTAGAAAGTAAAGGTGAGGCCTATAAAGAGTATCAATCTGAAACGAGTATTTTTTTTCCAAAATTTTAAGAGTCTATGAAAACAAAATTAATCGATTGGGGTAGTGTTCGATTTTTAGATAGATGTATCTCATGTATTTGGAAATCTATATTTTATAAAATCCTAAAAATGATCAACATTGGCTCTTTGAAAATCATTTGTATTGATGGTAATATTCGTTATTTCGGCAATGCTTCCAAGCAAAGTGAAGAAATTCAAATTAACGATATTAGATTTTATAGAAAAGTTGTTCTTGGAGGAAGTATGGGTTTAGGAGAAGCTTACGTTGAAGGATTTTGGTCTAGTCCTGATTTATCAAATTGCCTAAAACTATTGGCGGCAAACTGCCGGCAATTCGGTAAATTTCAAAAGGGCATATCTTTTTTAAAAAGGATTTTTAATCGTTTGATTCATTTATTAAGAATCAATACTCGAAAAAATAGCCTCAATAATATTCAGGCACATTATGATTTGAGTAATGAGTTTTATAAGACTTTTCTTGATTCAAGTATGACTTATTCATCAGCTTTCTACGAAGGAAGGTCATTTACTCTAGATCAGGCGCAAGATAATAAGCTAAATAAGATTATCGATCTGTCATGTATTAAGGAGGACGATCGGGTCTTAGAAATTGGATCAGGTTGGGGGTCACTTGCACTTAAGGCTCATAGTAAAGGTACTCAAATTAAGACGATTACATTATCTAAGGCACAGTATCAGTATGTTCGCGGGTTACTTGTTAAAAATGAAATTGACGATAAATTTGAGGTAAAAATCCAAGATTATCGCGATGAATCAGGTCTATATGATGCGGTACTTTCGTGTGAAATGATTGAAGCTGTAGGCAAAGGATATTTAACGGGCTATTTTCAAAAGATAAAAGATGTTCTTAAAGTTAATGGAAGGGCAGTTATACAAGCCATAACAATTAGTGATGAAGATTATGATGAGTATTCAAATAGTTGTGATTGGATTCAAAAATACATATTTCCTGGGGGGCACTTACCTTCAATGTCAGCTATTAAATCGCATATTGATAGTATACCTGACTTCGAGATAATATATGTTTCTTCTTTCGGAAAAGATTACTCAAAAACCTTAGCTTGCTGGAAAAATAGGTTTGAAGAGTCCAGGGATAGGGTTGGTTCTCTTGGTTTTGATTTTAATTTTCAGAGAAAATGGCAATATTACTTTAGCTATTGTATTGCAGGCTTTGAAAATGAAATGACTAATGTACATCACATCGTGATTAAAAGAACTGCGTAGAAACCGATACAGTCTATAGCATGTATTAATATTTAGTCTCTTCACTGCTACAAGAAGATGCAAAACGTTGAATAAATTCAACTATTTTACTTAATCCATTTCGCCTATTTGGGGAAAGATGTTGGTGTATTCCAAATTCACCGAGAAATCTGGCATCGTTTTTAATAATTTCATTAGGGGGTTGATCGCTATAAAAGTTGCAGAGTATGCCGGCAATACCATTAACGATTGCAGAATCAGACTCTGATTTAAAAATACATAAGCCATCGGTAAATTCTGGGACAATCCATAGCTGAGAAAGACATCCTTCAATTTTAAATTGATTGATCTTAAGGCTTTTGTCTAGGGCTGGTATATTCTTCCCATATTCTACTAAGTACCCTAATCGCTCATATGCATCTGGAATTATTGCTAGTTCCTCGCTTAAAATTTTTTGTTTTTCAATAAGCTTCATACTTCTAAAGTATTATAAATTCTTCAATTATTCAATTATAGAAAGCTCTTTTGCTTTAATAGATCTAGACCAAAGTTTAAGTCCGGCAATACTGTAAACATTAATTTCAATACTCCTTTGGTTCCCTTCTCCCGCTACTTTAAGGATTGTAAATTGTTGTTCAAAAGTATTCGTACCTGGAATCCGGAAATAATTTAGCTCAGTTTCTTGATTTATAGGAACTGCTGTACTAGGTCCAATAGTCAAATCATAAAAGCTATAATAGCTTGAATGGACAATCCGTGTTAACTCGCCTTTATATGATCCCCCGCTTACAAAAAATAGACCCTTAATATCATATAGTTTAAAAAAGTCTAAAAGCTCTTCCTTCTCTTCTTGGGCAAATGCAAAATTTTTAGGTGATTTTTCGGGGTTTAAAATAGGTGCGCCAGAAACAATTATTTTAAATGTAGCATCACTGTTAATTAGGGCATTTTTTAGCCAATTTATTTGCTCTTCGCCTAATATATTTGGGAAGGATTGGTTTTTCTGAAAGCTGTCTCTTTGAGACTGCACATCAATAAAAAATAGTTCTACATCTGAATATTTATGGGAATAGCAAAGGGCGTTTTGATGTTTGACTAAATTTGCCTTTGGCCAAAACAGACTAAATGCTTCCTGAGCCTCATTTTTTAGAGACATTTCATTGCCTGAGTTTTCAGGTCCGTAATCTTTTGAACTCCAGATACCTAAATTTGGTATTTCTGCTAAAAATGCCTTAGGTTTAATAACCGATCTAGCGTGTGAATAGCGTTTATAATAGCCATTGAGACATGATTCATCACTTTTTCTTAAATGAGCAGTATTGCCAGCCCAAATAACTAGATCAGGCTTTAATTGGTGAATCTTTTTAAAAACACCATAACTACTGCCAAGTCTAACGTAAGGGGGCTCAAAAGAATCTTCGATTGCGTAGTGAGATCCAAGTAAAGCAATTGAAAGATCAGGGGGTGGAGCCTTTTTATGGAAGTAATAAGGGCTCTTAAATGAATGAATATCTTCGCATAAGACTCCATCTATTTCTACTTGATAACCATAAATTTTGTTTGGCTCAATTTTTGTTAATATGAAATTTGCTGTGCAGGCCTTAGCTTCTTCAGTGCCTATAATAGGAGTTTTGTATTTATTTTTTGAGGAACCAATTTCGAAGTAGTGAATTCGAACTTTTGATGATTTTTCTGTTTGAACCCAAATTTGTGCTTCTCTGAAGTTTAAGTCTGAGAGCATCGGACCATTTCTTAAAACATTAGAGTAAAGATTGATATTTATAAAAATAATAAAGCAAAAAAGGAATAGCTTGCTTAGTATTCTGTTATAAGTAGGAAGACGAATTTTCATTTTAATCTAGAAAGATAAGAAGGATAAAGATATAAATAAAACATTTATTCTAAATCATCTTTTTTTCTTTCTGACTCGTGCCTACAATCATTCATTACACGAATCCACAGCTCTCGAAGATCGAATAATCGGATCTTTAATTCTTTAGTGAAATGAGCAAGAAAATTTGTATCTTCATGGTACAAGTTGTGTAGGAGCTCGATTGATTTGTTGATTTCAAATAAGCTATTTTTAAGATGACAAATTGCCAAGCCATAATCTCCTAAATCTAAGGCTTGTATTGCAAGCAATACATTCAGCTCTCCGCCATGAAGGGTTTTTGCGAAATTCCAACTGATTTCAGGGCTAATGTGCTTAGGGTTGTTCTTTATGAAGTGCTCCCAACTTTGATTTATATATTTGTATAATGATTTCGTGACGATAAATACTGGATGCTTATGTAGTGTATAAGGATGATTTGATGGTTCAAAGATTTCGCTATTTTCATTGTCTTCTTTCCGATTGTTATGTTCATCTGAAACCTCTGCTTCCGTTTCATCTATTAGTGAGATATCTTCTCCATCCCAACCCATAAGAGAGGCAGCTTCATCTAAATGGTTAGTTTTATCCTTTAGAGTATTATAAATTGATAAAAAGCGCACGGAATCTTTTTCTGTTACTCGCAAGTAATTCCTCCATTGTGCTTCGTTCCAGTTGGATTCATTTGAAAAATGATCCCAAGAGCTATCGTTTGAATCAAAATTGTAATCTGACATAAAAGATCCTATATATTATGTATGCTCCTTATTTGCTTTAAAATCAATACATATTTTGCATTTTAAGAGTTTATTTTGACTTAATTATTTATTATACGATACATACAATGGATTCAGTTGTTTTTAATATAAAGTGTTATTTTTCAGGCCATGTTCAGGGTGTGGGTTTCCGCCACCAAGCATTTTCTATAGCAAAAGGTTTTGAAATCACTGGCTTCGTGAAAAATTTAAATGATGGCCGTGTTGAATTATTAATTGAGGGAGATAAAAGTGAAATAGAATCTTACCTTCATCTTTTAGAAGAAGAAATGGATACTTTTATTACTAAAGTAGATAAAGAAGTAGGGGAAAGCAGCAAACGATTTAAACATTTTTCAATTTTAGCTTAGGTATTTACCGAAATCTTATGAAAAAAAAAGCAATTAGCCGTCAGGCAAAACATATGGTGGATTTAGAAATACGTCATAGAATTAATGCAGGAAGAGAGGTAGTTAAAGAGCAGGGCGCTTTTTTTGCTAGGCACTTCGGACAAGTTTCTAGTGAATGGAAAAAAGATTTATCACGGGTTACATTCGCGGATATAGCTATATCGGAAAATATTTTTTCTGCTCTCATTAAGTCATTTCCAAAAGATAACTTTTGTAGCGAAGAGATGAGTACAAAAGAAAGCCCTATCCATCTAAATGGGGATTTTTCATGGATATTAGATCCTGTAGATGGGACAAATAATTACGCGCTTGGATTTCCTCTTTGCGCTATTTCACTAGCTTTGCTTTACGAAGGTATGCCTATCTACGGGATTCTTTATGATTATAGTATAGATTCAGTGATTGAGGGTGGTGCTGGGCATGGTCTTCATCAAAATAATCAAGCTTTAAACCTAATATCTAAAGAATTAAGATCTCAGGAAATTGTCGGTATGCAATTTCCTTTAGAGCCTAAAATCTTAGAATTATGTGCGCCTATATTAGAGAAATTTAAAATTAGGGCATTTGGAAGTAGTGCTTTGCTAAGTACATGGGTTGCAAAGGGATATTTGTGGGGCGCAATAGACACTCGATCGAAAGTTTGGGATATTGCAGCAAGCTATGCTTTTGCAGAAGCCGTTGGCAATTCCTTTAATTTTATAGAGAAAAGCCCATTTCCCCTACATACTTTTCACACTTCGATACCCAAATGCCCTTATTTTACAGGAGATAAGGATTTCTTCGAAGAAATGGAAGGAATTTTAATTTAAGCTTATAATCTATAATTCAGAAGGGTTTGAATTATCGGATTTTGATGTCGAATTGGAGTCTTGTTTCTTTGGTTTTGATTCCTCTTGAAGTGCTGATTTGACTTCGTCTTCGACTTCAGAAGTTGCTTTTTTGAAACGGCGTAGAGATTTTCCTAATGATTCAGAAAGTTCTGGTAAGCGTTTTGCCCCAAAAAATAAAAGAATCACGGAAAATATCAAAATTAATTCAAAACCACTTAGGTTTTGAATAAATGCTATATTTAAAAATGACATGATTTTGTTATAAGTAATAATGAATTCTAGTCAATAGCCACTTCGGAGTAGATTATATTTAGCTCCTGACTTTTTGAGGGAGATACTTTTGCGACTGAGTCATTAATTTTTGGACGCCCATCTAAAATGTCACCTATATAGATTGTCCCATAAGTTGCATTATATATTTTTAGCGTCGAAGTTATATCTGCTGTAAATGGACTTAGTGTGATATAGTAACCATCTTCAATCGAATCATAGGATTTCAGTGTGACGATTCTTTGAGTATTATCTACATGGACAATATTAGTATCCTCAAGTATGTTGTAAGTAGGTTTTCCCTCGGAAATTTCAGAGGAGGCTAAAATATCAGATCCTATTTTTGAACCAGTAGAATGACACGCACTTAATGTAATTAGCAATACTAGAGCTAGGTAAACTCTTATTAATTTCATAAATTATTACTTTTTTGATTTGTCTCGAGTTATACTGTCCATGCCGGGTTTGTCTAGGTTAATATCCCCTTCAAAAAAACCATGCAGCTGACGAATCCGGGTAGGATGACGCATTTTTCTGAGCGCTTTTGCTTCAATTTGACGGATCCGCTCTCTCGTTACTTTAAATTGCTTGCCGACTTCTTCTAAGGTTCTCGAGTAGCCATCAATTAGCCCAAATCTTAGTGACAAAACTCTCCTTTCCCTTTCGGTGAGGCTATCTAAAACATCGGTAATTTTTTCCCTAAGTAAACTGTACGCAGTCATATCATATGGGTTTTCAGCGCCTTTATCTTCAATAAAATCTCCAAAGTTTGTATCATCAGAATCTCCAACTGGGCTTTGAAGTGAAATAGGTTGTTGTGCCATTTTCATAATAGATTGAACGCGATCTATGGGCAGGTGCATTTCTTCTGCAACTTCTTCTGCCGTTGGTTCATGTCCAAGTTCTTGTAGTAATTGTTTTTGAACTTGCATAACTTTATTAAGAGTTTCAATCATGTGAACTGGGATCCTTATAGTTCTTGCTTGGTCCGCAATAGATCGAGTGATTGCTTGGCGAATCCACCAAGTAGCATAAGTTGAAAATTTGTAACCTCTTCGGTATTCAAATTTCTCCACGGCTTTCATTAATCCCATGTTACCTTCCTGAATTAAATCGAGGAAAGACAATCCGCGATTGGTATATTTCTTCGCAATTGAAATGACGAGTCTGAGATTCGCTTCTACCATCTCAGTTTTAGCTTTATGTGCTTCTCTTAATCCCTTTCTTACAGAAGCAATTATTTCTGCTAGTAATTCGGGATCAATTTTAAACTCTTCCTTTAATTCAGATAATCGATTGCGTGCAGCTTTACTATCTACTTTCTTCTTTCTACGAAGTGTAATTTTTTTTGCAAGATTTAGATCATCTATGATGTTGTTAATTTCAATGTATGTTGGCAGTAAATCTTTAAGTAAATCTTCAAATATTTTTAGTTTAAGGCAGTACTTTTTGAGAATAATTGACAATTCGGCTTCATACTTTTTCATACGAGTTGTTGCTCGTTTTTGGTTAGGGGAAGTTTTGCTGGTTTGAATTGAGTCCCATGCGTTGTAGATTTTTTCTCCTAGTTTATGAGCTTGTTCTAAAAGTTTTGGAAGACTTTGGAAATATGCCTCTCGGCTATCAATTTTCTTGTCAAGGACAACTCGATCAAAACGTTCTTCTCTGTTAATAAGTTTTTGTATTATGTCGTTTTGAAATTCTAGCGTGAGTGCAGTAGAGAAAAGTGAATCTTGGGTTTTTAGTTCAGCCTTTTCAATCCGCTTGGATATTGCTACCTCTTCTTCTCTCGTTAAAAGTGGAACTTGACCCATTTGCTTAAGATACATACGTACAGGGTCATCCAGGATGTCGTTTTGGGAAGTTCGAACTTCTTTTTCCTCGTTTTCTTCTTGCCGAGCTTTAAAAGCTTCAACTTCAGTGTCATTAAGGATTTCAATTTCAAGATTTTGTAAAATAGTTATTACATTCTCAATGTCCTCTGGATTGTTTACACTATTAGGGAGTGATTTATTGATATCTTTGTATGTTAGAAATCCTTGTTCTTTAGACTGACGAATAAGATCTCGTATACGTACGTTGAGTTTTTCTTGTGCTTTTGCAGAAAGTTTTTTCTTGGTATTTGACTTTGAAATTAGAGCTTCAGCTTCAGCTTCTACATCTTTTTTAGTAACAGCTTTTTTAGCTGGTACCTTTTTAGCTACCTTTTTCTTAGGGGACTTTTTAGTAACAGCTTTCTTAGCTGGTACCTTTTTAGCTACCTTTTTCTTTGGGCTTTTTTTATTAGTTTTTTGAATTTTCTGTTTTGCCATAATATTTTGAGGATTATTGAATCGCTAAATTTTTGGTATCAGCAAGTTCTCGATTAACTTGTTTAATTTCTTTCATCAATTGAATTAATTTTATATCGTTTGTCTTTGTTTTTTGTATCATCTCTGTAAGCGTAGCTTTTTTCTTATTTAAGGTGTATTTTTTAAGAATTCTTAGGCAATCATTTATTGATTTTTTAGGGTCATCTATTTCAAGTTCTTTAGTATGAATGTCTGCCAATAAGGTTCTTTCATCAGTATTTTCTATTAGAGTTTCTAAATTCAACTCGGTTTTTGGTGTCTCTTCATGAAAATAGAGAATCAGTTTCCTTAAATAATTTCCTGTGACGGATTTATTATCTATCGAATTAGAATCAATTAAGTGTGCAATTTGGTTACCATATTCAGGAAAGTTAACGATTAGATAAAGAAGTTCCCAATTAGTTTGTGTCAAGGGCGACTGTGTTATTTCTTTTGTTTGCTTTGGCTCTTCTGTTTTTGAAGGCATTCTGTAAGATTTTCGTTGGTTTCTGATTCGCTTAAACGCTATGAAATCCTTATTTAAGCTACTAATACTAATTTGAGCAAACTGGCTCATTTGCTTAAGGTAATCTTCTTGTGCAATTTCCGACTTAAGTTCATTTATTAATTCAAATAGTTTTTCGGAAGCTTTAATTTTTTCTTGTGTGGTAGATTTTTCAGATTTTGGCAAATAAGCTTTCAAGAAAAGTTCAATTGGACCAAATGCTTTTGATCTTAAGGCTTGCAATCCCGATATTCCTTCTTCACGGAATAAATCATCTGGATCTGTTTTTTCTGGCAAAGTTAGATATGTGAATTCTAGGCCAACTTTGAAAGCTAATGGGAGTGTCCTTAAAGCAGCCTTTTTGCCTGCAATATCTCCATCTAATAGACACTCTATTCTAGATGCTTGGTATCTCCTCAGTAATTGTAATTGATCCTCTGTAATAGCAGTTCCTTGCGGAGCGATAGCAGTATGCAGACCTACAGACCAACAACGTAATACATCAAGTTGTCCTTCAACTAAAATAAAATAAGGCAATTTATCTAAATGCTTTCGAGCGTGATCCAATCCAAATAATAATTTACTTTTATGGAATATAAGTGTTTCTGGAGAGTTTACGTACTTTGCTTTGTGGGATGGATCATCTATAGGTGTTTGTTCAAGTTGCCTCGCAGTAAAAGCAACAACCCTTCCATTAATATCTCGAATTGGGATCATCAGCCTTCCTCTGAATCGAGATTTGAGGCGGTTAATTTTTTGTTCACTTTCATTCGAAAAGAAAAGGCCGGATGATTTAATCGCTTCTATGGAAAATCCTTTTTTTTCGAGCATTATAGCCAAGGCATTTATTTGGATTGGCGCATATCCTATTTTGTATTCCTTGGCTATTTCTAATGAAAATTTTCTTTGGGTATACCAGTAATCCCTCACTTTTTCCGCTTCTTGGCTTTTTATAAAAGATGCATGAAACCATTCGCTTGCAGTAGAATGAATTTCCAATACCTGCTTCCTTACAGATAATTCCTTAGCACTTTGATGGCCTGCATCATATTTTATGGGAATATTGAACTTTTGTGACAAAAATTCAACGGCTTCATAAAATTGGAGGTTTTCAACTTTCATAATAAATGAGTAACAGTCTCCACCTTCTCCTGTGCTAAAACATTTAAAGAATCCTTTTTCTGGATGTACGTAAAAAGAGGGAGTTTTTTCTTGTGTGAAAGGACTGAGACCTGCCCATGATCGACCTGCTTTTTTAAGTTGCACATAAGTACCCACCACATCTACTAAGTTGAGTTGTGCTTTTATATTTTCAATTGATTGCTTAGAGATAGAAGGCACTTGTTTCTCTATTTATATGAGACTTAATCAAGGAAGTCTTTCTATTGCTTTTTCCGCTTCAGATCTTTGCGGGTGGTTAGGAGCTAGTGTGATGAATTTAATATAATAATCTTTTGCTTTAAACCTATAGCGGCTATTACGATCATAGGCTCTTGCAAGAGAAAGCGCAATTTCAGGACTATTGGGGAATTCTTTAGATGCTCTAGATAGCTCTGTTAAAAAGCGAACACTGGATTTGGTTTCCTTTGCAATATTTAAATAATTAATTGTATATGCAATATTGTTAGGTTGATTTCTAATTGCTTCAAGTGCAGAACTTTCAGCGTTATTGTACTCTTTATTTGCAAAATAAACTTGGGCTAATTGGTTCCATATGGGAGATCTATTAGGATTGTTAGCTAGAATTTTTCGGTATAATTCTGCCGCTGTGTCAAATTTGTTAGCCAGTACCGCTTGGTTTGCTTGTTCAACTAAGCTTTCAATTTCAAACGTGGTTAGTTCTATATTTGAAGGAGGTTTTAAACTATTAGATTCCTTGGGAATTGTGGAAGCAAAGGTATTATCGAAAATAAATGGGTCTGCAGGCTCAATATTAATTGATGGGTCGTACATAGAAGAAGTTTCAGATACATTAGTCACTGCTTTTCTATTAGCGAATGCATTCAGATCTTCTATATCCTGAATACCGCCAGATTTACTATAGGAAGAGTCGGATGATTTAGGAGATAAATCTAATGATGTCTCTTCTTTTTCTAAGATGGTATTATTTAAGTTATTACTAACAATTTTCGGCAGTTCGGAGTAAATACTAGATTCTAATGCTTTAGGGAAGCGGGACTCTATTTGTTTGAGCCTTTTATCTAGGCTAATCCAATTTTTTGAGCTTAGATCAAATGAGATTAGCTCAAAGTTGGCTGGTAGGGCTTCAATCGAATCAGACATTGCAACTGTATTTAGCCATTTAAGAGATTCTTTTTTATTTCCTATTTTATTATAATAGTTTGAAATTTTATATGCCATCTCTGCGGGTACATTACTAGATGGTGATTTGCTGCCTAAATACTTAAATAAGGCACTTAGAGCTGCATTAATATTATTTTTATTTTCATACTCCTCAGATAAAGAGAGCCATTGATTTTGGCTTAGTAGATCTGGTGAGTTTTCAGCAACAGATACTAGCAAAAATCCAGTATCCAAATTTGCGGCTCTAAGAGCTTGAAAGTAGGCTTTAATTAATTCGGGATTTTCTTTATCTAACTCATATGCATTGAGTAAAATTGCACACGAGGTCAGAGGGTCATTCAACTCATTGTAAGCATTTGCCGTAAGTATAAGAATATCTATATCTTGATTGTAATCTTTCCCTTTAGAATCAAGGAGATCAAGTGCGTCTTGCGGGTTATTTTTATTTAGTGATTGAATCACTTCTTCGATGAGCAAAGCTTTGTTTTCAGCTTTTTTTGTTGCAGGATCCTGGCAGCCGAAAATGAGGATACTAATGATCGAACAATATAATACTGTAATTTTATTTACTTTTAGTTTAGTCATAATGAAAATACATAGAATAATATTATTAATATTAGAGCAATTTATTTAGTTGTGTTTAGCTTTTATTTATCAGTTTGCTTTGCTAATTTTGGGTTTTGGTCCTGCGCTTCAGTTTTATCAAAGTCAAAGTATTTACTAGTATTTTTGTTAGTTTTTTTAGAGTCAATGCTTCTTATTGCCGAAGAGGAAAAAAAATCAATCGTTAGGGAAATTCAATTAGCTAATTTTGATCAAGCTTACATAAATGCTGTTGAAAAGTTGATTATTGATTATGAAGAATCAAGTGGTACCTATTTAATTCCTGGAGATTTGAAAAAAGTTGCTTTAAAGGTCGACACTAGATCGGGCCTTGGATTGTCAACTCCAGCAAATCTAATTAGGGCATTAATCATTTTCTTAGAAAAACGAGGATTCAATAGGGATGCAATTTTAATCATTGATTATTCAACTTTTTCATTAAAGACATCGCATATTGGAACGAAATCAAAATTTAATTTAAATAGTTTCGAAGGCTGCCCTATTCATCTTTTAGACTCTAATGAGTTTTATGAGCCTGATTGGTTCTATGAAAGCCCAATTCCTCCACTTTTAAGAGATCAAACTTTAATAGATGTATTACCCAAAAATTCTCTAAGCTACTATAATGGTTCTTCCTATCGAAAAAGTTTTTTACCAGTACCTTTGTTATTTGAAGTTGATTTTTGGATAAATTTGGCAGTGTGTGTTGATCATCCGGTTCTTGGCGTAGGGGGTGTTTTGGAAAATGCATCCTTAGCTAATGTTAGTAATCATAGACGGTTCTATGCTAATGAAGCTAGTGGAGCAGCAGCTATTGCGGAAATATTAGGCATACCAGAAATGAATAAGTCATTAGTGTTACATTTTGTTTCATTAGAGCATTATCAATTTATTGGGGGACCTAAATTTAATGCATATTATTCTAGAAGTCAGCCTATACTAAGGATGTCTTGTGACCCAGTGGCTCTCGACTGCTTAAATCTTAACCTAATTAATTTTCACCGAAGGAAAAATGGTTTTGTAGAAATAGCAAATCCCAATCTACAGCTTAAATATGCTTCAGGGATAGGTCTAGGTATTTCTGATTTAGAATTAATTGATATAGTAATTATCAAAAATAACCCTAAGCAATAAACTTAAGGAATTGCACTTGAGTATTTCATAATTTCTATTTTTATAAATTAATGGATTTAAGTAGTTATTATCCAATTTTAGTCCAAGTTGTTCTAGCATCTAGTATTGGCTGCATTATTTTGATTGTGTCACATATTTTTGGTCAAAGAAGTAGATCTACGGAGATCAAGAATTCTCCGTATGAGTGCGGAATGTTAGCTGAAGGTTCAGGCCAGGCAAAATTTGCTATTAAGTTTTATGTAACAGCGATGTTATTTATATTATTTGACTTAGAAATGGTTTTCCTAGTCCCATGGATTATGGTTTTTCGGGATTTTATGTTAGCTAATATCAGTATTTTAATGCCAATGTTATTTTTTCTTTTTGTTCTTATATTTGGCTTGGTTTATGAGCTCAAAAAAGGTGCTTTGGAGTGGGAGAAGTAATATCAATTGCCACTCGTCTAATGCCTTAATATTAAGATGTAAATAAATTTTCTTTATCAAGGGAATCGCCCACTTTGCCTTTGATTGAATTTATTATTTTTTTACCTTTACTACCCTGTATCATACGCATCATTTTTTGCATTTGAGAAAATTGTTTTAGAAGTGCATTCACATCTTTGACTTGAGTCCCCGATCCTTTTGCTACCCTAGATAACCGGCTTCCTTTTAATAGCCTTGGTGTTTTTTTCTCATATGGTGTCATTGAAGAAATTATTGCTTCGGTTTGTGCCATTTTTTTCTCTTCCTTGTGTCCAATAGAAACATTACTCATTCCAGGCATCATAGAAGTAATAGATCCAAGAGTACCCATCTTTTTAATTTGCTGCATTTGTTGAAAAAAGTCTTCAAGGTTAAAGTCAGATTTTTCAATTTTTTTAGCTAATTTTTCCGCTTCTTTTTGATCAATAGATTCTTGAGCTTTTTCGACTAAGGAGACTACATCTCCCATACCTAAAATTCTTGAGGCGATGCGATCAGGGTGGAAATATTCAAAAGCATCCGTTTTTTCGCCTATACCCATAAATTTAATAGGTAACCCGGTAATTGATTTCATGGAGAGCGCAGCTCCACCTCGGGCATCGCCATCTAATTTGGTTAAAATTATACCGGTGCATGTTACGGCTTCATGGAATCTTTGAGCAACATTCACTGCTTCTTGCCCAAGCGCAGCATCAGCGACTAGTAAAATCTCATCAGGAATAATAGAATTTTTAAGCTTTTGGATTTCAGAAATAAGATTCTCATCAATTTGTAAACGACCAGCGGTATCAAAAATAAAACAATTTGCTCCTTCATTCCTTGTTTCAATCAAACCATCATGAGCGATTTTAGCTACATTCTTCTCATTGCGATCTGAATATACTATGCAATTATCCCTGAGACCAAGAGTCTCTAATTGTTCAATCGCTGCTGGCCTATAAACATCACAGGCTATTAAAGCCGGCTTATAACTCTCTTTTGTTTTGAGTAACCGAGCTAATTTGACTGCAGATGTAGTTTTACCGGACCCGTGTAGCCCGATCATCATAATTTTAAGCGGGCGCTTATTCTCAAGTGAATTACTTTCTGATTGTAGTAAATCAATAAGGGCATCATTTATTATTTTAATTACCTGATCTCTTGCAGAAATAGATTCAATAATTCTTTGTCCAACGCATTTAGATTGGACCACTCTAATGAATTCTTTTACAACTTTAAAATGGACATCTGCAGATAATAGGGCTTGTCGAACATCCTTTAGCGCTAATTCAATATTAGCCTCAGTTAATTTTTTATTAACCCTTATGCTTTTAAGTGCATCTGTGACTTTCTGTGTTAAATTTTCAAGCATTACTGAATAAAAACTAACTTTTATGATTACTGCTTCTCTCTATTGGGGTCAATGCAAGAAAAGTGATGCTTTACAAATTGAGAAAAGGAGTACTAATTTAGGATAGTTTATTAATAAATTTTGTTTAATTAATATTAATTGAATATGAAACAAAAAACTCTTTTACGTGAAGCATCAATAAAAGGTAGGGCATTGCATACCGGAGAAGATGTGACTCTGACCTTAAAACCTGCTCCTGAAGACCATGGAATAGTCTTTAAGAGACTGGATTTATATGGAAAGCCATCCATTAAACCTGCGATTGATTATGTAGAAGATTTAGTTCGTAGCACAACGGTAGCTGATGGACATACTAAGGTCCATACAGTTGAGCATGTTCTGAGTGCTCTAAATGGTTGCTCTATTGATAATGTTTTAATAGAAATGGATGCAAGTGAGCCACCGATTATGGATGGATCTGCTAAACATTTTGTTAATTTAATCCAAGAAGCTGAGCCGGTTGAGCAAAAAGCAGATAAGCAATTTTATGTTCTAGATAAGCCAGTTTCTGTAAGCAAAGGGAATAGTTCCCTTATTGCACTACCATATGATGGGCTTAAAATTACCTGTACTTCATCAGATGATAGAGGTGTCCATACGCAGCATTTAAGTTTAGATATTAATATTGATGCTTACATCACTCATATTTCAGCAGCTCGTACCTTTACTATATATGAAGATATTGAAGAGCTAATTAATTTAGGGAAAATTAAAGGAGGTACTTTAGACAGCGCGATCGTTATTAAGGGAGATAAGATCCTTACTAAGGAGCCATTGCGTTATAAGGAAGAATTCGTTCGCCATAAAATTTTAGATATTATTGGGGATATCGTTTTATTGGGGCTACCTCTAAAGGCTCATATCATAGCCGTTCGACCAAGCCATGCACTAAATGCGCAGCTCACAAAAAAAATAAGAGAGCAACAGTTAAGTGGGCAAAGTTCAGGTAATAAATCTGAGACAAATCCGTCTAAAGAATCTGGAATTTCTGAAATTCTAATTCCAAAAGAAACAGCACTTGATATCAGAGAAGTGATGAATATTCTACCTCATCGATATCCATTTTTAATGGTTGATCGAGTTATAGAGGTCATTAACAACAAGGAGCTTATCGCTATTAAAAATCTCTCAATTAACGAACCTTTTTTCCAAGGGCACTACCCAGGTATGCCAGTGATGCCAGGAGTGCTTCAGATTGAAGCAATGGCACAAGCAGTTGGTGTTTTGCTTTTGAAATTATGTCCGATTGATGAATCAAAAATAGCACTTTTTATGAGTGCAAATAATGTAAAATTTAGACAAGCAGTTATTCCTGGTGACACATTAGAAATTAGGGTTAAAATTATGA
This sequence comes from uncultured Puniceicoccaceae bacterium, assembly GCA_913044165.1. GTDB lineage: Bacteria > Verrucomicrobiota > Verrucomicrobiia > Opitutales > Coraliomargaritaceae. Next base: position 31,581 of record CAJWMY010000009.1, read on the forward strand.
AACTCAAAGCAAATAAGTTAGCTACTGCAGATTGTAAGTGTTTTGTTTCAGGAAAGGTTGTTTCTCAGGCAGAATTAATGTTTTCGATAGTTAATGCTTAAATAATTATGGAGCCAAATATCCATCCCAGTGCAATTGTTGAGTCAAGTGCGGAAATTGATTCAGATGTTATTATTGGAGCGTATGCTTATATTGGTTCTAATGTGAAAATAAGTGCAGGTACTAAAGTAATGCATCACGCAACAGTGGATGGGCGAACCGAGCTTGGCGAGAATAACGAAATCCATCCTTATTCATACATAGGAGGTAAAACGCATGATTTAAAATATCGAGATGGAATACACTCATTAAAGATCGGTAACGATAATATATTTAGAGAATTTAGTACTGTCCATTGCGCAACAGCGGAAGGATTATTAACTGAAATTGGCAATTGTAATGTTATATTAGCTTATAGCCACATTGCGCATGAATGTAAAGTTGGAGATAATTTAATCATGAGTAGCCACTCTGCCCTTGGTGGTCACGTTCATTTAGGAAATCATGTTAATATAGGGTGGGGTGTAGGCATTCATCAATTTTGCAGATTAGGCGACTACAGTATGGCTGCAGCGACAGCAACAATTTTGCAAGATATTCCTCCATTCTTTATAGCATCTGGAAATCCTGCGAAAGTTCGAGGAATTAATAAAATAGGACTCCAAAGAGCAAGTTTTTCAGAAAGTTCGATAAGTGCAGTTCGCAAGGCTTACAAAGCACTTTATAAAAAGGGCTTCAATAGAAGCCAAGCACTAGATAGTATTGAGGCAGAAAACTTATTAGAATATAATGAAGTAAAAGACTTAATCGCTTTTATTAGAGCTAGCGATCGAGGTATCGCTTAGCTCAACTAATAAGAAAACGACTGCATTTGCAGCCGTTTTAAAATATTAACTCTTAGATTTCAAAAGACAGGAAATTAGTCATTAGATTTTTCAGTCACTTCTTCTGGACTGCTTTCATTCTCTTGATCATTTTGTTCTAATGCTGCTTTGCGAGATAGCTTAACTTTGCCTTTGTCTAGTCCAATACATTTAACAACCATTTCATCTCCAAGTTTGCAGATATCTTCAGTTTTATTGACTCGGAAATCAGCTAGTTCGGAAATATGAACTAAGCCTTCTTTTCCTGGAAGACATTCAACAAATGCGCCGAATTCTTTTATTCCGCGAACAATACCTCGATAGGTTTTCCCTACTTGAATTTCAGCAGTGCACAAATCAACTTCTTGAATTGCTCGTTCCATTGCAGTTTTACTTGTTGCAAAAATTAGAACTTTCCCGCTGTTATCTTCATTGATATCAATTTGAGCTCCAGAAATTTCTGTTATTCGTCGAATATTTTTGCCACCAGGTCCTATAAGGGCACCAATTTTATCTGGATCAATTTGCAAGCTGTGAATACGAGGTGCATGTTCTCTAAGTTCTGTTCTTGGTGCACTTAAGTGATCTGACATAATTCCAAGAATACTGGTACGTGCTTCTGCATTTTGTTTTAAAGCTTCAAGTGCTATATCAAATGGTAGACCTGGTATTTTTAAATCAAGCTGGAAGCCAGTGATACCCTCGACCGTGCCTGCAATTTTTAAATCCATATCGCCAAAATGATCTTCAGCACCTAGAATGTCTGTTAAAACAACATGCTTAGTAATTTCCCCTGAATCATCTTTCTCCGTTACTAGACCACAAGAAATACCTGCACATGGATTTGAGACAGGAACGCCTGCATCCATTAAGGCAATTGAACCACCACAAATACTTGCCATTGAAGTCGAACCATTTGAACTCATAACCTCAGACACTAAGCGTATAGAGTAGGGGAATTCATCTTCGGGTGGTAAGGTAGGGAGTAAGGAACGTTCAGCTAGAGCTCCATGCCCGATCTCTCTTCGACCAGTAAATCCAAAGCGACCAGCTTCACCCACAGAAAAAGGAGGGAAGTTATAGTGAAGAATAAAGGATTTGCTTGTGGCCCCTCCAGTTAGTCCATCGATATCTTGGACATCTTTACTTGTCCCTAATGTAGCAATAACTAAGGCTTGAGTTTCCCCTCGATTAAAAATAGCAGATCCGTGAACTCTAGGAATAACGCCACTATCTGCAGAGATGTTTCTAAGATCTTTTGTGCCTCTTCCATCAACACGTTTTCCGGTGTCTAGGATATTTTTACGGTATAGTTTCTCTTGTAGCTCATCAAAAGCACGTGCCACATCATTACTATCGACTTCGCCTTCACCAAATTTTTCATTAAGTGCATCTATCGTCGTATCAATGATTTTTTCAATAGCAATTTTCCTTTCGGTGTAACTATCAAAAGCCAATGCTTGAATGATTTGATCCTTAGCTTGTTCTTCACAGAAATCTGTGATCTCTTTTGGAGTTATAACAAGAGGAAATTCCTTTTTAGCTTTGCCTGCAATTTTTGCTATTTCTTTTTGAGCTTCAATAATTGGCTGAATCGCTTTTTGTGCATATTCTAAAGCTTCATAGAAACGTTCGTCTGAAATAAATTCGGCAGAACCTTCTATCATTAACATTTCTTTTTCTGTGCCAACATAAATGAGGTCAAGTTCTGAATCAAGCATCTCATCATTTGTTGGGTTGACAATAAATTCATTATCGATTTGTCCTAGCCGTATACAACCGACAGGTCCATTCCATGGAATATCTGAAATCATTAATGCAGCTGATGCAGCATTTACCATCAATATATCTGGCTCATTAATACTATCTGTAGACAAAAGAATGCCAATAACTTGTACTTCATTCATAAAGCCCTTAGGGAAAAGTGGTCTCAGAGGTCTATCGCAAAGGCGAGAGGTTAAAATTTCTTTTTCAGTTGGTTTCCCTTCCCGTTTAAAATAGCCTCCAGGGAATTTGCCACCGGCAGAGAATTTTTCTCTGTAGTCTACGGTGAGTGGGAAGAAATCTTGGCCAGGTCTAAGAGCAGATGCAGCGGTTGCCGACACAAATAAACTAGTTTCACCTGAACGAATAGTTACGGCTCCACTTGCTAGTCCAGCTAAAGTTCCTGTTGAGATTTCAATATCTAAGTTGTCAACTATGACGTTGTGTTTTTGTTTCATATTTCTAATTTCTTTTTTGTGACTTAGTGGGGTTTGGACCCGTTTAAAACGCGCTAAGTCCGTTTACTTATTTGTTTAAAATAAGCCAGATAAACTTTTAAGTTCGATCCGGCTAATAAAATATTTACCTGCGAAGCTTAAGCTTCTCCAATATAATGGTATAACGATTAAAATCTGTACGTTTTAAATAATCGAGTAATTTTCTTCTGCGAGCAGTTAATGCAATTAAGCCTCTACGAGAGTGAAAGTCTTTCCTGTGTTCACGTAAATGTTCGGTTAGATGCTTAATTCGGGCGCTGAGAAGTGCAATTTGTACTTCCGAAGAACCGGTATCAGAATCATTAGATCCAAATTCTTTAATAATACTGTTTTTATCGATAATTGAGTTATTTGACATATTGTTTAATTGTTGTGCACGACTGTGGATTTCGAAGGTTCGAAATCGTTGGGTAGCATATTTAATGATTATATTTTAAAAAAATTAAATAGCTACATCAACCGCTTTACCTAAAACTTATTTCAATAGTTGTTGAAATAAATTTTAGGCAGCCGAGAAGTTAGCCCTATATAAAAGGTAAACTTTAGCGCTAGGAAATTGAAAATGTGATTCTACTAAATTTCTGCAAGTAAAAAATTATTTTTCTAAGTCTTTTAATTTCCACTGAGCACAAAGATATTCTGGGCTTTGAGGATGACACCTAACGAGAGTTTTATTTAGTAAATTTATTACAGATTTTGTATCTCCTCTTTCTTCTAGTTCTTCAGCCATAAAAAAAGTAATACTTCCGGCTTCACTTATTTTTAAAATAGTATTGAAATTTTCTGTCCCATCCAAGAATCTTCTAAAATTAATATACGGAGATTTATTACAGATTTCCTCGAATCCTTTAGGGACTTCCTCGTTTAGTAGCAGGTTCATTAAGATTGCACTTTCATCATTGATTGAGAGAGGTTTACTTATTTCGAAATATCTATTAATAAGAAATCTTGCTTTTGATCTATCGTTACAGGTAAGTGCCAAATGTGCATAAATTAAACAATATACCGGATCTTGATTAAAGACATCAAAAATTTTATTAAATGAATTATTAGCTTTTATTATATTTCCTAATGCAAGGTATATTAGACCTTGGAGGTAGCTTTGATGAGGGTCTTTGGGATTTAATGCATTGGCTTTATCAATATCTCTTAATGCGATCTCATTTTTCCCTAATATACGTGCAATATTAGACTTAAGAGTATAAACCTCAGGATTTAAGGAATTCACTTTTATTGATTGTTCAAAAGCATCGTACGCAGAATGCAGTAGTCCCATTTTAAAATAAGATCTTCCTAGTGTTGCTGATATTTCTGCATCCGAAGAAATAAGTGATTTAGGGTATTGTCTAATTAATTCAATAGCCTCTTTAGGTTGGTCTAAAAAAAGATAAATGCTAGCTAGATTTACTACTTCTTTTTTATTTTCCGGGGTGAAATTATTCGAGATTGCTTGATTTAAAGCATTTCTTAATGACTCACTCTGTCTCATTCTCTTTAAACAAAGCGCTTTATAAAAGTAAATGTGTCCTAGTAGTGATGTTGTCCCGATTGGACGATACTTTAAAGCATTTTCAAATTCAACACGAGCAGTACCAATTCGATCCTCGGACATCGCGATTCGGCCATTAAAATAATGATAAATGTCTCTCAGGACTTTATGTTCTTTAATTTCTGCATTCAAATTTTTCAGTTTCTCCCACTCACTATTTTGGCAATAAAACGAAGCATTTCTAAATAACATTTCAAAGTCAGCATCTATTTTTATCTGATTGGAGATACCTTTTTTGTAATTATTTACTTCATGATAAGGTAAAAGACCAATTTTGAAGGAAGTATTTTTAGCAATCAAGCTAATGCTTGGAGTAAGGGCCCAAAGTATTAATAGATAAATAAAACTCAATTTGAGATTTGGACACATTTTATTAATTGTGAGGGGATTATCTACATGTTGAAAAAGAATGGTCTTTGAAATATCATAAAAAGCTTAATCTAAAATATAATTTTCTCATTTTCGATTATTCTGATTTAAGCGATACAAATTATATCATGATTGAGAATAAATAGATGTTTGGAGAGCATTTTTTATTTTAGTATTTATTAACTTTCTTCTCGATCAATTTCAGCATAACGCATTACTTCTTCAAGCGTTGTATTTCCATTTTTTATATGCTCCCATCCACTTTGTGTTAGTGATCGCATTCCTTGGTTAACTGCAGTTTGCCTAATTGTTCGAGCAGATTCTCTTTGTACAATTTGTTCGTGAATTTCCTCACTAACAGAAAGACATTCGAAGATTCCAATGCGACCTTTGAAACCAATATTACGACAACTTTCACAGCCAACAGCTTCAAGAAGGGTGTGATTTAAGTTTTCTTCTGTTGCAGGGACTTGCATTAGGTTTAAGCAATTTTTAAGATATTCAGTATCATACTTAGCTGGGCGAGAGCAATCTGGGCAGAGTTTTCTAACTAAGCGTTGGGCAACAATTAATTCAACTGAGGAAGCGATCAAAAATGGTTCTATATCCATATCAATTAAACGAGTGAGAGCCCCCGGGGCATCATTAGTATGGAGGGTGCTCAAAACTAAATGCCCGGTTAGGGAGGCACGAATACCAATATCAGCAGTTTCTCGATCTCGAATTTCTCCAACCATTATAACATCAGGATCCTGACGCAATACGGCACGTAGCGATTGTGCAAAGGTAAGACCTATTTCTGGATGTACTTGGGTTTGATTAACTCCAGGAACCTCATATTCTACAGGATCTTCAACAGTTATAATTCTCCGTTCAGGACGATTTATTAATCGAATGAAAGCAGTTAAGGATGTTGATTTACCTGATCCAGTTGGTCCAGTAACTAATATAATACCATGAGGTGCAGCTAATACGTTTGTTAGGATACCTTCTTCATAAGGGGAAAGACCAAGCTCTTTCATTGTTAAAGGTTTAGATTTTTGGTTTAGCAAGCGAAGACTAATACTTTCTCCGTACATTGTTGGGAAAGTAGAGATACGGATATCTAATTCGGATTCACCAGAAGAAAAAGTAATACGACCATCTTGAGGGCGACGCTTCTCAGAAATGTTTAATTTCGCCATGATCTTCAGGCGAGAAATAATAGCGTCTTGGAATCGGACCAAATTATCCGGCACACGAATTGAGATTAACTCACCATCAATACGATAACGAATCTGAAGAGAATCCCGCAAAGGTTCAAAATGAATATCTGTCGCACGGTCATTTACCGCTTTGAAAATCACCTCATTCACAAAACGAATGATCGCAGCATCTTCATCTTCTATCGCATCCTCTTCCGAGACGTCTTCAATTAAATTCGACTCATCTAAACTATCTGCCCCCACACCAAAGTGCTGAGTGATGGTATCTTGTATCTTTTCGGGATCGCCTAAATACCATTTCGGTCTTTTACCACAGCTAGCAAAAATCCAACGATCCATCTGCTGATCAGGAGGCCATAGCGTAACCAAAGCAATAGATTCAGACTCTTGACTTTCATGACTTGTATCTTCAATAGGCACACAGTGGTATTCGTGTATCAATTTCACCGGCATGTGCTGAGAAGGATTATCAATCAAGCTAAAGGAATCGAGCAAAGGTAATTCTGTCGCTTCAGCTATTTCTTTTAAGGCATCCTTAGTCGGTAGATTTTTTAACAAAGCAAGGTGTTCCATTTTTTCATCACGAGGCAAAAGATCGATCTTATCAATCTCCTCAGAAGTTACATCGGAATAGAGTGCCTCTAAATTCATTTGCTTGGTTTTAGATACTGTAGATTTTGTGAGATTAAATGTCCTATTCAGTTTAGATCAAGTGTTTCTAGATATTCCTTTAGCCATCGACGATGCGGACCTGATAATAGGATGGAATTTATTTCGTTAAAATCAATCCAATTCAATGCACCATGTATGTCTAAAGAAAGCCCCTCAGTTTCCACACGAAAGAGATGTTCTTCAATCGATTGATTGGAGATCGCCCGTCGCCGAACCGATACCGCTTCCACCTTATCCGAATCGTGCGATAAATTGAGGGCTTCAAGACAAGGGATTTCAAAATGCCCCTTTAAGCGTTTCGCCTCAGAGTCTATCTTTTGCAGTAAAATTTTCTTTTTATCAATGGCTAGCCCTCGATGCAGACGCACCTTTTCTCGCTTCGCTCTTTCTATCTTCGGCAAGTCAGCCACCGAGCCTTGAGCAAAGCCAAGACAAAAACTCTGAAGTGGGCAGAGCGTACATTTCGGATTACCCTTCGTGCAGACAGTCGCCCCCAATTCCATCATCGCTTGATTCGCATCTCCTGGTGACTCTGGGTCGAGTAATTTATTCGCTAGAACTTTAAAAAAATCGACTGCCTTACCATTGTTTGGAAAGACCATTTTCTCATTAGTTAAGCGAGCCAAGACCCGTACCACATTACCATCAACCACCGCCGCAGGAACACCTTGAGCAATCGAAGCAATCGCCGCTGCTGTATAATCTCCAATCCCCGGTAAATCTTTCCAAGCTTTCACTGAATCGGGTACTACCTCAGAGTCTCGCATCCACTGAGCCACCTTATGTAAATTCCTCGCTCGATTATAATAACCCAAGCCCTCCCAATGCTTTAAAACTATTTTGCTCTCCGCATTTGCTAAAGCGGTGAAATTAGGAAAACGTTTCATCCAACGATCAAAATAAGGCAGAGCTGTTTTGATTTGGGTTTGTTGCAACATAAACTCTGAGACCACAGTTCTGTAGAGACTCGGCTCAGTACGCCACGGAAGACTTCTTTG
>CAJWMY010000010.1 GCA_913044165.1 uncultured Puniceicoccaceae bacterium
AGCGCCGATTTAACTCAAATTGCTGGCGCATGATAAAATCAGCTAAAACGAGGCATTGAGAACCGCCCAGTTTAGCTGGACGGTTTTTTTATTATTTGGGGAGAGGGAAAATATATTAGATGGGCAAAAAACCGAGGGAGGATGGGCTTGCCCGGTTAAAACCGGAACTTTAGTTTACATCGTAAAATGTGAAGACTTGGATTTAACTGGTAGTAATTATTATATTGAAATTTTGGGTAAAAAACGTTTCTCAATAGACCGCTTAATCTCTCCTTCTATTGAGAAGCCTGTTGAATATTTTCCTCCAGATATGCCTTCTATGAAAACAATGATGCAAAAATCATCTGGTGAGGCTCTTTACTTCCAAGCTAATGTCACTTATTTAGATGAAATTCAAGATTTAAATAAATATCACCTATCCTCTTTTGATCCAAGCGCAATGGTTGGATTTGGGATAGAGCAAATTGCCAATATTGAGCAACTCGTAACGAATGCTATTGGCATTAATCTAGAGCGCGGTGACCAATTAACTGTGGATAGTGCCGCTTTCGTGTCAGATATTGAGGGTATCTCCAAACCCTGGTACGAAATCGATTTTTTCATCAATCTAGTTCAACAGGTTATGACTTTCCTTATAATGGGCGTCGTTGTTCTTGGAGTTATCCGCCCACTAATCAACAGGATTATGATACCAACAGCATCTGGGAAGCCAGGAGAAGCAATGGTAGGGTTGGATGACGATGTTGATTTAGAAGACGAAAGTGGTGACGCGCCAATAGCCGCGACTGCACCTCAAGTGATTGAAAAAGTGGTTGAGAGGATAATCCGCGCCGAACGCGAACGCCTTCCTCATCGCCGGAAAGGCTATACCCAGAAGGCAACTGTTGGGGGTCACAAAGTGTATCTTCGAACCGGTGAATATGAAGATGGTCGTATTGGCGAGGTATTTATTGATATGCACAAGGAAGGCGCAGCCTTCCGTTCATTAATGAATAATTTTGCCATCGCCGTCTCAATCGGTCTCCAGTACGGCGTACCGTTAGAAGAGTTTGTTGAGGCTTATACCTTTACCCGGTTTGAGCCACAAGGCATCGTGACTGGAAATGACGCGATCAAAATGTCAACATCGATCCTTGATTATACATTCCGCGAATTGGCAATATCCTATCTTGATCGCAGTGATCTGGGTCATGTGAATGTCGATGATCTAGATGTAACGACAACGGGTGCCGGTGATAACCAGTCAGACGTGATGAACCGTGTCACAAGTCATGGTTTTATCCGCCGCCAAGGTTTGGTTGTCTATTCCAATGATGGTGGCGCAGCAGTTGCCGCTACTGGCGGAAGTGATAATGTAGAAACCTTGCGCGCAACCGATAAAGAGGGAAGTACAATTGCCGAAATCGGTCTTGCCAGCGACACCGCCGGTGAGGTCGCCAGCGGCGCAAATACCCTGAAAAGCAGTCCAAAAGCAGCCGACCTTGTACAGCAGGCCCGTATGCAGGGCTACGAAGGTGAGGCCTGCCCGGAATGTCAGAATTTCACACTTGTCCGCAATGGTACCTGTTTGAAATGCAACACGTGTGGGTCAACCACAGGGTGCAGTTAAACTCTCCCTGCAGCGCAATCTGCAGACCTGGCCCCACGCAGTTTCGTGGGGCCTTTTTATTTCCAAAAATACAATATTTATCAATCGATCTGACTTGCCATTGCAGAATGATTATGCCAGCTTCGCAAAAGAGATTTCGTTAGTAGGTCGGCGCGGCCACCGCGACAAGAAACGCCGCTCAACCGTATGTTCAAGAGGAGTGAGACCATGACAAGCAAGGTAGAACAAAGGCTGCGAGAAAACGGCGTTACAATTCCCGATGCCCCCAGCCCGGCTGCAAATTATCTGCCTTTCACCCGCACCGGAAATCTTGTTTTTGTTTCGGGTCAAGTTCCTTTTGTTAGTGGTAAACTGGAAGTTACCGGAACAGTTGGTAAAAATGCCAGTGTTGAAGATGCGCAAGGCCAGGCAAAAATATGTGCGATCAACCTGTTGGCACAATTGAAAGTTGCTTGTGGCGGCGATCTGGGCCAGGGTGACCCCGTCGTCAGCCAGCCGACGGATCTCGGCCAGCCGGGCCACATGCTCCTCGCAGTAGGCGGCCCGACGGCCCTTCCGGACCGGAGCCGGGATCAGTCCGAGGCGTTGGTAGTAGCGAACGGTGTCTATGCCGAGGCCGGCTGCTAGGGCCACCTGGTCGACGGTCAACTCGGCGTTGTCGCTCTTGGTCAGGGCATTGGCGAAGGCCATGTTTGAACTCTACGAGTATTTACTCTCAGTGTCGATGCTCACACTCTCGTGGGTTCGTCGGAGTCGAACCGGCGTATCTCTTGTTTTCATAAGGGGCATCGTTCTGTATCTTAGTCATAGAGCGGATCTTAATTTATACCCGCCCTACCCGGCAATTAAATTTCGGGATTTTCTGACAATAATCTGACAATATTTAAATATATATGTTAGGTGCATTGACAAGTTTGCTAAAGTTAAAACTTAGGCGACTATAAATTGTTTAATTTTTATATTTTTATGCAAACAAAACATTATAAACTACCAGTTACAGTTTTATCAGGCTTCTTAGGAGCAGGAAAAACGACCGTACTTAATCATATACTTAATAATCGCGATGGACTTAGGGTCGCAGTCATTGTCAATGATATGAGTGAGGTAAATATAGATGCCCGATTAATTGCGGACGGAGGGGCTAAGCTAAGTCGTACCGAAGAACAGCTAGTAGAAATGAGCAATGGCTGCATTTGCTGCACATTACGGGATGATCTATTAGATGAGGTTCGACGGCTATCTAATGAGGGGCGCTTCGACTATCTGCTTATTGAGTCTACTGGAGTTTCTGAGCCTATGCCAGTAGCTGAAACCTTCTTTTTTAGAGATGAGCAGGGATTCAGCTTAGAGGATGTTTCTTCTTTAGATACAATGGTGACAGTAGTTGATGCGACTAATTTCGAAAAAGATTTTAACTCTGAGGATAAGCTTACAGACCGTGGCCAGCAAGTTGGCACAGATGACGTACGCAGTATAGTCGATTTATTAGTAGATCAAATTGAATTCGCTGATGTTATCTTGCTTAATAAAGTAGATACCGTTGATGTTGATACTAAATCGAGAATAATTGCTTCGATTAAGGCAATTAATTCGCAGGCTGAATTAATTGAATCAACTCACGGTCAAATTGACCCAAGATCCATATTGAATACTAAACGCTTTAATATTGATTCTGCAGAACAGATGCCTGACTGGTTAAAAGTTATAGAAAAGGAACCGATTCCTGAAACTGAGGAATACGGAATAAATCATTTTGTTTATCGTGCACGCCGACCATTCCACCCGGTACGATGGAATGAGTGGATGAATCAAAAATGGCCAGGAGTAATTAGATCAAAGGGCTTCTTTTGGCTGGCTACGAGAATGCAGTATGTCGGTGTTTGGTCTAAATCAGGTAGGCAAAATAAATTTGAGATGGCTGGCAAATGGTTTGCAACAGTCAATCGAGAGAATTGGCCAGATGACAAAGCAGAGATTGCCTCTGTTCTTGAAAATTGGCAGGAACCCTTTGGTGATCGTAGGCAAGAAATAGTCATTATAGGTTATGCAAAACATATGGATGAACCCTTTCTTCGGGCTTGCTTTGATTCTTGCTTACTTACTGATGAGGAAATGCTACTTGGAGAGAATAATTGGAGAAAGTTTAAAGATCCAATCCCTAAATACGAATAAAATGGGAATTCAGTAAATATGAAAATAGAAATAGAAATCAATGAGGTCGGAATAGCTTTTAGCGATTTAGATACAAATGGATATTCTACCAACTATAAATTTTTCTTTTTTGGTTCGATCAATTGGGATGATGCACCAATAAGTATCGAAGAAATCATGAATGAGGGGGCTAGCCAAATTGAGCTTAAATCTTTGAGGGATTGGTGTTTAAAACAGAAAACTAAAAAGGATTAGTCGGTCCAATAACAATCTGAAAATAGTGCCTTAAGCGGCCTACAAACCGCATAATTTAAGGGCAAAATGGTGGAGGTGGCGGGAGTCGAACCCGCGTGTCTCTTGTTTTCACAAGGGGCATCTACATGTTTAGCTTTTTGTTTATTGTCGTCCTTAAAGCGTGAATAAGCACACTCTTTAATTTCCATGCCTTCAAAGTTACGACTCAAATGCGAAGACAAACACTTGAGCTATGCCTACTAGTCGTCGCCTCTAGTCCATAGTAGGTGTCAAGATAGAGACGTTGCTGAACTAAGCAGCAAGAGCGAATTGTTCTTCGCCAATTAATTTTTGTAATGGATTGATACGGAGCCTCCATTATCTCCGACATGCAGCCTCAGGCTACGGCAAGAGGTCGAATCCGGTACACCCCCAAATTATAAATAATGCAATAAAGAAATTTGAATAGCATAATAGAAAAACCACTTAAAAATGTTATAAAAATGAATTTCAAGGAACAGCAAAAATATAGAGTGTTAGATTTTGTTAAAGAATACAATCTTCAAAATTTAATATGCACCCTTACACTTTTAGTAATTAACCGCTTGAATTTTAATTAAATATCCCCTTATCTAAATTTCTAAAACGCAATGAGTGATGCCATCAGTTGGAAAAAGCAAAATTTAATCAGTATTGAACACCTTTCTGTAACTGAAATAAATACTATTTTTTCACTCGCAAGAGCTTATAAAAAAGCCACTGATTCTGGCCAATCAAAATTTAATGCTCTTGAAGGCAAAACCGTAGTTAATCTTTTTCTTGAACCGAGTACACGTACGCGCCTAGCTTTCGAAATTGCTAGTAAACGTCTATCTGCAGATAGTATTACTATCAGTGGAGTCGCAAGCAGTTTGAGCAAGGGTGAGTCGCTGAAAGATACCGCACATAACATTGTAGCTCTCGGCGCAGATATTATAATCATGCGTCACTCTTCATCTGGCTCCTCCGAATATCTTTCCCGAACCATTAAAACGCCTATTATTAATGCTGGTGATGGATCACACGCCCATCCGACACAAGCCTTGCTCGATGCTTTCACATTAATGGAACGTTTAGGAGATGTAAAAAAGAAAAAAGTCACTATTCTTGGGGATATTCTTTTCAGTCGAGTAGCTCGTTCTAATATTCATTGTCTACAAAAGTTAGGCGCACATGTAACACTAGCTGGTCCTAATACTTTAGTCCCTAAAGCATTTGAAGCGATGGGGGTAAGAGTCTCCCATAATTTAAAAGAAGCACTGGAAGATGCTGATGCCATCATGCTTCTAAGAATTCAACACGAAAGACAAACATCCACTCATTTTCCTTCTATCAGTGAATACAAAACAAGCTTCGGACTAAATGAAAGGAGGGCGCACTGGATTAAGCCTAACGCAATCATAATGCATCCAGGGCCCATAAATCGGGGCGTGGAAATTGATTCGAAGTTAGCAGATTCAGCAAATTCTGTAATTTTAGAACAAGTAAAAAACGGAGTCTTTGTTCGTATGGCAATTCTCCATCTTTGTCATAGTGCCTACAATAAATGTAAAATCAAACTTCCAAAATAATATAATATAAAGAATGAATCAATATTTATGGATACAAAATGGATTAGTTATTGATCCTGACAACAATCGAGAAGCAGTCGGTGAAATATTCGCGAAAGATGGCCTTATTGTTAAGGATTTGACTGATGAGGAAAAAGACAAAGCTACTATTTATGATGCAAAAAATTTAGTCGTGGCACCTGGGCTCGTTGACATCCATGTACATTTCAGGGAACCGGGGCAGACGCACAAAGAAGATATAGCAAGTGGTTCTAGAGCAGCTGCGGCAGGAGGCTTTACTTCTGTTGTTTGTATGCCCAACACTAATCCAGTTTGTGATTCAGTTGGTACATTGGAACGCATCAAAGCAAGTATAGAAAAAGAGTCTGTTATCCATATTTATACAACTGGCTGTTTAACAATAGGAATGAAAGGCGAACAACTATGCCCTACAGGCCAACTCAAAGGTGCTGGAGTAGTAGCATTAACCGATGATGGTCTCTGTGTCCAAAATAACGAAATAATGCGGAGAGCTGTCGAATATGCGACCCTTCACAAACTACCTATAATGGATCACTGCCAAGATGTAAGTCTGACCAAAGATGCGGTTATGAATGAAGGTGAGGTTTCCTTAAAACTGGGTCTCAAAGGTTGGCCTAGAGCTGCCGAAGATATAATTGTCGCTCGAAATATAATTTTATCTGAACTAACAGGAGCCCATATCCATATGCAACATGTTAGTTCTTACCATTCAGTTGAACTACTTCGTAATGCCAAGGCTCGAGGTATTCCTGTTACCGGTGAAGCTAGTCCCCACCATATAGAGTTTACTGATGAATGCATAGGAGATTATAATACTCTATTTAAAATGAATCCACCTTTAAGAACGAACAAAGATCGGTTGGCTTTGATTGAAGGCTTAAAGGATGGCACAATAGATTGTATCGCAACAGATCATGCACCCCACTCCAATACAGAAAAAGACTGTGAATTTGATAAAGCACCCTTTGGCATTATAGGCCTAGAAAATGCCTTAGCCAGTACTCTTGGAACCCTCTTCCACAACAAAGAGCTTTCATTAAAGGAGGTGATTGCTTTAATGACTCACAAAGGAGCAGAAATTTGCAATTTGCCAGCAGGTAATTTATCTATAGGTGCTCGCGCTGATATCTGCATCTTCGACCCAAATAAAAAATGGATCGTTAATGGCGATGATTTTAAAAGCAAGTCGAGAAATTGCCCTTGGATTGGCCGAACACTTAGAGGGCAAGTTAAGGCTACATATGTAGAAGGTAAAGAAGTCTATCGCTTACGTGTCTAAACTATGACAGGAATTAGCTCTAATATTGTATTGGGACTCATGCCTATTCTTTTTTTAGGAATAATTACTGGCTCAATTATTTTATGGTTAGATAAGAAAAAACAAAACCCTCTTAATATAGGAGAGAAGATTTCTTCACTACCTAGTTGGGAAATACCTTGGATTGATGTATTCCTTTTTCTTTTTTCCGCCTACTTATTTGTACTACTTTCCAATTCTACTATTGGCTTATTTATAAATCAATCAGAGGGGGAATCTATCACTCATCTCACACCTAAAATCGCTGTGCTTTCAATTTGTGCACTTCATATACCCCTTGGGATAAACTTCTTTCTATTTCAAAATCTTTTCTTTAAAAAACGCGCATTAATACTCAACCAAAACAAAACAGAAATCCGTTCAGATATTATAAAATCTGGTTTTTATTTCATTCAATTACTGCCTTTAATTTGGATCATTTCTATTCTTTGGAATATATTACTAAGCTTCCTACAAAAGCTATCATTAATTGATGAATTCCCTGCCCAAGCCCTAGTTGAACTACTTACAAAAGACATAAGTTTATTTTATTTTGCACTATTGGCTTTTTGTGGAATCGTTATTGCTCCAGTTATTGAAGAAATTTTATTCCGTGGATGCATTTATCGCTTCCTTAAAGGGAAAATACCACTTATTAGAGCCCAGTTATTAAGCGCATCATTGTTCGCACTTTTACACGCAAATCTCCACTCATTTCTTCCTCTGGTTTTTATTGGTTTTATTCTAGCTCGCATTTATGAATCTAGTGGAAATATTAAACAATCAATAATATTTCATGGATTCTTCAATGCAACTAGTTTTACTTTTATAGCCCTATATAAATTTGCAGATATACCAATCCCAATATTTTTTCCATAAGCATTGTTGACAATAGGTTGACAGATTGGAGCCCTAAACTAAAAAGGTTCTCTTTACTAAATTTATTATGATTTCTTGGATTCAACATCACCTTATTCGTCACGGGCGCTGGATATTTATTTCACTGCTCGCTATTATAATCATTGCCTTTGTTTTTACTATTGGCAACACCCCCGGGTTAACTACCAATGATAGTAATTATGAAAAACGGGTCGTGTTTGGAGTTGATATAAATAATCCTAATCAAATGGATAAACTTGCTGCTGCCGTCAGCATGAGTAGGTTGCTCCAAACTAAAACTGAATTTAATAATAATGACCAATTTCAAAATGCCCTAGCCAATCGTATTGTTCAATTACATTTATTAAAAGCCATTCAAATACCAAGACCTGACTCGGTAAGCCTACAAACTTACATCACTACAATCCCATATTTTCAAGATGACAACGGGCAGTTTGAAAATGCACGCTACAATAGCTTTCTTTCTTTAATCAAAGACGCTGAACAAATGGATGAATCAACTTTCATTGAAGTACTTAGTGATGATTACAGGATCAAAGAACTTGAATCCGTAATTGAGGGGCCTGGATATTACACTGACGCTCAGATTCGTATTATAACTGACAAGCAAAATACCCTCTATGAAATCTATAATGTTAAACTAGATTATGAAAGCTATAAGGCGGACGTAGATACTAGTGAATCCAATCTTAAAGCCTACTTTGATGGTCAGCAGTTCAAATATGAAACAAGTGAAAAATTAAATGTAAGCTACCTACTATTTTCATCTACAGAAGATACACCTAAAATTCCGAAACAAGAAACCTTAGAGTCTTACTATCAAGAAAATAAACAGCAATTCAACAAATCTTTTTTAGCCGAATATCCTGATTCAGAAATTAATGACCTAACTTACCAAAAAGTTAAGAATGAGGTTGAAGAAGATTGGATTAATAAAGCTCGACTTCGGTCTTCTGAAGAAAGAGCGAGTGAATTTGTCTATACCATATATGATAAATCAATTCCTCTCCATTCAGATACCTTTTATAATCTCATAGATAGCTATGGGGTAGAAGAAATCAACTTAGACTCATACTCTAGAAATGAGGTTTACAATAAGGCCCTACCTGCTAAAATACTAACTTCTGCATTTAACTTAACCCAAGAACGCTATTACTCTGACCCATACGAAATACCTGATGGTTTTATTGTTCTTATCTACCAAGAAACAATCCCTTCAGAAATACCAAGTTTTGAAAGTGTTTCAGACCGTGTAGAAGTAGATTACGTAAACGAAGAAAAACGTAGCCAGTTTAACACCCATGGAGTGAATTTAAAAACTGAACTTGAAGCTATAATAGCTTCAGAAAAAGATTTTCAAAGCGAAGTAGAAGATATGGGGCTAAACCTCGAACCCTATCCTGAATTTAGCTTTAGTAATCCTCCAGAAAATGCTAATCCTTATGAATTTCAGGCAGTCTACCAATTAAAACCAGGAGAAATATCAGACCTATTCAACTACGGAGGAATAGGTATTATCACCTACTTAAAGTCCACTTCTGTTTTAGACTATGAAGAAGATCTAGATAATTTAGAGCGCTTAAAAAAGAATATCAAATCTTATAGTAAAAGTTCTGCTAAAGCAGATTTTTACAATGAATTATTAGCTATTGAGCTAAGTGAAGAAATTAGAGACAATATAGAAGAAGATTAATTTAGTCTAAAAGCTCTTTCGCGTGTTCTAAAGCTGATTTTGAGCTTCTATCCCCAAGCATACGCGCAATTTCACCAAGGCGCATTTGTTCATTTCCGTGGATAGGTATTATCGAAATTTCGGTATTTGAATCATCTTGTTTCTTATCTACAAGGTAGTGCTGCTTAGCGAGAGATGCTACCTGAGGTAAATGTGTTACACAAAACACTTGGTGCGAATTGGAAATGCGTGATATTTCTGCACCCACTGTTCGGCCAACTTCCCCCCCTACATTTGCGTCTACTTCATCAAAAACTAATATCGGAGTATGATCGACATCTGCTAATATCGTTTTTAAAGCAAGCATGACTCGAGCAGTCTCTCCACTGGATGCAATTTTATTAAGCGGCAAAAGACCCTGCCCCGCATTTGGAGAAAAGAGAAACTGACAGGTTTCTTGACCGAATTCAGAAAACTTATTCTCCGTTAAACTTTTGAGCTCAATTGAAAATTCGGCTTTTTTAAAGCCTAGTTTAAGAAGCAATTCCGAAACTTGATCAACAAGCACTTTAGAACCAACAAGCCTATTCTTATGTAAAAGTTTTGCATTTTTGATTAAGGATTGCTCTAATTCCGCACGCTCATTCTCTAACTTTTCTATTGATCCAGAAACATCACCTTGGGTCGACAGCTTTTCTTCCATTGCTTTTTTCTCGCTTTTGATACGCTCTATACTACCTCCATATTTTCGCTTTAATTCTTGAAGCGTGGACATCTTATTGGTCACAATATCAATTGTCTCTGTATCAAAATCATAAGAACTAACCTCTGATTCAAGCTCACGCGTTAAGTCGTCTATTTCTATTTGAAGACTTCGAGCACGCTCCATACGCTGATAATGCGAATTATCAAGTGTAGATAAATGATCCAATTTCTGATTAAGAATGTTTAATTGATGCATCAAGCCTGATTCACCCGAAATTAAGCCCAAGCAGCACCTTAGGGTTGATTGACATTCCTGGGATTGGGAAATTTTTGTATAATCTAAATCTAGTTTCTCCAAAGCGGATTCGCTTAAATCTAGTTCTTGTATTTTATTTAATTCATTACTTAAAAAGCGCATATCGTCTGAATCTAATTGTTCTGAAGAATGGATATGTTGAAGCTTCCGCCCAAAATCCTTCCATTTTTGATATGCCAATTGGTAGGTCTTTAGAATATCTTGGTTTCCAGAAAAAGCATCTAATAAGCTCAATTGATATGATTCCTTAAATAGTTTTTGTGACTCTCCTGGACCATGAAAATCGATCCAAAATTCACCTAGAGACTTAAGCTGTGAAAGCGTGGCTAATGCACCATTAATTTTGATTTTAGATTGCTTTGATTGGTCTAGGCTTCGCGAGAGAATCATCGTTCCTTCCTCACAAGCAGGTAGATCTAATTTGATTAAAAGTGCGTCCACGAATTTAGCCTGGGTATCAGGAAAGAAAAAACTAGCTTCAATAGATAGACGAACCGCACCCTCACGTATCAATGATTGATTCGATCGAGTGCCAGACAATAAATTCAAAGCTCCGAGTAAAATACTTTTACCCGCTCCAGTTTCGCCTGTAACAACTGAGAATCCTTGATCGAAATCTAAAGACAACGATTTAAGTAAAGCCAAATTTTCAATCTTCAAGTACTGAAGCATGATTCATTAAGAACTTAAAATAAATCTAAAAACCATGAGTAAAGGAAAGAATACAGCGGCAACCGAAATAAAAAATATCACGTAGGTTTTAAGAAAGCCGATTCTTAATACCTTATTAAGTGCAATTAAAAGAATGGTGAAACCGTAGACTAGCCCAACCAAAAACAGCAAAGGAGCTATTGAAGGTGCCAATGAAATTAAGATATATAGAATAATAAAAAGAATAGTCCAAGGCAAAAGCCCAATACCAAGTGCAGATTGGATCTCAACTAAATCAACTTCAGCTCTGAACCATTTACTAAAAACTTTAATTGCTAAACTAAATAGGTAGAAGATACCCATGCCTATAAGACCTCCCATCAATACCTCCAAAGGCACACTATCGATTCCAAATAAATTATAATTTAAAACAAAAGGGAAACTCTGGACCATGAAAAACAGATAAGCCACCCGAAGTGCAAAGTTTCTCGTCTTTGTATCAAGTGTTAGTTCCAGAATCAAGTCACCAGGACGATAAAATATTTCCAAATACTTAAGCATATTTAAACACTGATAAACGTAATTGATTTTTCAAACATAAAGAATTAATTAATTTTAGAATAAGTTTTGAGGTTATACACTTGATTACTTTTTCTCTAATTTAAACAGCATGCTAATATTCTTTTTGATAAATATATGATTGATTATCTATATTTCAGTTTATCCTAAATCAAAATAATTTAAAGAAAATGCGATAATTGCTTGCAGGATAGTTTAAAAATTTCACGATTGCCTTTATTTTATGCCAAAACGTACAGATTTAAAAACAATCTTAATCATAGGTTCAGGGCCAATAGTAATTGGGCAGGCATGTGAATTTGATTATTCAGGGACTCAAGCATGTAAAGCACTTCGAGAAGAAGGCTATAAAGTGGT
The DNA here is from genome assembly GCA_913044165.1 of uncultured Puniceicoccaceae bacterium. Classification (GTDB taxonomy): domain Bacteria; phylum Verrucomicrobiota; class Verrucomicrobiia; order Opitutales; family Coraliomargaritaceae. Next base: position 12,103 of record CAJWMY010000010.1, read on the forward strand.
TTTAGTTAATAGTAATCCAGCGACGATTATGACAGATCCTGAGTACGCTGATGTAACATATATTGAGCCTTTAACAGTGGAAGCGTTAGAGAAAATCATATTAAAAGAAAAGCCCGATGCATTACTTCCAACTTTAGGGGGCCAGACTGCTCTTAACCTATCAATGGACTTAAATGCAAAAGGTATCCTTGCTAAATACAATGTTGAAATGATTGGGGCAAAGCCTGAAGCCATCGAAAAAGGAGAAGCAAGGGAAATCTTCAAGCAAGCAATGGTCAAAATTGGAATGGATGTGGCAAGATCAGCTACAATCAATAATCTTAAGGATGCACTCGATGCTGCTGATAATTTGATCGGTGAGTTTCCAATCATTATTCGCCCAAGCTTCACACTCGGTGGTTCTGGCGGAGGCATTGCCTATAACCGTGAAGAATTTGAAAAGATGGTCCAGAACGGCCTTGATATTTCCCCTACTCATGAAGTCTTGATCGAGGAATGCTTGCTCGGATGGAAAGAATATGAAATGGAAGTTATGCGAGACCACAAAGACCAATGTGTGGTAATTTGCTCAATTGAAAATTTTGACCCAATGGGTGTCCATACAGGTGACTCAATTACAGTTGCTCCTGCAATGACATTAACCGACAAAGAATACCAATTAATGCGTGATGCATCATTTGCATGCATTCGAGAAGTTGGTGTTGAAACAGGTGGTTCAAATATTCAATTTTCTGTAAATCCCCAAGATGGACGACTTGTAGTAATTGAAATGAACCCTCGTGTTTCTCGTAGCTCGGCCCTTGCTTCAAAAGCAACTGGATTCCCTATTGCCAAAATTGCTGCAAAACTTGCCGTTGGTTATAGCTTAGATGAATTACAAAATGATATTACTAGAGAAACACCAGCTAGCTTTGAACCCTCTATTGACTACGTTGTAACTAAAATTCCACGCTTCACTTTTGAAAAATTTCCTGGCTCCGATCCGACTTTAACCTCTGCAATGAAATCTGTAGGTGAAGCCATGGCGATAGGCCGTACATTTAAGGAATCCCTACAAAAGGCTCTTCGTTCTTTAGAAATCTCAGCCAAAGGATTAATGGGACCTCCTAAATTCCATAAAAAAATAGAAGACATTCAACGCGTACGACAAGGTATATCTGTTCCCACTCCAGAACGCATATTTTGGTTACGACATGGATACCTTAATGGCTTTAGCGTAGAAACCATGTTTGAGCTTTCAAAAATCGACCCTTGGTTCCTACATCAGATACAAGAATTGGTTGAATTAGAAAAAGAGCTCTCTAACACTAAGCTAGAAAATATTTCTGATTCTTTACTCTTAAAAGCTAAATCAAGTGGTTTTTCTGATTCACTCTTAGCTGACTTACTAGATTCTAGCCTAGAAAAAGTTACCTCACATAGAAAAGGAAAAGGAATCGATACTCAGTTTCGTCTCGTTGATACTTGTGCTGGAGAATTTGAAGCATACACGCCTTATTATTATTCTTCTTATGGATCTGAAAACGAAATTAAAAAATCTGATAAACCAAAAATAATGATCCTTGGAGGTGGACCCAATCGTATTGGCCAAGGCATTGAATTTGATTATTGTTGCGTCCACGCTTCCTTTGCCCTTAGAGATGCCGGATATGAAACTGTTATGGTAAATTCAAACCCTGAAACAGTCTCAACGGATTACGATACCTCAGATAAATTATTTTTTGAGCCCCTCACCTTGGAGGATGTTTTAGAAATATATCAACAGGAAAATTGCTCAGGAGTTATTGTTCAATTTGGTGGGCAAACACCATTGAATCTTGCCACTGAACTTTCAAAAAATGGAGTAAAAATTATAGGCACATCCCCTGAAATGATTGATGCTGCAGAGGACAGAGATCAATTCCGTACTATTCTTGAAGAATTAAACTTAAAACAACCAGCAAACCGCATTGCGCATTCTCGAGAAGAGGCTTATTTAGCTGCTGAATCTATTGGTTTCCCTGTCTTACTTAGACCATCTTTCGTACTAGGTGGTCGGGGAATGTTTATTGTCTATAACCTAGAAGAGATGAGAAACATAATAACTGAAGTATTTGAAGCTGCCCCCGGGAAACCAGTATTAATTGATAAATTTCTCGAAGACGCTTATGAGTTAGACGTAGATTGCATTTCTGACCAAGAAACTACCGTCATTGGGGGAATCCTTCAACATGTTGAATTTGCTGGGGTACACTCTGGTGATGCTGCTATGGTAATGCCACCACATACCCTGTCTCCAGATATAATAAAAACTGTTCGGGTAGCAACTCACGCTCTAGCAAAAGCTTTAAAAGTTATTGGACTCATGAATGTCCAATATGCTATTAAAGATGATGAGTTATTTATTATTGAAGTTAATCCTAGGGCTTCTCGAACCGTTCCATTTGTATCTAAAGCAATTGGTCAGTCGTTAGCAAAGCTTGCCGCTAGGGTTATGGCTGGAGAAAAGTTGAAAAACCTAAAATTTACAGAAGAAATTATCCCCCCTTATTATGCGGTTAAGGAGTCCGTCTTTCCCTTTGCTCGGTTTCCCGGGGCTCCTATCATGCTAAGCCCTGAAATGCGAAGCACAGGAGAAGTAATGGGTATAGATTCCGATCTTGGGGTAGCATTTGCAAAAACTCAAATGGCAGCATCTCCTCCACTGCCAACAAAAGGTGATGCTTTTGTCAGCGTAAAAGACTCTGATAAAGAGCGTGCGATTTCGATTGCTAAAAAACTCAGCGCTTTAGGTTTTGGAATTATTGCAACCGCAGGAACTAGTGATCTTTTTAAAGCACATAATATTGAAGTAAAGAGAGTTTGCCGCCTAAGTGAAGGACGGCCAAATGTCATAGATTTGATCAAAAATAATCAAGTCAGCCTCATCATCAATACACCACAAGGAACAATACCGCGCCAAAACGAGAATCAAATTCGCACAGAAGCAGTAAAACACAAAGTCTGTATTATGACTACAATTTCAGCTGCTGATGCCGCAGTTGATGGAATCAAGTCCCTAAGAGAAAAAGGGTTTGAAGTCTGCTCAATTCAAGATTACGGAAAAAAAATCTAATAACGAATCAACGCTCAATGAAAAAAGAATCAATTATAGCATTATTACATGGGCCTGATCATCCTGGTATTGTATCCCAAGTAGCCTCATGGATATACGATCGAAATGGGAACATAGACCATGCTGACCAACACAAAGACCCTGAAGCTAATATTTTCTTTCAAAGGGTTGAATGGACCCCATATGATGCATCTGAAAAATCTCTAGAAAAAGAATCGAATGCTTTTAAAAGTTTTGCCAGAAGTACTCTTGAAATGAGCGCATCGGTTGTCCTAAGTACTAAAAAGCCTAAAGTTGCGCTCTTTGTATCTAAGATTGACCACTGTTTTCACGATCTTATATTACGATTCAAAGCAAATGAACTTAACGGAACACTTGCATGCATAATATCAAATCATGAAGATTTAAAAGATGCTGCTGAAAGTTACGATATTCCCTTTTACTATACTCCTCTCGAAAAGAATAACAAAGCAAATGCAGAAGAAGCACAAAATAAGCTACTAAAGGAACTCGAAATCGAAGTAGTTGTGCTTGCCCGCTACATGCAAATCTTATCTTCTGAATTCTTAAAGGCCATATCCGTACCTGTGATTAACATCCACCATTCTTTTCTTCCAGCATTTGCTGGAGGAAAGCCATATCACCAAGCATATAATCGTGGTGTTAAAATAATTGGAGCTACTGCTCATTATGCCACTGCTGCCTTAGACGAAGGCCCTATTATATATCAAGATGTGACTCAAATTAATCACCGAAACTCAATTATAGATCTAATTCGAAAAGGGAAAGATTTAGAAAAATCAGTATTTGCACAGGCCGTAAGATTGCATTTAAATAATAGAATTCTTGTCTATAACAACAAAACAGTAGTATTTGATTAACCCTTAATATTCATATTATGCATAGAGAACCTAAAAATCCAAAAAATCCCCTATTTCCCAAAGATGCCGACCCAAAAAATATTTCTTTAGACCTAGATACTTCTGTTATGTCTGCTGAAGAAAAAATCTCCAATTATTGGGAGAAAAATCAAAAATCTATTCTGACATCAATTGGAATATGCTTTGTTGCTATTGTTGGATTGCAAGGAACAAAGATTGTTCAAAATAATGCTGCGCTAAAATTACAAGATGCTTATAAAACTGCTCTTCAAGAAGATTCCTTGAATGACTTTATTAAAACATACCAGGATACTTTAATTGGAGGATTTTCAGCCCTTAGTTTAGCCAATGATGCTTATAATAATGAAAACTACTCAGACGCGTTAATGTATTTTGAAAGTGCAGCAGATTCACTAGCTTCTAACCAAAGTCCGCTATCAAGTAAGGCACAAATTGGAATTGCTTTCTGTCATTACCAACTTGACTTAGATAGAGGAATAAAAGCCCTAGAAAATCTACTTAACGATGATTCAATTCTCGATTCCGTAAGAGCAGAAGCCGGATTTACCCTTACTTCCCTCGCTAAGATTCAGGGTAATTTAGAAAAAGCAAAAGCCTATGCTCAGATTGTATCAAGTTTAGAAAAAGGAGGATCTTGGGCTTCTCGTACCAACCAAATTCTATAAAATAGCCAGCAAGAATTATTTTACAAAAAACTATAAACTAAACATCAATTACATCTGAAGGATTGACTAATAAAATTCTATATTCAGAGAAACCAAGAAATGAGTACATCAATTATCGATATAAGAGCCCGTGAAATAATCGATTCACGGGGAAATCCAACCGTAGAAGTAGACGTAGAACTCGAATCGGGTATACTAGGTCGCGCCGCAGTCCCCTCTGGAGCCAGTACCGGAGTGAACGAAGCCGTAGAACTAAGAGACGGAGTTTTATCCGCCTCTAAATTTCCAAAAGGCTTTAACCATAAAACTCGCTACCTAGGTAAAGGAGTTCTTAAAGCAGTACAAAATGTAGAATCAATCATTGCTCCTGAATTGATTGGTATCGATGCTTGTGACCAAGTCTCGGTAGACTCACTCATGTGCGAACTTGATGGGACTGCAACAAAGAAAAAACTAGGTGCCAACGCCATACTCGGAGTATCCCTAGCAACAGCGAAAGCTGCGGCAAGCGCATTAGATATTCCCCTCTACAAATATATAGGAGGAGCCAACGCAAAGGTACTGCCTGTTCCTATGATGAATATTATGAATGGTGGCGCCCACTCTGATGCACCCATTGATATTCAAGAATTTATGATCATGCCCAAAGGGGCAGAAACTTTCCGAGAAGCTCTCCGTATGGGATGTGAAATCTTTCACGCTCTCAAAGGGGTGCTTAAGGCTAAAGGGCTATCTACTGCAGTTGGCGATGAAGGTGGCTTTGCTCCTGTACTTAAATCAAATGAAGCAGCTCTTGAAGTAATTGCTTTAGCTGTTAAAAAAGCAGGCTACAAATTAGGCAAACAAGTCTTTATTGCTTTAGATGTAGCGTCATCTGAATTCTACAATTCCAAGACAAAGAAATACGAGTTTAAGAAATCCGATGGCTCAAAGCGTAGTGCCAAGCAAATGGTTGAATTCTACCAAGACCTTCAAAAGAAATATCCAATTATTTCAATTGAAGATGGTTGTGATGAAAATGATTGGGCTGGTTGGAAAATGCTCACTGATGCAATTGGTAATAATACACAACTTGTTGGTGATGATTTATTTGTAACCAACACCAAATTCCTCAAAAAAGGAATAGATTTAAAAACCGCTAATTCTATTCTTGTTAAGGTGAACCAGATTGGCACCTTAACGGAGACTTTAGAAGCTGTTGAAATGGCAAAAGAAGCGGGTTACACTTCTGTACTTTCTCATCGTTCAGGTGAAACAGAAGACGCAACAATCGCAGACATAGCAGTAGCAACCAATTGCGGACAAATTAAGACTGGTTCATTAAGCCGATCTGACCGTATTGCAAAATACAACCAACTCTTACGTATCGAAGAAGAGCTCGGAGAAAACGCAATTTACGGAGGAAAACTAAAGGTCTAATTAAGTAATCTTTCATCTTATAAACAAAAGCCACTCTATTTATAGGGTGGCTTTTTATTTTTTAGGATAAGCTTTAAAGAATTTAACTGAAGATCGAGTATCAGCATATCGCCAACTATGCCCCTGATCATGTACCCACCAAATCAAGTCCCCTTTTCTACTTGGGTAATATTGAGCTCCTGTTAGTCCCTTCCATTTTCCAGCTCGTTTTGAATCTCGGTATTCAATAATCTTCTCAACTAGTTGCTTTTGCTTATAGAATGTTCGTTCTTTTTTGCCAGTGATATGCAGAATAGGTATTCCTGAAAAGCTAACATTACAATGATTTTCGCTTCCTATATGACTAGCTATTGCCGGAACCACCGATGCAAATATATTTGGACGCTCTTGAATTAAAATATAAGTAAATGAACCTCCATTTGAAGATCCTAAACAATGAACGCGAGTAGTATCGATTAAGTTATGATCAGTAAAGTGGTTGTACATTTCATCAAAAAATACAATATCACGATCAGTGTAATCTCCTATAGAATATTGCCAACCGGTGTACACTCCCTTTTTATCATAGGGAGTAATCGTATTCAAACCCTGAGGATAAACTACAATAGCCTCAGGCCAGAATTTGTGAATGGGGCACCTTTCAATAAACTTTTCCGAGCTTCCTCGATGGCCATGCCAAACAAATACCAATGGAGATTTTTGGGAAGTGTATTTTTCGGGCATATAAACTAAAGCTGTTCTTTCAACTTTATTAACATTCCAGGACATTAGAGTCACTGATCCATCCAATTGGCCAAAAATTAGGGTTAGTAGTAAGATAAAAAAAACCATATCCAATATATATTAAAGTACCCTATTTTCTCAATAAAAAACCACTTCCGATGAAAGAAGTGGCTTCTATTATTTGGGGGTAAATTAAAAATTAAGCGTTAGCCGAATTCATCTCCTTTGCCTTAGCTATAAGTTGAACAAATGCAACCTCATCATGTATAGCTAATTCTGATAGCTGCTTTCGATCCATTTCAATTCCAGCTAACTTTAGGCCATGCATAAAACGGCTATAATTAATACCATTTGATCGGCATATTGCATTAATCCGAACGATCCATAACTGACGAAATTCAGATTTCTTTTTACGGCGGTCACGATAGGCATATTTTCCTGCGCGTTCAACAGCATCTTTTGCATACCGAAAAAGACGGGATTTATTTCCGAAGTAGCCTTTTGCGCTCTTCAGTATTTTTTTTCGACGCTTAAGTGTCGCTGGTACATTTCTTGTTTTAGGCATGTTATTTATTCTCTAGTTTGTTGATATTAGGTCGCCCATTTTCATGTTACCTAAATTATCATGTGTATATTAAAGCATTGATTTTTTAAGCAAAGGGTAAGCCTCGAATTAGATTCGCTCTCTGACCATCAGCTACAAGTTTGCTAGCTCCAGCACGACGACGTTGTTTAACGCTTTTATTTCTTAGCAAATGGCGATGTCCTGGTGTACGACGAAGTAGCTTACCGGTTCCAGTAACTTTAAAACGCTTGGCGATTGATTTCTTTGTTTTTTGCATTGTTTTTTAGAACCGATGAAATTGCCTATCTTAAGGCAATTGGTAAAGCATAAAATATAAAAAAATCTCTAGGCATCTGAAATAAGCCGACTCGAATCAAGATTTTTAGGTAATGAGCAAGGAAGTTTTAATTTTTTTGAAAGCCTAGATCTATTTTTAGCAAAGATCCGATAAACAAGGTCTCTTAATATTTCAGGAATAACTAAGAAGTATTTTGCCCAAGCATAAGGAGCTTTACAATCAGCAAGCACTTTTAAGACTGCGGTACTTTTATAATAGATTTGATCGCCGCGAATGTAGACAGCGCCTTCATCTTTTGAAAAATTAGTTTCAACAAAATTATCTAATAATTGGCCAGCAAATGCTGAATGTAATGAACTAATATAAAAACTGCTTGGTTTAGAAATTTTCAGAAGGATAGATACCGACCAACTACAAATTCCGCATTTGCCATCATATAAAAAATAGCTTTCCATATAATTACAGATAAGAACTTTTAATTAATTTCAAGCAAGCGATTTATTTATTAAGCTCAGAATTATTCCCATGCAATCTACTATTCTATACGGCTTACAGAGAGGATCAATACGAAAGCTTTCAGGCTTTAAAGGAATACATCATCTACCGACTGAATATAATGCATCCTCTATAGAATTTGTCCAAAAGATAGGCGCAGAAAATATAAAGCAGATTGCGAGTGAGATTCTCGAGCATCAGAGAACCATTTTTGATTTAAAGAGAATTGATTATAATATTGATATTCAGAATGGAGCAGTTGCAGTCGAAACACCCCAACTTAGCTTTGTCGTATCAATTACATTAGATACTAAGCAAAATAAACAGTACTTGATTAGAACAGAGGTAAGCGCCTTTAAAGAAACAAACTTAACTAACCAATTCGAATTACTTAATAGCCTAAATTCTTACTGTAATCTCTTGTCAATTTGTTCCAATACTACAATTAACATCGAAGATTTTATCGATAAAATTGAAGCAATTGATGAATTAAGGCATATATTAAGCTATCCAATAGATGCCACTGAGTGCTCACTACGCTTTGAAAAATACAATATAGATTTAAAAATATCAGACAAAGGGATTGAAATAGATCCTATTATACCAAAGGGATTAGTCGATTTATTTAAAAATAGCAGTCACGTCCTAAGCCTGCTTAATCAATCAAGCCCAGGCTTTGAATTTGCTTTATTTGCATAGAATCCGAACAATCCATGCCCCAAATAACGTTTGGTAGAAATAATAACTAACTAGTGGTAATACAATAAAACCTGTTTCTACTTCAAAACCAAAGGTATCTATGGTTAGAAGTATTAATGGAATTCCTGAACAGATTGATTTCTGAGAGGCCGTAAAAAAGAATGCAATTTGACGACCTCGTTGCAATTTAAGACACCTACCATTTTGCCAAACCAAATAGCTGACAATCGTAAACAAACCCAAGGCATAAGATATTATTCGAATGAATTCAATGCCGGAAATCATAAACTCTTCGCCTATAAATGTTTGGCAAAAGCAGGTTAGAAAAGCATTAAAAATTAAAATCAATAGTAATCCCTCAATAATATACTTTTTCCATATCAAGAGCTTCTGAAATATCTTAGGCCCGTAATAGCGAAGTCCATATCCTAAAAATAGAGGAATAAATAAGCAAAGTAAGACTCGTTCAATTAATATCCCAATGCGACTAAGATCAACAGAACCCTCTCCCATTCTGTAGACAAGAATAAAGCTTACTGGTAAAATAAATGTGCCTAAAAAATTAGATATACACGTTGAAACAAGTGCTTGGGAAACATCTCCTCCAGATAAATCTGTATACGAAACAGATAAAGCTATCGTTGAAGGTGCCATTGTTAAAAAGAAAAATCCTAAAACCGCATTTGGCTGTAATGTCGGCATAAAAATAAAATATGCACATAAAATTGCTCCTATATAATTCCAAAATAAAACAGCTAAGCAGATATTCAATGATATGCTATAATCTTTGAAAGCATACCGAGGTAACCCTAAGCCCTGAAAAAAGAAGATTAGTGCTATTAACCACCATTTAAATGGCTGCGCAGAAACTATCCATTCCCCATTATTTAATGTATCTAATTGAGATACTGATAGCGCAAGCACTATGCTAGCTACAAGTCCATATATAAACATATTTTGTTTTAAATGCTTCATATGCGCACTTAATATTCTCAAAAGAATTTTGAGAGTAAAGGTTTAAGCTAAAAAGTTGCTTTATTATGATATTGAGACTCTTTCTCAAAATAAGTTTGACAATACGAAATACTTAATGAAATTGAGACCCTTTCTCATTTAAATCGAAAACAAACAAACATGAATATTAAATTAATAAAAACTGCTACTGTTGCATTTTTATGTTCTACATTAGCAATTTTAAACGCTTTAGACGCTGAAGAAATCATTGAATTAGATGATTTAGAAGTTGTCGGGAAGTATTTGCAATCCGATCAAGTTAATTCTTTGAAAACAGCTACTCCAATTGAGGAAATACCTCAAAGTGTCTCGATATTAACATCCGATCTACTATCACTACAGGGTACGACTAGCATAAGCGAAATTGCAGACTACGTTCCGGGCATTTCAGCAGGACAAGGAGAAGGACATAGAGATCACATAATGTTCCGTGGATTCAGATCAACGGCTGATTTCTTCGTTGATGGTGTAAGAGATGATGTCCAATACTACAGACCCTTATACAATATAGACCAAGTAGAAGTACTTAGAGGTGCAAACGCCCTATTCTTTGGAAGAGGCGGTACTGGAGGTCTTATTAACCGAGTGACCAAAACTGCACAGATTGGGGATAAATTCTCTGAATATCAAATATCTATGGATGATTTTGGTGGAAACTCCATTCGTTTGGACACAAATGTCACAGTAAATTCTAATGCTGCAGTTCGCTTAAACTACTATGAAGAAAATCTAGAAAATCACAGAGATTTTTATTATGGAGACAATAGTGGATTTAACCCAACATTTAAATTTAATTTAAGTGATAATACAGCTGTTAATCTATCTTATGAAACATTAGATCATGATCGTTACATTGATAGAGGCATTCCTTCCGTCGGAGGTACACCTGTCTCATCTTTAGCCGATACAACTTTTGGCTCACAAAACGACAATCTTTCTACTCTCGATGCAGAAAACATAAGACTAACAGTTGATCATAAATTAAATGATAGTAGTAAGATCCGTTTTAATTATACAGATAATGAATACAATAAGATGTACCAAAATCTTTACGCAGATAGTTATGATGCCAATGCAGATACAGTAACTTTAGCTGGTTACAGAGACACAACTGACAGAAGCAGTGAAATTATGTCCTTAGATTTCATAAGCGAAAAAGAAGTCGGTGGTTTTTTCCACAAATTTGTATTTGGTTATGAAAGTATCAAAACAAGTAACGATAACGGCCGTTTCTATATGGACACTGATAATGAGGAAACTCTATATACTCTTGCTGATCAAGCATCTTGGTTGGTTAATAACGAACCAGATGACGGATGGGATTCACCAGGAGAACTAACTACATTAGAAGCACAAACTAAGTTTCAAAATGAGATTATAGGCACTGAAGTAAATCAGAAAGGTGAAAAGATCACTATTGCTGTAGCTAACCCACTAGATTTGTCAGCTACACCTTACAATTTCGTAACTGAAGAGTATGATGGTACAGAAGCAGAACTTGAGGTATCATCTATTTACTTTAGTGATGAAATATCTGTTACTGATAAATTAGATGTTGTTCTCGGTGGTCGCTTAGACACTTTTGATCTTTCTGTGACAGATGTATATGGAAATTCAGGTGGAAGTGCTTCTAAAAAAGATGAAGAGTTCTCTCCAAGGCTTGGTTTCTCATATAAAGCTAGTGAAGATGTAACTTACTATGCTAGTTACAGTGAATCTTTTATACCTAAAAGTGGTGACCAATACGCTGACTTAAAAGGTACAACTAAGCAAAAAACAGACCCAGATGTTTATGAAAATACTGAGTTTGGTGTTAAGTACGACCTAAATAGTGGCATTAGCCTTACTGCAGCTTATTATGATCTGAATGCGGTTAAGCCATCTGGCTCTGTACAAGACGGCAATTACTCTGTATCAGAATCAAGCGTAGAAGGTTATGAGATTACATTAATCGGTAATATCAATCGAAATTGGTTTATTTCTGCCGGTGCTGACATTATAAAAGGTGATGCACCTGAAGAAGTCGCTGATAAAAGTTATTCTCTTTGGAATCTTTTTAAAATTGATAGTAAACTTAGCCTAGGCTTAGGATTGATTCATAAGGGCGACACTCTTGGAAAAGGTAAAAGTGTAAATTTGCCATCATACACCCGTGTAGATGCTTCTGCACACTACAAGGTTGATGAAAATCTTAGCCTACAAGTTAATATCGAAAATCTTACTGATAAGCTGTACTTCCCTCACTCATATGGAAGCGGGCAGGTATCAGTGGGAGCGCCCCTACATGCTACATTTAAGATTGTAGGAAAATTCTAAATATTTTTTTAAAAATCATACAGTAATAATCTATGCGGATTAGGCTTGTGCCTAGTCCGCATTTTTTTATGCAAATATAGAACATGGGACTATTAAATATATTACTGCTTATGATATCTTTCGTATCATTAAATGCCCAATCAAATATGGAACTAACCACACAAAAAATTGATAATATTAATCATCAACTAGATGAATGGATAAAATCGGAAAAATACGCCGGCATAATTAATCTCACCTCTATAGACAATGACATTAAACATTTTGAGGCTTTTGGCTTTAGTGACATAAAGGAGAAAAAACTAATGGAAAAGGATACAATCGTCCGAATCTACTCAATGACTAAACCAATTGTTTCAGTAGCTATTATGCAGCTTGTAGAGCAAGGGAAATTAAAATTAGATAGCCCAATAACAGATTATTTCCCAGAATTTAAAAAACTAAAAGTCTATCAAAATGGTCGTTATGTCAGGCCTAATAAAGAAATTACACTAAAACATCTACTAACCCATACAGCAGGATTCTCATATGGATGGGGCGAAAACCCAGTAGATAAAAAGTACCGAAAAGCCAAAATTTGGGATGATCTCAAAGACGGTAATGACTTTGTAAAAAAAATATCGAAATTACCATTAATATACCATCCAGGTGAAAAATGGCATTATAGTATATCTGTAGATATACAAGGAGTACTTATTGAAAGATTAACTGGAATTACCCTTGCTAAATATTTAGATGTAAATTTTTTCGAACCTCTTGAAATGAAGGATACTAGTTTTAGATTACCGAATTCTAAAAAAAATAGATTTAGCTCAAATTATAAAAATGAAAATGGAAAACTTAAATTAGCTGAAGAATGGAGATCGCAACATTACTCAAGCCAAAGTAATTTCTTTGGAGGTGGAGGAGGACTTATTTCTACAGCTAGTGACTATTACAAATTTGCTCAGATGCTTTTAAACGGAGGTACTTTTAATGGTAGATATTATATAGGAAAAAATACAATAGATTTAATGACAAGGGATCACCTAAGAAATGTATTGGATAATCCTAAAGATCCATGGACAGATTATTCATTTGGTTTAGAGGATTCTAAATTTGGATTAGGATTTAGATTAAATATAGCGAAGGATCCATCATCAGGGAAAGAAATAACCCATCAGTATTCTTGGAATGGAGCTGCAGGTACAGAATTCTGGATAGACCCACTTAATCAATTAATAAATATAACACTTATTCAAAAGCTTGATAGTGATTGGACTCTCAGGGAAAAGATGGAAGCGCTTATCTATTAAAGATGAAATTTTACGTATTAGAAATCCAAAGACATCCATATGGATTTAATTCAATCTCTGCTTTAACGTCGCTGTAACATTGCCCGGAAATTAAATCATGCCAATTCTCAGTACTAATCAAATTTAATTCATTTAAAGACACTCTTACAACTTCGTCAGAGACATTATGTAAAGCAAAAATACTTTGATCTCGATCGAGGCTTTCTCGCCAAAAAGCGAAAACCTTATCACCTAAATGTAAAGTTAATTGAGTTGCATTTGGATGAAATGCGGGCTGTTTCTTTCTAATAGAAATGAGATGCTTAAGGGCTTCAAAGACAATAGAATGAGAGTCTTTAGAGTCACTCAGTTTATCATTTAAATCTTTCCATTCCCATCTATAACGGTTAATTGAACGCGCATGGCCGGTTTCTTCTGTCAATGAATGAGCATTCTCAGTACCTAACAAACTGTGTATATAAAAAGCAGGTATTCCCTCAAGTGCTAGAAGAATGGTATGCGCACAAATAAAACGTTCTTTTTGAAAAATATCTGCACCTTTTGAAATAGTACCCTTCATTGCATCAAAGAGACTAATATTAGCCTCATATGGAACCTCTTTTTTTCCATTTACTTTTCGATTCGAAATAGTACCTCCAAAAGACTTTAATGTATTAAGTAGATCATTTTGATTTTGCTCGGAAACCAAACCTTCTAGAGGTCGTAAACCAATTCCATCATGTGAGGCTATAAAATTCAAATAACTTCGTCCTCTTCTTGCTGGGGGCATAGACATCATCCATGATTTTAAGAGCGTAGCATCCCCTTTAAGTAATGCATAAATTAAAAGTGGTGGTAAAGAAAAGTTATAAATCAAATGTGCCTCATTATCATTTCCGAAATAACTCAAATTCTCACGATTAGGCACATTTGTCTCTGTAATTAAAACAGATTCAGGATTCATCTGCTCCAAAATAAGACGCATCAACTTAACAACCTCATGGGTTTGGTTTAAATGAACACATGTAGTTCCTGATTCCTTCCAAAGGAAAGCAATAGCATCTAAACGAAAAAGCCGAACCCCTTTAGATACAAGAAATTTCAAAAGCCTAATAAACGCATAAAGGACTTCGGGATTATTGAAATTTAAATCAACTTGATCATGGCTAAATGTACACCATACCTTCTTTTTTCCATCGCTAGTCTCAACTTCTTTAAATAATGGGCTTGAACGCGGTCGAATAACTTTTGAACGATCAAAGCTATCATCAACTGTAAAAAAGAAATCTTTACCTTCACCTTTGTTAGCCAAGAAATTTTTGAACCATCTAGACTCAACAGAACAGTGATTGATAACTAAATCTGCCATCAAGTCAAAGTCAGAGCCAATGGCTTCAATATCTGACCATTCTCCTAAATCATCATCTACTATAAAATAATCTATAACTGAAAAACCGTCATCTGAACTGTAGGGAGTAAATGGCAAAATATGGACTGTACTAATTATTTGACTAAGTTGTTTTCGCAAAAACTTATTTAATGTACGCAAAGGCGCTTCATCGCCATGCTTTATAGTATCTCCATATGTTATTAAAGTTATATCGTTCTCACTCCATTTATTATGCCAACGTGACAAATCATGAGATGCATCATTCAAATCCGAAAGCGCTACAATCGAATCTGTAATTGATTCAGTGTCATCTTTAGGATATAGGTTTTTTACGTGTTGCTCTACCAAGTCACGTTGCCTCGTCTTGATTCGCTTTTTAGTCTTTATGGGGGAATATAATGCCATATCTTCATCCACTGCTTCAGTAAGCTGATCATAAATATCCGGAATTGCTGATAGAACTCGCTTCCAGCTTGGAATAAATGGCGTATCAGTTGGCTGATTTAAAAATTCATTACCTGCTCGCATAATACTTTCAGCAAAAACCTCAACCGACTGCATTTCCTTGTGTCGATCATAATGCAATCCATTCATAAGAGAATCACTCTCATAAATATCTATTAAGTCTAGTGCCATTCGATAATAAGATGCTTTAATTGTACGAATTTTTGCTGTTGAGAATTCCTCCCCAAAGGTTGCAAGTTTCCTAAAAAGTGACTTTGAGATATCTGAGCTCATTTTAGTTAACCCTTTAAATTGATCATGAGAGGATAAATCTTGATGCTTATGGTCATAGCGATCTGAAATATCAACCTGACAAATTTTATTCTTTTTGTGATTTCTGTAAATTTCAGACAACATCCCCATCTCCAAGCCCCAATCTGATGGAATTCGGATTTCTGGAATGATTTCTTTTTTAAAAGCGAACTCTCCCGATAGTGCATATTTAAAACTATCCATATACTCAAGATAATCAGTCTCACCGCAGACTTGTTTTAAAGCTCTAAGCAAAGGTGTAATTAATAGACGGCAAACACGCCCATTCATTTTATTATCAGCGATACGTGAATAATATCCCTTGCTATAGCTAAAATTCAAACTTGGATTGAGCACCGGGTAAATTAAGCGAGTCAACATTTCTTTATGGTAAGTCAAAATATCACAATCATGGATAGCCACAACTTTTGATTGGTTGCTTGCTAATAAATAACCAAACATAAACCATACATTTCGACCCTTACCCTCTTGAAGGGGAGACAGATTGTAATCCTGCAATAAAGAATCAATTTTTCTTAAACGGGGACCACCATTCCATAATACTTTGATATTTTGAGGTAAAGGCTGAAGAGATTTTAAAGCAAGCTGATATTCAGAATCCGTTGCCTGATCCAAACCAACGACTATTTCATCAATATAATCCATCTGGGATAAAATTTCAATAATCCTAGGGAAGGCATCTCCTTTGAATTCAGAAAATAATGACGGTAAAATCAATCCAATAGGATTTGACCGAGATAATTTAAAAACTTCGCGCTCGAGACTCTCGTTAGAACGTGTTTTTAAATTATGAAAATTAGTAACGACACCATTTTGATGAAAATCACTCATAGTAAAATTTGTTATATCTGGGTTAGGCTAAGGTTTAAAATTTCTAAAACTGAAGAATTCCATCCTTTAGATGCGTAGAATTTAGCAGAATAATAGTCAGGCCTTCTTAAGGCCATCATTCCTTTTTCAGCATTTGGAATAACTAATGCCAGATTAGACTGCTCCAACATAAGTCGATCATTTGGGCTATCTCCTATTGCGAATGTTTTCCAATCTACATTTGGATAACGATTTTTAAATAAAGACAATACTGATGTCATACCGATAGCTTTATCATAACCAGATTCCATTAAATGAAAAAATTTACCGCCTCTAACTGCTTTAATACCATGAGCAGATATCTTTTGCTTAAAATACTGCCAATCCTCAAGACTACTATGCCATAAAATTGGCTCAGTTGCATAACGATTTTTTGCATTTTTTGAAGCCTGCAGATTTAATCCCGTTAGATCAGATAATGATTCAGCAGATAAGTCAGAAAATCCCTCAAATTTAAAACTATGATTTATCCTAAGCTTGTTAGAAATACTAAGTATTCTCTCATAAGCAGCTGGATCATAAACACAAAAGTAATCTCCAAGTAGCGCAGTAGACTTTATATACTTAGACCAACACTCTCCTTCGATATCTAGCTTCGGAAAAGCTAAAGTAGCACCATTCTCTCCAATTAAAATAGGCTTACGCTTCCACCTCCATTTATCAGCAATAACAAGCATTTCTGACAATGTTTTACTAGAATTTAACACGAGTGGTATTTCTTCCTCATGAATAACGTCCAAGGCATCAATTGCATCTTTATATGAATAAGATCCATCAAGTAATGATGCATCTAAATCAGTTATAATAATATATGCCTTAGTTCCCATAATTTTTAATCAATAATCTTTTAAAAGAACGATCTACATTAAAATCGATTACCATCTCAGCAAAATTAGACATATCAACTAGCATCCATCGAGTGAGTCGCTCAAAGTGAGATATAAATCTTTCTAACTCTACCTTTGTCATAAAGTGCTGATTCAACTCAAATCCATTTTCTTCACAGGAAGCACGAAGCTTTTGCTCCTGTTCCATTCGCCAATCTACAATAGTCTCAAAAGAGGGAGTTCTTAATAAAATCGTATGATCAATATAGGAAAACATTTCTGCGTAGCAAGTAGCTAATTCTTGATTTACATAGCTACGCCAAGTTCCTTCAGAATCTTCTTTTGATTCAAAGGCATTTATTGGATCGGATAAAGCATCTAGAGATTGTGCACGGGCTGAAACACACCAACCCTCGAAAAGAATAATATCTACTGGTAAATCAAGTTTGTTCCATTCCTCCTTTGGTACTCGATCGTCAATTTCTTTCCGAAAACGAGGACTGAGTATCGTACCATCTAATTGAGAAGATATAGATTTGAAAAAGTCTAGGGCTATATCAACAGAATGTGTACCAGGAACGCCTCGAGTAATAAGTAAAGGATGTACTAACTGAGATAAATTATATCGTTCTTGATATGTTTTATAGAGGTCATCTAAAGACAAAACAAATGCGTTAAGATCATATTCTTCTCTAAAATAATCTGATAAAAATCGAGAGAGAGTTGATTTTCCAGTACCTTGGGCTCCATTAATACCAATTACCAATGGAGCCTCTGTCGATCGATTCCATTTTAAAATTTGTTCAGCAATTGGAAAATATGCACGATCAACTAGAATACGGAAATCAGTATTTAAGCGCTCTTTTTTAATGAACTGATCTATAAATAACTCCATCTGCAACGAAATATGCAAGAATCGAGCCAAATTTCTAAAACTGCACTAAATCCTCAAAAACGAATTGTCATTTTATCAATTTTAAGGCGAAAGCAAAATAGGAATATGTACTTCAGCACGTTTCTTTTGGTCAGCAACAGAAGGGCTGTCCCAATAAATTGCTCTAGCTTCACCTGTAATTGTATAAATACCTTGCTTTTCAATCCATTTTACAAGCTTACTTTTAGCTTTTTCAAAATTAGACTGGTTGTATCTTCCACAATAACCAATACTAGCAACAGTCCGGCTCGGAATTTTTTCGACGTCTACTGAACTGCTGGACTTTAGCTCTCTTTTTGAGGCGTCCTTACCTACAAAGAAGTACATTTCTCCTGGATTCAATCTAACCTCAACTGGTGAAGTCATCGCTATATTTCGGGTGGTTATATACCAAAAAAGTGGCATAAAAAGATTGTTTTCTTCAAAATATGAAACATTTGAACGTTTAACCAAGACAGTAGAAGCTGGTAAATATTTTACCTCAATTACTCCTTCATTAGTTCTTTTAAAAGCTGATTCAGATGCATTAATTGTTAAATTTGGAGCAATCATACAAAGAAAAATGGTAGTAATGTTTCCATAAATAGTCATATATATATATCCACTAAAATGACCAAAACTTACTTTTATACACTTTATGTAGCGTTTACCACGTATTTAATTGAACCATACATTTAATAATACGCCCTTTAATTTAAATCCTATAGTCATAATTACCAATAAAAGCCCTAATGATAAGCCATAGGTGCTAGACTCTGGAATACCAACTAATGCAATAGAATCAAATCCAACGATTCCTTCAAATTCATCACCAACCGCAGCATAGCCTAATACAGAAGAGAATATTCTAATAGATTCTATTGTATCCAAAGTTGACTCAAAAGTATCAATACCAATTTGACCATTGTGATTAGCTACTCTGTGCATAGTAGATTCTGATATGGGTATATAAACTGAACCCCATCCACTATTTTCAGGGAAAAATTGAAATGAGTCACTTACCCAAAAAGTGCCTCCACCCTGCATTACATTAGTTCTATTTCCTAAAGATATACGAATTGAAGCAGCATCTATATCACTCCAATTGGCGAAATTAAACTGTATGCCAGTTACGCCTTTACTGTTGTAATTTCCAGTCCAAGCATCTGAAGTATTGTGAATGATTAATTTCTTGCCTTGATTGCCTGAATACAAGCCTGGAGTAATCTGAATATAATTATTGAATGTGGAAAAAGAATTTTGATTAGTTATAGAAATTCTTTGTGCTGGGTCCCATCCGTCTAAGCCATTTGAGAAATCACTAGTCAGAATAGGAATATTCTGTGCGTTAATTCCACATATTAAAAATGCACTTACATAAAAGTATTTAATATATAGAGACATCTTTAAATAATAATATTGTTATTTAAAATACCCAAAGGAGATAATAAATTATTTAGGTTAAAATTGTTTATATTAGGTATGACTGTAGAAAGTTCGGATTGTGGGACGCCAAACCAACCTGCAATTTCTGCCATGTACGCATCAACTGGAGTAGTAGGCAAGAGACGCCCGCGGCCTACGTCATCGGGACCACCAATAGATAAGTTTGGATATTGTCCATAAATTTTTCCCCCATTAGCATTTCCACTTATGATAAAATGATTTCCGCCCCAAGCATGGTCCGATCCACTCCCATTTGAAGATAGGGTACGGCCAAAGTCTGAGGCTGTATAAAGAACAACGTTGTTTTCTAAACCTAGACCAACAATATTCCTCCAAAATAATTCTATTGCTTCATTTATTTCTCTAAAAAGTTGAGATTGAGGTATAACAACTTCATTATGATGATCCCACCCTCCCCGGTCTATAAAAAATATTTGGCGATTCATCCCTAGTGCCATTCTAGCTTCTATAATTTTACTAAGCATTGAAAAACGAGATGCCGTATCAGAGAGATTGCTTACATCTGATGGATTATATGGCTGATCTAAACTTTCTAATGCTTCTTTAAAAAAAATTGAAGTATCAATTGATTTTTTATTAGATTTAGCAAGCGTTTTAGCATAGATATTATGATAATGATCACTTAGAATATCGTTTACTGAAAGTGTTAAAGTAGGATCTAAATTATAATTGTTTAATTCAACAATTCCAGATGGATCGGTAATATATGGTACGGTAGAATTGCCAGTTTGAAGTACATTTGTGCCTGACAGGGATATATTCATTGAAATATTATCTTGTTGGTTAGCGTGAGCCATTACCTCTGCCATTCTACCGCCCCAACCTTTTGGCGCAGTTCCTCTAACTTGAGGCACAAGTGTTTGCCAATGAATTTGGTGGTCAGCATGAGAAAATAATCCCTCTGGTAAAGATACAGAAGCATTGTTATAATCATTTAATGAGGTAGGCTCGATTAATGATCCAACGTTACTAACAAAGGCAAGATCACCATTGTCATATAGCGTTTTTAAATAAGGCAAATCCGGATGAATACCAAATTCGCTGTAAGGCTGATTAGTTGAATTAATTGGAAGCAAATCATCTTTTCTGTGAGCTAATCCACCTAAACCATTTGCTATATTATCTAAATTATAAGGGTCGTAGATTACGCCTTCTGATAAATAATTCCCGCCACGGACTTGTTTATATTCGTTATATGCATTATCTTCTCTGGGCACTAGCATATTAAAAGAATCATTACCGCCACTAAAAAAAAGACATACAATAGCTTTATAATCTGGGAATCTTGACCCTGAAACCGCACCTGCCGTTAACCTTAGAGATAAAAGTGAAGACAATAGAGACGCGGTACCAACTGCCGCACAATTTGCCTGGGCAATAAATTTCCTCCGAGATATTTTCTTATCTAGATTCATCTTAATAAAGTGTATTAAATTCTACCGTCATTGAAATTAAAAAAATAAGATATTTTACTTTCATATAATCAGTCGGAAATTCTCCCGTAGCATTCATGGCATCTATTAAAATAACTTTAGTTGATTCACCTAAGGCACCTCCACACATAATTAAATCAAGCCAACTTATTAATGTATCTATGTCATAACTCAGACTTACTTCATAACTAAAATCTAAATTTGCATCTACATACCATCGAGAGCCAAAATCTCCACTAGGATCCTGAATTAATCCTTGATCTATTAATAAGTTAAAATGATTCAAAAGCTTAAGAGCACTAACATCATTACTAATTTGGAATTCAGGAGCACTCAGACCCATATCTGAAATAGTTCCATTCGGAGAATAACTTGGACTATAAAAATTAAAAACTGAACTTTGTTCATAAGGAGCTTGGAGAATAGAATCTCCAAGGTTTTTAAAACAAATCCATTCATAAACGCGATTTGATTCTAAATTAAAAGAACGACACAGATGCATTAATCTAATTAATGGCTCTCTAAGCTTTCCGTGTATAGGATCAAAAGATAAGCGGTGCGACCGAGCTTCTGGGTGCAGCAGTATAGCTTTAATTAAAGCAGCCATATCCCCCCTGTTTCCTGACCCAACACCATTATAAAGGCCAGACTTAAATGCACTCGAAACTGACTGAATATAACTTGGCGAAGGATTAGAAACTGTGAACCTTTGAATCATAAATTTTGCAAAAAAGGGAGGCAGGTTTTTATGTTCAAACAAATGATCAAGGAGCCCTTTAACATCTGAACGTACTCCCTCTTTATTATTAGGGAATGGTCCTAGAGTAGTACCATCCAACAAAGTCTTTGTGCTAAAATCATGCCTAACTGGTTGTATGCGCATAGGATCGACATAATTTCCAAAAAAAACTTCTATATTAGATCGATCCCCTGGGCGACGTAATCCAGTAAATACCTTAGCAAACTCAGCTACATCTTCAATCGAATATGTTGGAATTCCCTTACCATTTGAATTTAATTCCAATGTTCCATCTTCATTTAATTCCCAAAGTCCTATGGTGAATAACTGCATTACTTCTCGAGCGTAATTTTCATCAGGGAAAGTCCCCTTACTTGGATCTGCTTTCTTATTTTCAATATATGAAAGATAATTACCCATATGGGGACTCCAAGTAACTTCACTTAATATATCCCTAAAATTACCAAATGCATTTCGAACAAAAATATCATAATAATTTAACCAACGCTCAGTCGTGCCCTCTTGACCACTACCGGCTTCACCTACAACAAAATATTGGCTTAGTGCCCACGCAACTCTTTGTCTTAATTGATCCTCTGCATTAATAGCAGCTTCATACCAAACTGCTTTTTTGTCACCCCCCCATCCAAGTCCAGAAACATCCCAAACATGACCTTTGTGGCGAATTGAATTTTCAGCATGCAAGCCGATTTTAGGAACGCCTGCGTAGTCTAAATTTCCTGCATGATCCGAAGGGTCAATTGGATTTCCATCTATGTCGAAAAATCCACCATATCCAGGTAATGGATTATTCCAATTTGCATCATAACGAGTAGGACCACGATAAAACGCAAAACGTTGGCCTAAGCTTGAATCGTGACCAACCTCATTAGGTAAAGCACCATCTCTCCACGTATAGTCTTGATAATCTGGATCACTTCGCTGTCGCCAAAAAGCTCTATGATAAAAAGGCGGTAGTGCAATTTGCTGATCGATCCAGCTTTCAAAACTTGTGTAACTACTCTCCGTAAGATCTGCAGTCGCTAAATTTGGGAAGTTCGCAATATCAGAACGTGTTGGACCAAAAGTAGCTTGCATCAAAAAACGACTAACAAGTGCGCTATTACCAGGAATACTAATAGTTTTTTCATAACGTTTACGAAAAAATCCATTATTTCCTTGAGGCAAGATTAAAACCGATACTGGATCAGCTGGATATACATCATAAGCATTTGGGGAAATAGACTCCCAGCCATTTCCATAATTTCTTGAAATAGGCATCCATTCTGAAAGACCATCAGAATACTCTATAACCTCTAATGGATAACTAGAATTGTCTAACCATAGATGAACCATAGTCCCATCTGTAATAAACTGATTTAATCCTCCATCTTCTGCCTTAGAAGTACCCAAAAAGGCAAATAAGAAACAAATAATCTTACATGTTAAAATAGGAGTAAATCTGAATAAACTATAGTTAGAAGAGCTAATCATTAAGTGGGGTTTCAAGATTAATAACTAGCTAATATAGTAGTAAACTATTAAATATTATCAATTAAGAAAATTCTCATTTTCATAGATTAATATTCCTCATGATATTCTCCTCCAGGATTAAAAGTTTCTCCAAACATATTTAACTCTTCCGATCCTAGGAAAATATACCCTTCTATCAATATTTTTCCATCACTTAGATTTTTATCTTCCATTGAACCAACAACAATGAAACTATCCTGCATTGCTAATGGGAGTTTAATTTGAGTACCACCATAATCTACGGAAGTGTGGACATACGTATGCTGTCCGCTTAATACCAATGAAATTGAACCTTCCGTTTTACTAGACGCATTAATAGTAAACAACTCAGAAACAAGGAAGCCTCCTTCTGAATTCTCTGTCAATTTTGTATCAAAGTCTTCAGATACAATTGATGCATCTAAGTACTTAGACTCATTCTTAATTTTTTGGATATAATTTGAAACTTCTATTTCATCATAATCATTTCTAACAAACCAACGCGGGTTAGATCCTGTAGTATCACGCCTTAAAAACAATTTAGCAGAAGTCATCCTCTTGCCCGCAATAGCACTTAATTTTTCAGCTAACATTTCTCCGGTGAAACCCATTTCTATATAGCCAAATTCATTATTTTCATCAAGGCCATTGAAATAAGCGTATAAACTAAAACCTTCCTCCCAATCTGATGGGGTAAAGAATTCTCTTTCTTTGAAGGCAATTGGTTTGTCTCTAGAATTATTTGGATTAGTAGATAGCATATGCTCCATATAATCATCGTACCCATCCTTGTCTGTGTCGGCTAAAATTAAACTCGTTCCTATCTCATACTCGTACGCATCCTCTAATCCATCTCCATCCGAATCTGAGTTGTTAGGATCACTCCTTAATTTAGCTTCAACTGAATCAGTTACACCATCCCCATCTGTATCTCCGTCTAAGGTAAATCTTAAGCTCTTTGCTCTACTTAGTTCGAACACTTCTGATTCACTAGTAAGACCAGTAATAGTTCCTTCTTCATCTGCATAAAGATCCCCAATATAAGGATATATCTCATATTGATATCCTGTGGGTAACGCTATACTTGTGCTGCCTCTTCCTCGGTTAAGTTCAACCTCGAGATATTCACCTTCACCAAAAAACGAATGCCAATTATCTTGGACTTCATCATAAACACCTACTTCAACATAAGCATATTGTTCATCCGTTGTTACACCCTTAGCCATACTCAAGCTAATGGACACCTTCGTAGGGAACTTCGACTTATCTAAAGGATCTGTGCCTGCTTGAACTTCATCATAATCACTCATCCTATCTCTATCAGAGTCATTACTCTTAGGATCTGTTAAGTATGTATTTAGTTCGTCATAATCTGACAACCCATCCTTGTCTGTGTCGGCTAAAATTAAACTCGTTCCTATCTCATACTCGTA
>CAJWMY010000011.1 GCA_913044165.1 uncultured Puniceicoccaceae bacterium
TACAACTACATTTTTCATTAGAATTCGCTAGTATCCTTAAACAGACCCACTCTTAATCCATCTGCTGAATAAACGTGACGATCATCAACAAACATATTTCCATCAGCAAAGCCAACAACAGCTCCTCTATTAACGACTCTCTTAATATCAATTTCATATCTGACAATTTTTGCTTTTGGGGTGACTTGGCCAAAAAACTTTACTTTGTCAGCACCCAAAGCTCTTCCATATCCTGGTAACTCAAGCCAACAAAGATAAAATCCCAATAATTGCCACATCGCATCTAACCCTAAACAGCCTGGCATTACTGGATCTGATTTAAAATGCACCTTAAAAAACCATAAACTTTCTTCAATATTAAGCTGCGCAATAATTTTGCCCTTAGAATATTTACCCGATGTTTTATCAATTAGATCGATGGTATCAAACATCAGCATTTCATCAGCTGGTAGTCGACCATTATTCGGACCAAATAGATCCCCGTCACCACAAGCAATTAAGTCTTTTTTTGTATAACTTGACGCAGGAATAAATGTCATTTTTTTCTTATTTTAGAGAATTTAAGTAAGTTTAACATCTCACTGTGACAAGGATGATCTTTAAGATTCTTAAGATGATTCTGCCCATCTTTTAAATACTTATTCAATAACAATTTCAAAGAAGCATCTGCAGCTTCATAAGCGTAGCCTTTGTATTCCATTTCCTTAAGGCTTCCCAAAAAGTCTTTTAATTCAGGCGATTGAGGATCTAGATCTAAACCAATTTCCTTCGCCTTCATAATAATACTACTTCTACCTGACATATCAGATACTAAAACACGAGTTTTATTCCCGACTAACTCTGGCTCAATATGCTCATAACTTCTCTTAACCTTTGCTGCTGCATCTGCATGGACGCCACCCTTATGGGCAAAAGAACTTATGCCCACAAAAGGGGCTTTAGAGTCAGATGATTGATTAGACATCTCGTCAACAAATAGCGAAAGAGCCCTAATATCTTTTAAGCTTTCTTGACATCTTAAGGAGCAATTCATTTTTAAAACTAAGTTAGGGATAATTGAGGTTAAGTTAGCATTACCATTTCTTTCCCCTATTCCATTAATTGTTCCTTGGATTAATTTTGCCCCAGATTGGATTCCCGCCAATGATACTGCCACGCCCAAGCCTGAATCATTATGACAATGAACGCCAATTGATATATTGATGAGCTCTGATTTAACTTCTGAAACAATAACTTTGACCTCTTCTACTAGCCTTCCTCCATTAGTATCACAAAGTGATAAATTAGAAGCACCACCTCTTTGGGCAGCTTTTAGAGTTTCAAGCGCATACTTAGGATCATCTATATAGCCATCAAAAAAATGCTCCGCATCATAAATTACTTTTTTCCCTTCTGATTTTAGAAAAGCCACTGAATCTTCAATCATCTTAAGATTTTCTTCCGGGGTCGTTCTTAAAATCTCCTTAACGTGTAAAAGCCATGATTTACCAAATATTGTAACCACTTGAGTATTAGCTTCTAAAAGAAGTTTTAATTGAGGATCTTCAGCTGCGGTAAGACTAGCGCGTCGAGTTGAACCAAATGCAACAATTTTAGCGTGCTTAAGATCTAGCTGTTGGACTTCTTCAAAAAATGCCATATCTCTAGGGTTAGAGCCTGGCCAACCTCCTTCGATATAATCAACTCCAAACTGATCTAATTTTTGTGCAATACGTAATTTTGCTGCAACGGTAAAGGATACGCCTTCACCTTGGGAACCATCCCGCAACGTTGTATCATAAATCTCAACAAAATTATTAGCCATATCATTTAGAACTAAAATTCTAAGATAAACGATGCAATAAGAATATCAAAAAAACACAATCATTGTTTTAATATAACATTATTTCGTTTTAAATGCCGTGAAAAAGATCGCATTACTGCAAGATGTAAAACTGCTTGTGTGCATGAATAGATTCGCCAAGGCAACATTGGGGCATATCCATGGATAGCAGCAATCAAACAATTACTTTCAGGAAATAATCGAAATTCAAAACGCGCCTTGGGTTCAACTTGCTTCATCAGGAGCCCATCGGAAATGTAAAATGCACTCCTTTTTAGATTTGAAATGCTATATGGAGTTGGAGTAAGTTCAAGAAGCAGCCAACGATTAAAAAAATAAAAGCAAATTTTACCACCATCAATATTTTTTGCAGCTATAATACCAACAAATTTTCGACTTAGCCATTCACTATACTCTTGTGCAACTTGCTGAGAATTCCACCCAAGAGGCAGAGGCATTCTTTGAACAGATCTAACACGACACTCTTGCTGTAATTCAACCATATCTTTTTTTTGAGTTTCACTCCGAGGATTAACCTTGGGCGAACCATCAGAATCAAGAGATAATTCCAGAGAACGATCAAAATCAGTAAGACCAGCTTCTATCTCCCGGGAAAGATCATTGGGTTTTGCTCTTAAATCATGGATTAGGCTTTTTTGAAGAGGCTCCGCTAAAGCTAAGGGAACACCCCCAAGAAGCGATAGCCAATGTTTTGAAAAAAAGAAAAAATTATAAGGAATTGAAAATGAAATAAGAGAACGCCCCATTTTTTTAGCAACACATCGTACTAATCCCATGTAACTCATTGCCTTATGACCACTTAGATCATAAGTCTTTCCTTTAAAATATTCTTTCTTTAAAGATAAACGAAACGCTCGACAAATATCATTGATATCAATTGATTGAGTCATTGATTGGGTCCAAGATGGAAAAATCATAATTGGTAAGCGCCTAACAAGATTTATTAAAATAGAAAAAGAAGAACCTCCAGGTCCAAATATAATACCAGCTCTAAGTACTGTAACCTTAACATTGCGACTTCTCAAGACTGATTCTACCTCTAATCGACTCTTTAAATGCGAAGACAACTGCTCCTTTGGTTCATCAGGCATAATGCCACTTAGATAAACCACATGTTCCAAACCCGCCTCTTCTGCTGCCCTAATAAAATTATCAGCTAGCAGCAAATCAAGATCTTTAAAATTTGCTTGTAATAGACGACTAGATGGTGCCATGGAATGGACTAAATAAATTCCGTAGCGACATCCTTTTAATGCTTTTGTCACTTGAGGCAACGAATATAAATCACATTTAACCCATTCAGTTGAATGTCTTTGACAATTATTATTTGCAACATTCGTACTTCTAGTTAAAGCGCGAAACCTAAATTCAGAACTTAACTTACGCCTCAAGTGAGTCCCAACAAAACCACTTCCTCCTGCAACAGCGATTATTGGCAATTTAGACGAACCTAACTCAAACATATCTGCAAATTTAATTATAATCTAAGGCAATTGTAAATAACCTATAAATAATTTAAGCAGAATACAGACTTGCAGAAAAGCGCGCGATCAGATTAATTCCCGGGTTAACTTTTTATAAATAAAGTTGTATTTTTAAAAAAATTACACAAAACGAGCTATTAAACAAAGCTTTTAAATTTCCTATTATAATGACAGACTTAAATAAATATAGAAATATCGGCATCTTCGCCCACGTAGATGCAGGTAAGACAACAACGACTGAACGTATTCTCAAATTAACTGGGAAAATACACAAACTTGGAGAGGTTCATGATGGTGCTGCAACTACTGACTTTATGGAACAAGAGCAGGAACGCGGAATTACAATTCAATCTGCTGCTACAACTTGCTTTTGGCCAGGGAGCAAAGAACAATTTGAACCTCACCGCTTTAATATAATAGACACTCCAGGGCACGTTGACTTTACAGTTGAAGTATATCGTTCTCTAAAAGTTCTTGATGGTGGTATCGGCGTATTTTGTGGATCTGGAGGAGTTGAACCCCAATCCGAGACGAATTGGCGCTATGCGAATGAATCTGAGGTCGCTCGTTTAATATACGTTAATAAATTAGATCGTATCGGAGCTGATTTCTATAAAGTTGTTGAACAAGTTGAAAAAGTTTTAGGTGCCAATGCTTTAGTCATGGTTCTACCAATTGGCCAAGAAAGCGAGCTTCAAGGTGTAGTGGACTTGCTAACAAAAAAAGCCTGGATATGGGACGATTCAGGAAATCCAGAAAGTTACAAAATTACAGATGTTCCTTCGGATATGGCTGAAAAAGTAGAAGAATGGAGAGAGAAATTAATTGAATCAGCAGTAGAGCAAGATGATGAAGCAATGGAATCCTACCTTAATGGTGATGAGCCAAGCCTAGAAGTAATAAAAAAATGTATCCGTAAAGGAACAAGAGAACTTTCCTTCTTCCCTACCTATTGTGGATCTTCTTTTAAAAATAAAGGAGTACAATTAATTCTAGATGCCGTTGTTGATTATTTACCAGACCCTACAGAGGTTAAGCCTCAACCTGAAGTTGACCCTGAGGGTAATGAAACAGGAAATTTTGCAACAGTTGACCCAAGCCATCCATTAAGAGCTTTAGCATTTAAGATTATGGATGATAAATACGGCGCGCTTACATTCACTCGCGTTTATTCAGGTAAAATCGAAAAAGGAATGAGCGTGCTAAATACTTTCACTGGAAAAACTGAGAGAATCGGACGTATTATTGAAATGCATGCGGATGATAGAAGCGAAGTAGACTCTGCTCAAGCGGGGGATATTGTTGCACTATTAGGAATGAAGAGCGTCCAAACAGGGCATACTCTAAGTGACCCAAATAAACCGGCCACACTTGAGCCTATGGTTTTCCCCGATCCGGTAATCTCAATTGCGGTTAAGCCTAAGGATAAAGGGCAAGCTGAGAAATTAGGCACTGCTATTGGAAAAATGGTTGCTGAAGATCCCTCATTCCAAGTTGAGACTGATGAAGATTCAGGTGAAACTATCCTAAAGGGAATGGGAGAACTACACCTAGATATTAAAGTTGATATCCTTAAGAGAACCTATGGTGTAGAAGCTGAAATTGGTAAGCCTCAAGTTGCTTACCGAGAAACTATTACTACTATAGTGGACGATTCATATACGCACAAGAAACAATCGGGTGGCTCTGGTCAGTTTGCTAAAGTTGAATATATCATTGAACCACTTGAATCTGGTTCAGGATTTGAATTTGAATCAAAAGTTGTAGGAGGTAATGTACCTAGAGAATTTTGGCCTGCTGTTGAAAAAGGCTTCAAAAATTCTTGTGAGAAAGGTGTCCTTGCTGGATACCCAACAGTTGACATTAAGGTTACCTTAAGTGACGGAGCATTTCATGCAGTTGACTCCTCAGCTGTTGCTTTTGAAATTGCTTCTCGTGCTGCATATCGCCAATCAATACCAAAAGGAAACCCAGATATTTTAGAACCTATCATGAAAATCGACGTTTTTTGTGGCGAAGAAAATATGGGAGATGTTATCGGAGACTTAAATCGACGTCGTGGTATGATTAAAAGCCAAGAGCCTGCATCTACAGGAATTCGAATCAAGGCAGACGCACCTTTGAGTGAGATGTTTGGCTATATTGGAAATCTAAGAACTATGACTTCCGGTCGTGGACAATTCTCAATGGAATTTTCACACTATGCAGCAACGCCAAAAGCAGTTGCAGAGACGGTTATAAAAGAGGCTCAAGCTAGAGAAGAAGCCAAGAAAAAATAAATTTGGAAAAATATTTTATTAATAAAATTTTCAAGGCCCTTATGCAAATTTCAGCTAAGGGCTTTTTTATAATTAAATTTCAAGTTAAAAATTAACAAAAAAGATTAAAATGTTTGCACTCTTAAGGGCTCTTTGGCATTCAAAAACACTTATCACAAAAAATATAAGATGCTTAATAACAAATGAATATACATGAATATCAAGCTAAAGCTTTGCTTAATGAGTATAATATACCTATACCAAAGGGCTTCCATGCTCAATGCGAATCTAGTATTGATCGAGCTATAGAACAACTTGAATCCTCACAAAAAATTGTTGTAAAAGCACAAATCCATGCTGGAGGAAGAGGGAAAGGTACTTTTACCAATGGATTTAAGGGGGGCGTACAACTTTGCAAAACCTCGAATGAAGCTAAATCAATTGCTCTTAAAATGCTAGGCAATCACCTAGTTACAAAGCAAACGAGTGCACTAGGTAGAAAGGTTCAAACCATCTATTTTACAGAAGCTTGTTCAATTAACCATGAATATTATTTAGCCATATTACTAGACAGAGAGTCTGCAGGGGCAGTCATAATTGCGTCTACTGAGGGAGGAATGAATATAGAAGATGTAGCACGAAATTCTCCAGAAAAAATAGTTCGTGTCCGCGTCCCATTAGATTTAGGATTAAAGCCCCATCATTCTAGATTAATAGCCTTTAATCTAGAGCTAAAGGGCCAACAAATCAAAGAGCTTCACCTAATTCTAAATGGTCTATATCGAATGTTTATTGAAAAAGATGCAGAATTAATTGAAATAAATCCACTAATTACGGATTCTGCTGGTAGCCTTTTTGCACTAGATGCAAAAGTAAGCGTTGATAGTAATGCCCTCTTTAAGCATCCTGAAATCACTAAATTAAGGGATACTAATGAAGAGGACCCAAAAGAAGTAGAAGCTTCTGCTCATAATTTGAACTATATTGCTCTTGAAGGTAACATAGCTTGCATGGTCAACGGAGCAGGTCTAGCTATGGCAACGATGGACATCATTAAGTCCTACGGAGGTGAACCCGCAAACTTTCTAGATGTTGGCGGAGGCGCTAATGAAGAGCAAGTGACTGCTGCATTCAAAATCATCTTATCTGACCCAAATGTTAAAGGCATATTAGTTAATATATTTGGAGGTATAATGCAATGCGATATCATCGCTAAAGGCATTGTTTTAGCCGCAAAAAATGTCTCCTTATCAGTTCCATTGGTTGTTCGATTAGAAGGAACCAACGTTAAGGCTGGGAAGAAAATCTTAAATGAAAGCAGTCTTAAATTAATATCAGCAGATAGCCTCGCTGAAGCAGCTGATATAATTACCAAAACCGTGGCAGAATTATCCGGCTGAATTTATTATATACTATGAGCATACTAGTAGACAAAAATACTCGACTTGTCGTTCAAGGCATAACCGGTAAAGCAGGAACGTTTCACACCCAACAGTGCATTAGCTATGGGACAAATGTTGTTGCTGGGGTTACACCAGGTAAAGGTGGACTAAAATGGGAGAATTCGGTACCGATTTGCAATAGCGTAAGCGAAGCAGTTAAGCAAGAGGGTGCTAATACGACTGTTATTTATGTCCCTCCTCCCTTTGCCGCCGACTCCATCTTAGAAGCAATAGATGCGGGAATTGAATTAATTATATGCATTACCGAAGGCATCCCTGTACAAGCGATGGCTGAAGTGCGGCATAAACTTAATCAAGGTAGTGTTAATGCTCGCTTAATAGGTCCTAATTGTCCGGGAATTATTACTCCTGGTCAATGTAAAATTGGAATCATGCCTGGCTATATTCACAAAGAAGGACGCGTTGGTGTAGTATCGCGTTCGGGAACACTCACCTATGAAGCTGTTTGGCAACTAACACAAAAAGGTCTTGGCCAAAGCACATGTATAGGGATTGGAGGTGATCCGATTAATGGAACATCTCAAAAAGATGCGATA
The DNA here is from genome assembly GCA_913044165.1 of uncultured Puniceicoccaceae bacterium. Lineage (GTDB taxonomy): Bacteria > Verrucomicrobiota > Verrucomicrobiia > Opitutales > Coraliomargaritaceae. The sequence continues at coordinate 7,585 of CAJWMY010000011.1, forward strand.
GCACTCTTTAACGATGATCCAGAGACTGATGCCATTATTATGATTGGAGAAATCGGAGGGAACGCCGAAGAGGAAGCTTGTGAATTTATCAAAAAACATGTTAATAAACCAATTGCTGGATTTATAGCAGGTGCTTCGGCTCCAAAAGGAAGAACTATGGGACACGCTGGCGCCATAGTCTCGGAAAGCGGCTCCGGAACTGCAGAAGCTAAATTCAACGCAATGGAAGATGCTGGTATTACAATTGCAAAAAACCCATCAAAAATTGCCGACGCTCTGTTGAACTGCTATTCCGGATGAGATAATAAATCACTAACCACTAAACTTTAAAAAATTAAACTAAATTCATGAAAACTCTAAATTTTGCAGTGCTTCCTGGTGATGGCATCGGGCCAGAAGTTATGAGAGTAGCATTAGAAATACTTGAGTCCCTTGGACAAAAGTATGGTTTTTCGATAGATTATAAAGAGGCTGATATTGGGGGAATTGCAATAGACAATCATGGAACTGCATTCCCAGAAATAACCCATAAAATATGCCAAGACTCAGATGCCATTCTCTTTGGATCGGTCGGTGGACCAAAATGGGAATCATTGCCACCGAAAGAACAACCGGAAAGAGCGGCATTATTACCCATTAGAAAAACCTTTTCACTCTATGCAAATATTCGTCCTGGTCTTTTATATTCAGAACTTTCAGAGGCATCCCCTCTTAAGAATGCACGGATTCCAAATGGAATCGACCTTGTTTGTATTCGAGAATTAACTGGTGGTATTTATTTTGGACAACCAAAATCAACTTTTGAGAAAGACGGCGAAGCCGTTGCCATTGATACGATGATTTACAAAGCAAGCGAAATTGAGCGAATCGCACAAGTTGCAATTGATACAGCTAAAGCACGACAACTTAAAGTTTGCTCAGTTGATAAGGCAAATGTTCTAGAGACCTCTGTTTTATGGAGAAAAGTAGTTACAGAATATTTCGCAAAGAATGCCCCTGAAATCGAGCTCAGCCATATGTATGTAGATAATGCGGCTATGCAACTTGCTAGAGATCCAAATCAATTTGATGTATTATTTACCGAAAACATGTTTGGCGATATATTATCTGATGAAATGGGCGTAATTTGCGGTTCTCTAGGAATGCTAGCATCAGCTAGTTTGGGAGCTACTAAAAACTGCCTAAACCTTCCTTTTGGTCTTTATGAGCCCTCAGGTGGAACAGCCCCTGATATTGCAGGAAAAGGTACAGCTAACCCCTGCGCTCAAGTTTTATCCGCAGCAATGATGCTCCGTTATAGTTTCGGGGAAAATACTGCTGCAAAAGCTCTCGAAGATGCTGTTCGATTAGCTGTCACTTCCGGAAAGAGAACTGGTGATATTGCCTTTGGCAAAGAAGCGATCTCGACAAAAGCGATGGGAACTGCAATTTTAAAGGCCTTGTAAATTAAAATATTTTTCGTATGGAATCTGAAGCTATTCGACAATCATTCCTCGACTTTTTTGAAGCCAAATCACATGAGATTTTAGCATCTGCTTCATTGATGCCAAGTTCTCCAAATCTACTCTTTACTAATGCGGGTATGAACGCATTTGTTCCCTACTTTCTAAATCAAAGGGAAGCTCCCTATTCTAGGATAACCAATTCCCAAAAATGTATCCGTGCAGGCGGCAAACACAATGATTTAGAAGATGTAGGATTTGATACCTATCACCATACATTTTTTGAAATGCTTGGCAATTGGTCGATTGGGGATTACTTTAAAAAAGAATGTATTGAGTGGTCTTGGGAACTTCTAACTAAAGTATGGGGCTTCCCTAAAGAGCGTCTCTACTCTACAGTTTACAAGCCAGAAGAAGGCGAACCCTCTGAATTTGACAAGGAAGCTTATGAGTATTGGGAAGCTATTTTCAAAGCAGAAGGCTTAGACCCAAAAATTCATATTCATTTTGGAAATAAAAAAGATAACTTCTGGATGATGGGGGAAACAGGTCCGTGCGGTCCATGCTCTGAACTACATATAGATCTAACTCCTGATAGCTCGACTAAAGGAGCTCTAATTAATCAAGATTCACCTTGGTGTATTGAAATATGGAACTTAGTCTTTATCCAACTTAACGCCGCTATAGATGGCACCTACAGCCCCCTCCCCCAAAGTCATATTGATACAGGAATGGGGTTTGAGCGAATAGCTGGAATCATTGCGACCACGAAAGGATTTACTGATTTTTCAAATCCACCTAGCAACTATAATAGCGACCTATTTATTCCAATCTTTAAAGCAATCGAATCGATGTCTGAGCATCGCTATCAATATACAATGCCAGAAAGCCGTACTTTCAAAAATGAGGCAGAAGAAGTAGACTGTGCATTCAGAGTTATATCTGACCACATTCGTACACTATGTTTTTCTATAGCGGATGGTATAATTCCAGGCAATGAGGGTCGAAACTACGTTCTGCGTAGGATTTTAAGACGTGCTATTTTGTTTGGCAAAAAGCTAAATCTTAACGCAGGGTTTTTGACTAAATTGATCCCGGTAATCGTCGAGCAGTTAGGTACTGCATACCCTGAACTCAAAAGCTTAGAATCAACTATAGAAAAAGTAATTTCTAAAGAAGAATCTGCTTTTAACAAAACTTTAGAGCGTGGCCTACAGCTTTTTGATAAAATAAGTTGTAAAGGCTCAATAACCGGTGAAGAAGCATTTACTTTATACGATACTTACGGTTTTCCTTACGATCTAACTTTATTAATTGCTAGAGAAAGAAAAATCGAAATTGATAGGAAAGGCTTTGATCTTGCAATGGAAGAACAGAAAAATAGAGCTAGATCAGCTCAGAAAAAAGAGCTGATTGAAACTGCTGAAGCTAGCATATATAGCAAAACTAATTTCATTGGGTTCGATCTAGACCAATCTACGATTAAAGCGAAAATTATCGCCGTCAACAAGATTGATGATGACAGCTTTTCAGTTATCGTTGATCAAACAATTTTTTATGGAGAAATGGGTGGGCAAATTGGAGATATTGGTACTTTAATCGCTAAAGATGGATCTTCTTATCCAATTTTTGATACCCAAATCAAAGATGGTGTCATTTTGCATATGCTAAAAGGATCAATCTTGGAAAAACTCACTATAGGAATGAGTATTTCTCTTGTGATTGATTTAGAAAATAGAAAAGCAATCCAAAGACACCATAGTGCAACGCATTTACTTAATTGGGCATTAAGAGAGACTCTTGGGGAGAATATTAAACAGGCTGGTTCACTGGTAGCGAATGACCGATTACGCTTTGATTTTAGCCATTATGAATCAATTGATTCAGATACAATTTCGAACATAGAGTATACAATTAATAAGGCTATTTTAAATAACAGCCCTGTAGGTAGTTTCGAAATGGCATTTAAGGATATACCTGATGATGTGGTAGCTATATTTGGAGAAAAATACGGGACTCTCGTTCGAATAGTTGATATCGGAGGTTTTTCCAAAGAACTTTGCGGTGGAACTCACGTTCGATCGATTGGAGAAATTGGTTTATTTAAAATCACTTCTGAATCTGGAATTGCTTCTGGAACTAGGCGTATTGAGGCAGTGTGCGGAGAGAGTGCATTAAAATTAGCAGACACTCGATTTAACCAGATTATTTCTCTATCTCAAAAATTTAAATGCCCAGTTGAATCTATTGAAGATCGGATTTATACCCTAATTAATAGTAAGAAGGAACTCGAAAAAACACTAAAAAATCACTTGCAAAAAGCCCTCAATGAACAAGTAAAAATACTTACTGAAGAAGCAGATACTATTAATTTAGAAGGAAATTTAACCTACCTTTATGCTGTAGTTTGCGTTCCCAATAGTGATGCCCTCAAAAGCCTTGCTAGCCTACTTTCATCTAAACTTAAAGATAGCGTTGTTGTTTTAGGTACTAAGGATGAAGAAGAGAATAAGTGTCATATATGTGCAAAGCTATCGGATAGCGCGATACAAAAAGGGTATAATGCAGGCGCTATTGTAAAAGAAATTTGCCAAACTTTAGGTGGCAGTGGGGGTGGCAAACAAAAATTTGCAATGGGCGGAGTACCCAAGACTAATTCCTTAGAAGGAATACTTAAGAACTATAAACCTAAAATGGCTTCGTCTTAAAATATATTCTTCGAATAAAGACATCACTATGTAATCGAATTACCTCTTCCGGAGTTTCAGGGCGCTTATTGATATGACGCATCATATCGATACCTTCATCGCTTAAAACTGTTAGCTTTACATCAGCATAAGATAATGGTTTTTGATAATGCTCTACCCTAGAAAGTGGACCGATTGTTGCATTCTCGCCTCCGTAAATAACTGAGCGATTCGGATTTTTAACACTTTTTTCAAAGTATTGTGTAGGAGTATCTTTCCGGCCGTCATCTTCTACGTAAAAATCAATAGCAAAATCGACAATATTTGAGACTAAATAATTACTGCCATTTTGCCCTTTAATTAAATTTCCTTTCCCCCAAGAAATACTTCGCTTATTGGGCAAAGAATCACGACTCTCTCGATTGAGTAAATCGTAATAGGTCGTCTCAGGATCAACTTCCATTCGATACAAAATAAAAGTTTTATCTCCTCGGTAAGAACCATCGACTGGACTAGAAAAATCTAAATTATAAGCAACTGCAGCTATGTTCCCTGGTATTTCATTACCTGATGTATCGAAAACTTTATTCTTGATAATTGTAAAAAATCTCAAAGAGACAGTTTCTGACTTAGAAGGCTTTTTTAAATTATCATTTTCTGCCCTAAACCATTCTCCACCATCATTTTTAACAATTATAGATTCAAGATCACTTGCAATTATATCCATCGCCAGGCGAGCTTCGGCCCCAGCGGATAATTTACCAGAGCTACGATTCCATAATTTTAATACCTCATTACTGATTTGAATTATTAAACCTGACAATATAACCATAATCACAGTTGCAACCATGATTTCAATCAAAGTAAATGCTCGGATTTTATTTGAACCTTTCATCGATTAATTGCAGTTGTATAAGTGAATATGGGCTTTTGAGTTAATAATTCCTTATAAGTCATAGAATCTCTAAAACTTGGTCCTGGAGGGTTGACATATATATCGATATTTAAGGGAAGAAAATTCCCTTCATAATCAACAGAACTTTTGAGTAAAGTATAGCGTGGAATAGCTGAACGTCCTCGATCCCGATAATAATCCCTTCGTAAAAAAGGGCTGAGAGTTAAGATTGCTCGATAAATCGGCCCTGCTGCATTTTTAAAGCCATAAACTTTTGCATTTCTAGCCATTCGAATAGTAGTAGCTGTTTCATTAGGAGAAAATCCTACAGATAATTTTACTTGTGTTGATTTGCTAGAAAGATAATTACGAAATACATAAACTGTTGCATAGCCGCGAGTTCTAACTGCCTGATATATTAAATCAAAATTTGATCCTTGAATTGCAAATTCTGAATTTACCTGAAGAAAACTGTTCAAAGATTCAACAACTGAGACCACCTCGTCCGTAGTTTCAACATCATTAACAGAATTAAGCAAGGGTCCAAGCATTCCTATCAATACTAAAACCGTCACAAAGAAAATCCCAATTGCTAAAACTGCTTCGATTAAACTAAATCCTTGGGAATGCTTTTTGCTGATCATGACTTGTTAAATTAATTTTTTAAAGGATCTTTTTCTCTTCTAATCATTGATTCAATTTGGTTAGGGTCAGTAACTAATGAAGTTGACCCTACCCTACGAAAAATCAAACCAGACTTTAATCCAGACTTAGAAGGGTCTGCAAAAGAAACATCTAATTTTCCGTAATTATTTGGACGTAATGCCCCTGCACCAATTAGCAACCAATGATTGACAAAATGGTTGTCAATTGTGCCATTCTGATTAAATTCATAGAAATAAAATTCCTCCCCTTTACCGGCTAATTGTGATTTTATCCTAGGATACTCAAGGCGCATTGTCTTTAATCCCTGACTTTTCCCTATTCCATTAATCTGTCTTGTTAATTGAGGTATAAAATAAATCCCTTTAGATAAATAAGTTCCCTTGGTTGCTGCATTCCATTTTTTAGGGTTTTTTTCATCCTGAGTGATAATTCCAATATAGCGCAAGAACTTCTCTTCATCTCTCTTCACTCCTTTATCTGCATAAATAATAATACGCGTCTTTGCTTGATTCAAAATAGCTTGGCCACGCGCTCCATGTGCAATGGATGAAATTAATCTTTGGGAGGACTTAAGCGCTAGACCATCGTTATTGCTTGTACTTATAACCATTACCGAGGAGGCAACCATTATTAAGCCTAGAACAATTAGAAGCTCAATCAAAGTAAATGCTACATTGTTACAAATCTTACTCATTTACTTTAGTATTAAATCAATTAAAATCAAAATCTAATAAAAGAACTATTCTTCCCACAATGAATAAGCAGGAAACATATCTAAACTTTCAGATTCAACCCAGGCCGTTATGTTGGATCTGATTTTTTGCTCTGGTTTACTTGGATAGCTTAAAGTTGGTTCTGGAGCTATAAAACCATCTCCATTTCCATCAATCATAATCATGATTCCTATATTATTAAATCGATCAGCTAATTGATTAAATTCAGGCAAGTCATTATCCCCAACAAAAAATTCTGATTCTGAAAAATCATGGAAAACAATTCTACGGCGATTACCCTCAACTCCTTTTGAAGCTCCTGTTTCAGCATCCCTTCCTGACATTGTTTCTATGAATTTTAGAGATGTTTGCTCATCAGAAAGATTAATTACGTAGTCATTTGTTCCCTTAGATAAAGGGAAATAACCATACTCATTTTTAAATTGCAGTATAGCATTGACATATTGGGAGAGCTGAGACTTGCCTGCAGCGATTGTTGCATTTTCTCGAACAGTTCCAACTGTTGGAATTAAAATGCCTGCTAAGAGCCCGATGATCGCAATGACCATTAGCAATTCAATTAGAGTAAAACCTCTGTTATTTTGTTTCTTCATATTAATTTAATTTTGAATATAAATATTATCGATATTAATTTCTGAATTATTGAATTCGTAATTCAATAAACCATCTTTAGGCAAATCAGACGCCTCGCCATCAGGACCTTTTGAATAGAGAACATAGGAAAAATTATCCCATTGTTCAGTTTCTTTATAGAAATATTGGTATGGCTGGCCCCAAGGATCAACAAAACGAACATTTTTAGGTTTGATACTAATGTCTTCCCCTAATTTACCTTCATAATAAACTTTAGTAGGGTCTATAAAAACTTCTAATTTATTTTTTGATTTAAGGGAACGATCTTCAAATTTTGAAGTCCTTAGATTAAATTCTTTCCAACCAAGAAGTGATTTACTGAGCGTTAAATCATTATTCTCTATGCTATCAGTTATTGGATAATCCCCATTCTTTAGCTTAAAAATCTCTAAAGATTGACTAAGCATCATTATTTCTGCCCTTGCGGTAGCCTTCATTCGAGAAGTTTGAATCCCAGCCACTGTTCCAAATGTAATACCTGATAAAACAACAATAACTGCCAAGACCACTAAAAGCTCCACTATTGTGAATCCATTTCGATTAGAATATAAAGGCTTCCGAGGCGTTAATTTCATAAAGCTTTCATCTAAGTAAGATTGTCAATTTCATGCAACTAAATATCTTAAAATGTGTATGGCTTCTTAAAAATAGCCCCTGATCGCCTTCTATCTGCTATTTTTTCTACCTCATTTGCATTCATTCGCTCAGGCATATTTGTAAGTGGATCAATTTTCCATAAGGCAGGCTTAAGATCATGATTCACTGCAACCCTATAATCAAAGACAAAGCAATCTCCCTCCCATAGGCTTTTTTTCTGTGGCACAGATTCAAGGTATTTCAGAATGCCCCCTTTCAAATGAAAAACCTCTTTAAAGCCCTTCTTTTTTAAGTAGGCAGTTGAGCGCTCACAACGAATACCGCCAGTACAATACATAGCTATCTTTTTATCCTTATGCTCAGCTAATTGATTGTCTACAAATTCCGAAAAACTAGTAAAGTCATCTGTTCTAGGATTTATTGAACCTTTAAATTTACCAACTTTTACTTCATAGTCGTTTCTTGTATCTATAGTTATTACATTAGGATCCGATATAACAGCATTCCAGTCTTTAGGCTCCAAATATTCTCCAACTTCATCCATAGGATTTGCCCCAGATTGCTTAAAAGTTACTATTTCAGCCTTCTTTTTTACCTTAAACTTAGGAAAAGGGCAAAAATCGGCATAGGAATACTTTACTTCCATTTTTTTAAACCGCTTATCAGATTTAATAACAGATAGAGTAGACTCAATCGCTTCTGTAGAACCTGAACAAGTAGAATTTATTCCTTCTTCAGCCAAAATAATTGTACCTTTAAGTCCAACAGATAAACCATGCTCCATAAGCCGCGAAGCCCAAACCTCGTAATCATGAAACTCAGTAAAGTGATAAAATGAAGCTATTTCCCAGGAATTGTTTATATTTGAAGATTCCATTATTCAGAGTTGCCAAAATTTAAAATAAAATGTCAAACTTAACTCGCAATAAAGTCTTAAAATAAATACTTATTATCTATGAACTCAAGAGAATCATTTATTAGAAACCACAATCGTTCTAAAGATGGATTAAGAACTATCAATTACACTACAGGAATTGCTCCAAACGCTTTGGGGTCTGTTTTGTTTTCTTTTGGAAGCACCCAAGTTATTTGTGCCTGCACAATTGATAACAAAATACCGAATTGGATGCGCTCTCAAGGGGTCGAAGGAGGTTGGATGACAGCAGAATATTCAATGCTGCCTTACAGCACTTTGGATAGAAAACAAAGAGATAGTTCCAGAGGAAAAGTAGATGGAAGAACAATTGAAATTCAAAGACTTATCGGTCGTTCACTCAGAGCAGTTTTAGATCTAAAAGCACTCGGCCAAAAAACTATATGGATTGATTGTGATGTTCTTCAAGCTGATGGTGGTACCCGAACAGCATCGATCACGGGAGCTTATATTGCAGCTCAAATAGCAGTTAATAAACTAATCGCCAGTAAAGCATTAGAAAAAAACCCATTCACTGATTCAGTAGCAGCTGTCTCTGCTGGTATCTTAAGTAATACGCCTCTTCTCGATTTGGATTATATAGAAGACAAAAATGCAGATGTAGATGCAAATATCGTTATGACTGGGTCTGGAAAATTTGTAGAAGTACAAAGCTCTGGCGAAGAAGCAACTTACAGCGAAGAGCAATTGAATGCTTTAATTTCTCTCGGAAAGATTGGAATTGAGCAACTTACACAAATACAAAATGATGTAATTGCCTCTTGTGATTCAAAAGGCGAAAATTTAAGCTAATAGCTGATCAGGATTCAAACTGAGAAGTTCTTCTTTCACAAACAACCCATCTTCTCGAATCAATTCTCCATCAAAATAAATAGTGCCACCACCGTATTCAGGTCTCTGAATATGAACCATATCCCAGTGCACTTGTGAACGATTCCCATTATCTGCATCCTCGTAGGCTTGTCCTGGCGTAAAATGAAAAGAACCTGCAATCTTCTCATCAAATAGGATGTCACGCATTGGCTCTTTTATAAGTGGATTAAATCCTATAGCAAATTCTCCTATATAACGAGCACCAGGATCTGAGTCCAATATAGAATTTAAAGCTTTCGAATCATTTGCCTCTGCATGAACAATTCTTCCTTTTTTAAACTCTAAATAAATATCATCGAAAGAAATCCCGCGATAAATGGTTGGTGTATTATAACGAATAGCCCCATCTACCGAATCTTTAATTGGGCTCGAAAAAACCTCTCCATCAGGTATATTATATTCACCGCCACAGGCAACAGCGCCAATAGCCTTAATTGAGAATTTAAGATCTAATTCAGGACCCTTTAACTCTACCCTGTTAGTTTGGCTCATGATTAATTTGAGAGCCTTCATTCCTTTTTCCATCTTAGCGTAGTCAAAAGTACATACATCAAAAAAGAAGTCTTCAAACGCATCTGAACTCATTAATGCTTGCTGAGCCATGGATGCAGTAGGCCATCGTAAAATGACCCATCTAGTTTTATTTACTCGCTCTTCCAAAACAGATTTCGTAGCTCTTGAAGCAACAATCATATTTTCAGATGCGACATTAGAAAATTCATATATGTTACTAGATCCCCTAATTCCAATATAGGCATCCATCTGCTTCATTTGTTCAAGCTGCCAAATAGATTGAGTCTCAAACTGACCAGGTTCTAAATGGGTCAATAACTCTCTCTGCAAAAGACCGGAATTAATATTAACATAAGGAGTAGCTCCAAGCTCACGAACTGAGCGAATCAGTGCAATACCCATTGCTTCAGGCACGTCACACAAGTCAAGTAATACGCGTTCACCCTTTTTTAGCTTTACTGAGTAACTTGTAAGAATATTAGCAAGTTTTGAAAATCTTGGGTCCATTAGCATAGGTTCAATATATTAAATACTTTAATTAACAAATTAATTAAGTTAACTATTTGGGTGATTTAAATAGATATCATAACGATTTCGCTTACCTTTCAAGACATAACTCGCTTGTTTAGATGCTATGGCATTAACTTTTCGTGATCGCTTTACAACTACCCGACCTACCTTTGTTGATAATGCACTATCCAATAAGCATTTGGAATCTTCATCCTCACCAACAAGAAACTGCAACATTTGCATATCTTTTTTCACTAAGACCCTTTTCTCAGGATGCGGAAACATTGGGTCTAAATAAATAACTTCTGCCGATTCTATAAGCTGAGATTGAAATAACTCTTTAGCATCACCACTCACTAAATTTAAACGCTCCATTATAATTTTTAACTCTGGATTCTTTTTCGCAACTTCATTTGCTCGCCTTAAGCCATCTTCTAAAAGTAAGCGTACGCAAGAATTTCGCTCTGCCATCGTAACATTACAACCAAGGCTTGCTAGTACAAAAGCATCTTTACCTAAACCAGCTGTTGCATCAATAACGACTGGAAAAAAATTTGGTTTAATGCCCACTGATTTAGCAATTAACTGATTACTTCCGCCACCCTTAGTTCGTCTATATTCCATTTGCGAAGATACAAAATTCACCTGTATTTTAAAAACCGCTGGATGCAACATTTGTAAATGCAAGCCCTCTTCATCCATTAGCAAAATACAATCTTTAGATGTTTTATCAGAAAAAAATTTAGCAAACGCTTTACTTGACAACTCATTACTTAAATCAATTTCACAGAGATCAACATACAAAGCTTTGGCATACGATTCTGCTAAAACTTTGTTTGCCTTATCCGTACAAATTAATGTATCAATTAGTCTGTTCATATTACTAAGCTATTGTATCTTATGAATTGAAATTTACCTAAATAGTGCAAGCACCAAGTCTGCAAAGAAATCCATTGCCTACGATAATCCAGAAACCTTAAGACTGTGACAAAAAATAAAAAACTTCGATTAGATGAGTGGTTAGTCGCCAACAATTTAGTAAACTCACGCTCAAGGGCAAAGGCTTTAATACTTGCAGGGAAGGTCATGCAAGAAACTCAAAGATTAGATAAGCCAGGTCAAATGGTCGTACACGACGCCCCTATACGAATCATTGCACCCCCACGCTTTGTCAGTCGCGGTGGTGAAAAACTTTCAGGCTTCATTGAAAAATTTTCTATTACAATGCAAGATTGCCTTGTTTTAGATGTAGGAGCTTCAACGGGCGGTTTTACAGATTGTTGTCTACAAAATGGTGCTCAGCACGTCACTTGTATTGATGTCGGACGTGCTCAACTACATAATAAATTAATTCAAGATGCTAGAGTTACCAATATTGAGAAATATAATGCACGCTATTTAAAGGTTGGTGACTTGCCCCATGATGGGTATCCAAGAATTGTCATGGACCTCTCATTTATATCTTTAAAAAAAATCCTTCCATCTGTTTGGAACGTTTTAAAAGAAAATGGTATTCTTATAGCTTTAATAAAGCCACAATTTGAAGCAGATAAACATGAAGTTGATGCTGGGAAAGGAATCATTACAAGCCCAGAAATACACCAAAGAATTTTAGAAGAGCTCCTAAGCTTTTGTAAAGATTCCCTACCCCATGCAGAAATTATTGGCCATATCGATTCCCCAATAAAAGGCACAGACGGAAATAAAGAATTTCTTGTTGGTTTGACAAAATTATGTATTGTCGCAAATGAACAATAACTAACACTTTTGTATTTAATGACTCCCATACAAAGCATAGCATTTGTTATTAATTTATCAAAACCGAAAGCCCAGTCCACAGCTGAAGCGCTAGCTAGTATAGCACAGGCTCAAGGGAAAAAGACTCAATTTATAACTCAACATCCCTTAAAGAACGATTGCTTAAAAGACGTTGATTTATGTTGTGTTATTGGTGGTGATGGCACTTTGCTCGGTGTTCTGGACGCTTCTATTCAAAGCCGAACTAAAGTACTGGGAGTTAATCTAGGGAAACTTGGCTTTCTGGCTACTTACAATCCAGATCAATTGATCAAAGATTTCGCCTCCATTCTAGACGGAGATTATTCTGTTGAAGAACGCTCCATTCTCCATTGCCAATCTAACACTGGTGAAACCGCTTTAGCCTTAAATGACTTAGTCATTAAAGAAAGCGAGAACCGAGGATTGATTCGCCTAAAAGTAAAATCAGAACAAAGACTTATTTCCGAATACCATTGTGACGGACTCATATTCGCTACACCCACAGGATCTACTGCTTATAACCTTTCTGCAGGAGGACCTATCATAAGTCCAAATGTAGAAGCGATTGCAATGACCCCAATCTGTCCACATACACTTGGAAACCGATCCGTAATTTTTGGTACAAAAACGCCTATTGAGGTTTCGTTTGATGATTTGCCGGAAGCCCCTTTAGTCTCAATCGATGGTAAAAAACATTTTGGAAAAGACTCCTTGAGTTCAATTAGCATCCAACTAACGAAAGAACGATTTCCTCTTATCCGAAACAAAGCCAACGCGCATTTTTCTATTGTTCGAGATAAATTAAATTGGGGTGATCCGACTGTCCGCTAATCCATCGTGAAGCTTTTAGAACAATTTTCAGAACATCAAAAATCCGCTGTAAAGCAAATTACTCAATTATTCAAAAATGAGGGTGCTAGTATTTACCTAGTTGGTGGCTGCGTGCGAGATAGCCTTCTTGGACTTTCGCCAAAAGATATTGACATAGAAATCTACAAGTTGCCTCCCGAAACCATTGAGGCGGTATTGTCTAAACATTTCAAAATCGATACCGTTGGTAAAAATTTTGGTGTTCTTTTACTCAAGGGCTATTCCATAGATGTCAGTCTACCACGCAAAGAATCGAAAACTGGTCTTAAGCATACCGACTTTAAAATTACTGGAGATCCATACATGCACCCAAAAGTTGCAGCACTTCGCAGAGACTTTACAATAAACGCTATAAGCTACGATCTTGTTAAAGAAATCATTTATGATCCTTATAATGGCATAGATGATTTATCTAAAAAACACCTAAGGCATATTTCTCCAGCATTTAGTGAAGATCCCCTAAGGGTCTTAAGAGCGATGCAATTCATCGCTCGCTTCAACCTCTCGGTGAGTCCCGATACGCTAAAGCTTTGCCAATCCCTTAATCCAAATGAAATCCACAAAGAACGTATCTGGGAAGAATGGAAAAAGCTCGTACTAAAAGGTCACAGAATTTCCCTAGGGCTTCAGTTTTTAAAGGACTGTGACTGGCTTTCTTATTTCCCAGAACTATCTGCACTCACTGAATGTGAACAAGACCCTGAATGGCACCCTGAAGGAAACGTTTGGGAACATACTAAGCATTGCATGGATGCATTTTCAAAAAATAGAATGGGTCATGATTGGGAAGATTTAATAGTCGGCTTAGCTACGCTTTGTCATGACATGGGCAAGCCTAAGACTACTATACGAGGTGAAGATGGAAAAATTAGAAGCCCGCAGCATGATAAGGAAGGCGTTGTTATAGCTAAAGCATTTTTAGCGAGAATGACTGAGCAAAAAAAAGTTTTTGATCAAGTGCTACCACTTGTCTCTGAACATATGCGACCTCATAATTTATACATAAATAATTCCGGGGACTCCGCAATTCGTCGATTAGCCAATAAGGTGAACCGTATCGATCGATTAATTCGAGTATTTCAAGCAGACCAACTTGGAAAACCACCGCTTAAAGTAACTGAAGATCCCGTCAGTGATTGGTTGGCAGAGCGCTCTCAGCAATTGGAATTACAAGCAAGTGCTCCAAAACCCATTATTCTAGGTAGACATTTGCTTGCAGAAAATTTAAAACCAAGTCCTATTTTTAAAAACCTACTTAAAGAATGCTTTGAAGCACAACTGGACGGGACTTTTGATAATGAAACCGATGGCTTAATTTATTTAAAATCCCTTTTAGAAAAGCATAATTCTTAATATTAAAAAACGACCCATTTATGAAAAAATTATTTTTATTGGACGGAATGGCACTAGCTTATCGTGCTCACTTTGCCTTGATACGCAGTCCAATTTTTAATTCAAAGGGTATGAATACTTCTGCAGCTTACGGATTCACTGCAACGCTCATAGATTTAATTCAAAAGCAACAGCCAACACACTTAGCCATTGCCTTTGACACTTCAGCACCCACCGCGCGACACGAACTGCACCCTAAATACAAAGCCAATCGTGAAGCTATGCCCGAGGATTTAAGAATTGCCCTTCCCTATATTGAAACAATTTCTGAAGGTTTCAATATACCCATTATTAAAATGGATGGCTATGAAGCGGATGATATCATAGGTACACTAGCTCATAAAGCAGAAGCGGAAGGCTTTGAATCTATTTATATGGTCACACCAGACAAGGACTTTGGACAACTGGTTACAGAAAAAATAAAAATGTATCGTCCTTCAAGAAAAGGCGATGGTGCTGAAATTTGGGGTATAAGCGAAATACTTGAAAAATGGAATATTCAAACCACTGAACAGGTGATTGATATGCTAGGCTTATGTGGTGATGTCTCCGATAATATTCCGGGCGTTCCGGGAATCGGCCCAAAAACCGCTGCTAAATTATTAACCAGTTATGGTGACATTGAAAACTTGCTTGATCATACAGAGGAACTTAAAGGTAAGCAAAAAGAACAACTAGAAAGCTTTTCTGAACAAGCTAAACTTTCAAAACAATTAGCTACCATCAATATACAAGTGCCCGTCACTTATAATTGGGACGAATATACTTTAAATGACCCCTCTCAAGAGCAACTAGAAAGCCTTTTTTCCGAATTAGAATTCCGAACACTCGGTCGCCGATTATTTGGCAAAAGCTTTCAGATAAAAAAAGAGTCTGAAGAAAATTTCACCCTTAAATCTGAGTCCGATCCTGAGGCCCCACCTTCGGCTCAGCAAGCTGAACTGCTTTCTGAAAGCTTACATAGCTTCAAATCATTAAAAGAAATCCCGTCTCAATATATTTTAATCAAAACTCAAAAGGAGAAAGAGGCTTTAGCTCAAGCAATTGAAGAAAGCCAATTATTCGCTTTTGATACCGAAACCGACTCATTAGACACACATAATGCACAACTTAAAGGGATTGCTTTTGTAACTCAAATCAACAAAGGCTGGTTCTTGCCTTATCAAGAAGTAGATAGTGATTTTCTTGAAGAACTATTTGGCAATGAAGCTTACACAAAGATCGGACATAATTTAAAATTCGATATAGCAATATTAGAAAATCACGGCTGCCATATCAAAGGTACTTGTTATGACACGCTTATCGCCCACTCATTAATCGAACCAGATCAAAGGCACAATTTAGACATTCTCGCAGAAAACCTCCTTAGCTACAAAACGATTCCTTTCTCTGAACTGGCTCCTTATGCAAAAAAAGGACAGCCTATTGATTACGAATCCATCGATATTGATACACTCACTAATTATTCCATTGAAGATGCTGATATTACTTTTCAATTATGGCAATTGCTTAAGCCTCAATTAGAATCACTGGGACAATCTGAAGTCTTCTATAATATTGAAATGCCTTTACTAAACGTACTTATAGCTATGGAAAAAGAGGGAATCAATATATGCGAGAAAACACTGAAAAATATAGGTAACACCTTATCAGTTGAAATTGAGAAACTCCGTAGTGAGATTTATGAGACCGCAGGCCAAGAATTTAACCTAAATTCACCAAAGCAGCTAGGGGTGATTCTTTTTGAGGTTCTAAAACTATCCGAAAAGCCTAAGAAGACCAAGACGGGTCAATACGCAACCAACGAACAAACCCTCTCAGGCTTGGCGAATAAGCACAGAATTGCCGCTGCTCTTTTAGAATATCGGCAATTAAATAAACTGATCAGTACTTATATTGATGCCCTACCTCATTCAATTAACGCTAGAACTCAGCATATTCACACGAACTTTGGCCAGGTACAAACCACCACAGGTCGACTCAGTTCAAACAATCCCAATTTACAAAATATTCCTATACGTTCAACGAATGGAAAACAGATCCGTAAAGCATTCATTCCTCGTCAGCCAAACTGGAAAATTTTGAGTGCTGATTATTCTCAAATTGAACTACGAATACTTGCTGCACTTTCAGAAGATTCGAGTATGATTCAAGCTTTCAATGACAGGCAAGATATTCATGCCTCTACCGCCGCAAAAATATTTGATATATCCATAAACGAGGTGAGTCGTGAACAACGAAGTACAGCAAAGATGGTCAACTTTGGAATACCCTATGGAATTTCTGCTTTTGGTTTAGCACAAAGACTCGGAACTGTTTCTCGAACAGAAGCAAAAATAATTATTGATAATTACTTTGCGCAATTCCCCACCATTCAGAACTACATTAATCAACAAATAGAAAAAGCTCGTAAGGATGGCTATGTCACAACATTACTGGGTCGTAGACGATACCTCAGAGATATTAACTCAACTAATGGTAGTATTCGTGCAGCATCTGAAAGAAACGCCATCAATATGCCTATACAAGGTACTGCTGCTGATTTAATTAAAATTGCAATGATACGTATTGCAGGAAAAATGGCAGACTTAAAATTACATTCAAAAATGCTACTGCAAGTCCATGATGAACTTATCTTTGATTTACAACCCGATGAAGAATTACAATTGAAAGAAATACTCGAAACCGAAATGGTTCATGCTATTGATCTTAAATGCCCCCTTGAAATCGATATTGGAGTTGGGAATAATTGGCTTGAAGCTCACTAATATATGAAAATTGAAGACAAAAAGTCTTTGGCTTGGATAGGAGATGCCATTTTAGCTTTATATGCTAGGAAATGGATTTTAAAGCAAAGTTCAATTCAAGCAAAAGAGCGGGCATCAGTATTTCAGTCTATGACGACTAATGAATTTCTTTCTCATTGGGGTGAACCGACTCAAGTGGAATCGAGAATTGGGAAGATATTCGAAGAAGATGGATTTGAAAAAGCTATGCACTACATTGAAGCCAATCTTTTGCCGATCGTAATAAAAAGACAGAAACAAAAAAAACAACCTGGTCGCTACCAAAGGAAGAAGCCTACCGGCTAGAGATTTGGCTCCATTCTTGGAATCGATAGAAGAAGAGACGTATATACTGCATCCATTTAGGATTTTTTAAAGCTTTGTATTCAAAACTCTCATTATATCCAATTTCATTATTCCATATATTATCAAAATATGCATCAAATGCATTAGAGATAGGCAATACGTGGTTAAAGACTAAAGTTGATTCTAAATTAAAATTAGATAAGCTCCTTTTGGTTAAATTTGCAGAACCGATATAAACCAAATCTCTTTCTTTATCAAATATACGAATTGCCTTAGTATGATATTGTGCATGAGATTCTGCAGATGCCCAATGAATTTGAATTGAGTTTACTTCGTCTAATTGCATTAGCTCATCTGCAATACTACGATTCGGAATGCCCATTTTCTTAAAGCCAAAGGCGTATTTATTTTGATCCAATAATAATCGTATATTGGCGCCTCTTTTAGCTGCAGCTTTTAGAGCTTTAACAAATGTTCTGTCTGATAGATAAAACATAGCAATATCGATAGAGGTACCTTCTCCAGAAGCTTCCAAATTTTTTATTAAACTATTACCTATAGATCCTTCACTTAAAAATTGAACGCCTGTTTTGCGTAAAGCAAAACGCTTAAAATTATTTTTCTTAATTAAAATTCTATCTAAGCTTCTTAAAACGTCTTCTAGATGTAGTCGATTTCCTAAAAGATTTCCTTTATTACTTGTGGACCATTGTACTATTGAAAGTTCAGAACGGGCTATATAATCTGCAATTGGACCCGATACCGAAGCCGCTAAATTGGAATTTAAAGAGCTTCCATCCGATGGATTAAAGCTTCCAACAATAACCCTATTAGGTTTATTCTTGTAGCCAGAAATTAAAATTTTTCGATGGTTAGCCTTAAGGTGTAAAGCTTTAAAGAATTCAGAGAACGATAAACGTTTTCCTTTTGATTCTACGATATTTGGGAATATCCTAAATTTATTTGTATTTAAACTAAATGTATAAAATTTTGACCAGAAGCGAATTTGTTTCGAATAAATCCAGTTAGAATCAGGAAGAGCAGTAAGATCAGTAAAGACAACAGGAATTCCAAGTGAGGCAAGGCGTTTAAAGAATTCTGGCACTTGATTACCATATAGGCGATTAATAGGATCAGTAATAATAAGAATTGGTATTTGAGGGTCTTTAGTTCTCTTACTAATAATTGCCTGAACTAAACTTTCAGAAATTTTTATCAAATCTTCTTTTTTAGAAAGTTTACATTTCCATTCATTCCAAAGAAAAAAATCTAATATTAGAAAAGTTTCAGCCGAATTGATTTCATTAATTAAAGCATCGAGGATATTATGATTTAAAATATTCTTCTCCTCTACTACATCTCGAAAAGTACGATCTTCTAATAATCTTACTTCCTCATAATTAAAAAACGGGCTATTTAAATCACTACCTTCGGGCATTTCTTTGTTTGGAATAACTAAATACGGGAGTAATAAAACCCCGATTAAAGCCCCAACAAAAAATTTAAGGACAGAATGCATAAACATGAGTATTGAAACTCTAGAAAAAAAATAAACTACAAAATCACTGCTCTAGAGAGTGCTTTTTAAACAAGATAACAGCATTATGCCCGCCGAATCCTGAATTATTGCATAAAGCAACATTTATATCTGCTTGGCACATCTGATTTGGAACATAATTCAAATCACAATCTGGATCTGATTGAATATAATTAATTGTTGGTGGAACTTTGCCTTCAAAAATTACTTTTGAACAAATTGCTGATTCGATTCCTCCGGCTGCACCTAATAAATGACCTGTCATCGACTTAGTAGAACTAATTAGAATGTCTTTAGCGTGTGAACCATATGCCTCCTTAATAGCAAGTGTTTCAAATTTATCATTATAAGGCGTTGAAGTACCATGCGCATTAATGTAATCAACAGAGTCTAAATTAAGACCAGATTGATCAACTACTGCTTTAAGAGATTTAGCTAGAGCTTTCCCTGCAGGATCTGGAGATGTAATATGATATGCATCACAACTAGAGTCATAAGCAGAGATTTCACAATAAATCCTGGCCCCTCTATTTTGGGCATTCTCTAAAGTTTCCAATATTAAGATGCCGGCACCTTCTCCCATTACAAATCCGTCTCGATTAAGCTCAAAAGGACGACTAGCTTGTTCTGGGGCATCATTAAAATTAGTGCTCATTGCTTTCATGGAACAGAAACCAGCATATCCTAATTGACACACAGCAGCTTCACTACCTCCTGCAATCATAACATCAGCTTGACCATTACGAATAGCATTGAATGCTTCCCCTATTGAATGGGTTGCGGAAGAACAAGCACTAACTAAACCAAAATTAGGCCCTTTAGCGCCAAGTTCAATCGCAACAACACCACTCGCAATATTACCAATCAAAGATGGAATCATAAATGGGGAAACTTTTCTAGGTCCGCGTTCAATCATACGTGCTGTTTGATCGTGAATAGTTTGAAGTCCCCCAATACCAGAACCAACGTAAACTCCAAAACGCTCAGGGTCTATATTGTCTACATTTATTCCGGAATCAGAAATAGCTAAGCGAGCACCCGCTACAGCAAAATGAGTAAACCTATCATTACGACGGGCTTCCTTGAAATCCATGAAATCAGATACTTCAAAATCAAGCACTTCAGCACCAACTTTTGAGGTAAGCTCACTAACATCAAAGTTTTGAATTTTACGAATACCACTTAGACCAGATAGGACGCCATTCCAGAGATTTTCAATTCCCACGCCGTGGGAATTGATTGTGCCTAGTCCGGTAACAACAACTCGTGGTGTCATCTTATCTTTATATATTGGAATCTTAACTTTAAGGCAATAGCTTTAAAGGGTTAGAAATACTACTAACTAGATTTTTCAGTAATGTATCTAACTACATCACCCACAGAAGTAAGTTTTTCTGCATCTGCCTCAGGGATTTCCCCGTCAATTTCATCACTAAAGGCTTCTTCAAAAGCCATTATTAATTCAACATTATCGAGTGAATCGCAGCCCAAATCGTCAATAAAAGAAGCTTCTAAGGTGACTTGTTCAGGATTTACGTTCAATTGATCAACTATAATTGATCTAACTTTATCTTCTGTAGTTTGTTCAGCCATAAGTTATTTATTTATTTATTTATTTTTCATCACATCACCATACCACCGTCAACAGTAAAAACTTGACCAGTTATGTAGTCTGATTTTTGTGATGCTAAAAATGCTGTCATATTTGCTATATCCAAGGCTTTTCCCATGCGTTTCATTGGGATAACTCCAATAATTCCAGTTTTTTGGTCTTCACTTAGAATATTCGTCATATCTGTTTCAATAAAACCAGGAGCAACGACGTTTACGGTAACGTTTCGGGCGGCAAATTCCTTAGCCAAGCTTTTTGATAATCCAATAATTCCTGCTTTCGCAGCTGCATAATTTGCCTGACCTGCATTTCCAGTTAATCCAATAACTGATGCAATATTAATAATTCGACCCCAGCGCTTACGGGTCATTGGTCGAGCAAGATGCTTAATGAAAGAAAAACAACCTTTAAGATTTGTATTCATTACTTCATCCCAATCCGCTTGTCCCATTCTAAAAAGTAAATTGTCTCTGGTTATTCCAGCGTTATTAACTAGAATATCAATTAAACCATGTGTTTCTAAGAGTTCCGAACAAGCTGACTCAACGGCTGAAGCATCAGAAACATCAATAGCTAATGCTTCGGATGAACCTCCATTTAGTTGTATCTCAGAAGCAGTTGATCCACAAGATTCTTCTGAACGACTAACGCAAATAACATGGTGCCCTTCTTCAGAAAGTAGAAGCGCTATTGCTTTTCCAATACCTCTGCCCGCCCCAGTAACAAGAGCGATTTTTTTTTCCTCCTCTTCCCTCATAAAATAATACTTTTTGTATAAGTTTTGAATAGACAAATAATTACCTCATAGTGCAAGCTATAAAGTATAAATATTTAAATCAACAAAAACTAATAAATCTCAAAAATGAATTCTTCAGAACTTGAGCGCGTTCAAAAAATAATTGCTAATGCAGGGCTTTGTTCTCGCAGGGATGCAGAAAAACTTATAGAATTAGCAAAAGTTAGAGTTAATGGAAAAACGATAGCACTTGGAGCCAAAGCTTTAACAACTGATGCCATATTTGTTGACAATAAGCCATTGAAAATTCCAAATGATAAACCGATAACCCTGGTTCTTAATAAGCCTAAGGGAGTTATTTGCAGTAACGATGACCCATTCGCACAAAAGACAGTTTTTGATTTGCTGCCAAATGATTTTAAGAAAAAACGACTTTTTTGTGCAGGCCGTCTTGATAAAGACAGTGAAGGCTTGCTAATAATTACTAATGACGGAAACCTTGCGAACAAAATTACCCACCCATCAGCCCAAATCATCAAGAAATACAGAGTTACTTTAAATAAAGATTTCAAAATAAAAGATATCTCTAAATTAACAGAGGGTATTGAGGATGAAGGAGAATTCCTTAAGGCAGACAAAATTTTACCCTCACCTGGAAATAAAGAAGGCGATAAGAGAAAGCTTGAAGTGCACCTAAGCCATGGAAAAAAAAGGGAAATAAGAAGACTCTTTGAAGCCCATCGCTATTATGTTAAAAAACTAAATCGAATTCAAATTGGCAGTATACAATTGAAAAATATACCTAAAGGTGGCATTAAAATTTTAGGTAAAAAAGATATCGATCGCTTACTTGGATAAATTCAATTGAAATCTTTATAATTTACATCATGAAACTCATAGACGGAAACACCATTGCTAAAAGTATTATAGAAGACCTAACTATTAAGGTTTCAAGAATCAAAAAGGGGAAACCTTGCGTTGCATTCATCCGTGTTGGCAAAGATCCTGCATCCATTTCTTACGTCAGGAAAAAACAAAAAACTGCCGAAGCAATTGGTATTGATAGTGAACTAACTATTCTCCCAGAAGATATTTCACAAGATGCATTATTTTCAAAGATAGATATTTTAAATAAAGATGACCGTATTAATGGAATTTTAATTCAAGCTCCCTTGCCTGATCACATTGATGAAACGGCTACTTTTAATCGGGTTTCCCCAGATAAAGATGTGGATGGATTCCATACCTTGAATATAGGAAAACTTTGCCAAGAAGACCCTTCTGGTTTTGTCGCCTGCACCCCTGCTGGTATTGTTGAATTGATAAGGCATAGTAAGATTGATACCGAAGGAAAACATGTTGTCGTTCTTGGGCGCAGTCAAATAGTAGGAAAACCATCCGCCCTATTAATGATTCGGAAAGAATTACCTGGGAATGCAACGGTCACCATATGCCACTCTCGGACTCAAAACCTACATAAAATTACACAACAAGCAGATATTTTAATCGCTGCTATTGGCAAAGCTCATTTTGTTACAAAGGCTATGATTACAAAAGGAGTTTCTATTATTGATGTAGGCATTAATCGAATACCTGATGCTTCTAAAAAATCTGGATTTCGACTAGTGGGAGATGTTGATTTTGAGGAGGTCAGTCCTTTTTGTGAGCACATTACCCCAGTTCCCGGGGGCGTAGGACCTATGACCGTGGCAATGCTAATGCAAAATACTTTAAATGCATTTCTCAAAAAGCACTCTATTAAAATGTAAAGACTGCATAAAAACTTTTAAAATAATTCTATGCCCGATCTAAATTCAGGAGAAACCCCTTCGCAGACACCGAATACCATAACAATCAGTGAAGATAAATTGCCAGAACCGTCATTCTTGATAAGAGCAACAGCATTTACATTAGACTATATTTTTTTACTACTTTTAGGGACATTGATTATAGTTCAAATTATAATTCCCACAAGCTATTCAACATCTACCGATGAACTTTTAATTTGGATAAACAACTATTCGCTTTGGATTGAAAACCCTGTAGCCTCAGTTATGCCGAAACCGAGTGAAGTAGTAACTGCTACATTACTCCTTATAACAGAGTCTTTCTCGATGATTTTTATCTTATATTTTTTAATTTGCACACGCTTTTTTAAAGGACGTTCAATAGGTAAAAAAATTTTCAACTTAAGAACTATAAGCCTAACTGGCGAAGCTAAGGTTTCAATATTTCACTCATTTTTGAGGGCCTTTAGTAAAACCTTGATGCTTTTTTATTTCTTTCCTTGTCTCCTAATCATTGGCTTTCTGACTAAACATTTTCATAAAAGTAAAAAATGGGGTCATGATTTACTCAGTCAGACTAAAGTCATTGACGAATACCAATTTAATCAAATGCTTAGTTCGCAGAGAGATATAGCATTATGAAAAACAAAATTGCATTCATAGGTGCTGGCAAAATGGCTACAGCAATTGTTAAAGGCTTAATTAGAGATAATGTTTATTCGCCTGATTCTATCCTCTGTACCTGCGGTAATGACTCAACTGGAACCTTGCTCGCAAATGAAACAGGTATAACTTTTACAGATACTATTGAACCTTACTTGAAAAATATAAATATTTTAGTGCTAGCTTGTAAGCCTCAGCAAATTGGTCAAATTGATTTAACTTCATTTCAAGATAATGATATAACTGCTGACCTCACCATCATATCAATCCTTGCTGGAACGACTATTGATCGACTTAGAATGTATTTTAAAAATTCAAAATACATTATACGAACTATGCCAAATACTCCTGGACAAATCGGATTCGGTAGTACCGCCTTTGCTTCATCAGTTGATTTAGATAAAAAAACGCTTTCGCATTTAGAAAATATCTTGGGATCATTAGGATCTATTTACCAAGTGAAAGAGTCCGAAATGGATGCCATCACTGCACTTTCTGGAAGTGGACCAGCTTATGTATTTGAATTTATTTCAGCCCTTTCCCAAGGGGGAATCAGTGTAGGATTAGATCCTATAATTGCAAAAAAGTTAGCGATTGAAACAATTATTGGATCGGCAAAATTGTTAGAAGAAAGTGGACACGAATCAGAAGATTTAAGAGATGCTGTGACCTCAAAAGGCGGAACAACTGAAGTAGCTCTAAAAGTTCTGGGAAGTGGGGGATTTAAGAACTTAGTAATAGAGGCAATTCAAAAGGCGAAAGATCATTCTCTAAAACTTTCCAAAAGTTAAAAATACTTTTTCAAAAATTTCTCACATTTGCGAACGGCTAATGCTCGATGGCTTAATTTTGATTTAACAATTGTGCCTAATTCAGCAAATGTACGATTATATCCTTTAGGAACAAAAATAGGATCATAGCCAAAACCTAAAATTCCAGATGGCATTAATTGAATCATCCCGTGACAAATTCCTTCGAAATAATAGATCTCTTTTTTCTTATCTATTAAACATAGAACGCATCTAAAGCGAGCACCAAGGTCTTTTTCAGGGACATCCAAAAGTCTATTCAAAAGCTTTTTTACATTCTCATTGTCGCTAGCATTCTCTCCAGCATATCTTGCAGAAAATATTCCTGGTTCACCATTAAGAAAATCTACTTCTAATCCGGAGTCATCTGCAATAACCCAATGTTTTTGATTAATTTCCTGTGATAGCGCTCGGGCTTTCAAAAAGGCATTAGCATGAAAATCCGACCCATTCTCCTCGACGAAAGGCATTCCCCCAAATTCTTCAGCCGATGAAATTTTAAAACAGCTAGATTTAAATAAATAATTAACAATACAGAC
>CAJWMY010000012.1 GCA_913044165.1 uncultured Puniceicoccaceae bacterium
AGATGATAATCTAATAATTCTAGTATATCTTTTTCATCATCAACAATCAATATTTTTTTAGACATTTTTTATAATTTTTTATAAAATTAACAAGCAAATTAATGTTACTACAATGATTTAAGTTAACATATCATTAATAAAAAATCAGTGAATGAGGGATTGGCTGAAATAAAATCCGACGATTTGAAGGCTACTAGTTATGTTATATGGCCTTTAGCACAAATAAATCAAATTGTTGCTTTTTCCCACAACCAAGTCATTGGTTTAAACAGAAAGCTTCCTTGGCATATTGAAGAAGATTGGAAGCTTTTTTTGAGTAAAACTAAAGGTGGCGTATTAATTATGGGTCGTCTTAGTTTTAAAGAGATGATTAAAGAAGAGAAGTGGTCAAAGAATCGAATCTATATTGTCATTACTAGGAATAAAAATATAGTAAGAGAAGACTTCGTTAAATACGCTTCTTCGGTAGATGAGGCTTTGAAAATAGCTAAAGCTTTTAATAAAACAATATGGATATGCGGTGGATCTAGTATTTATGAAGAAAGTTTTGAGACTTCGGAAATGTTGCATTTGACTCGTATCGAGGCATTGTATGAAGGAGATGTTTTTTATCCCAAATTTTGTTCAGTATTTACTTCTAAAATTACTTCAGTTTCTTCAAATCAAAAAAAATTAAAGTACACCTATGAATTATGGAAAAAAAAATAATTATTGTTATTGAATTTTGCGTTGGATGTAGATGGTTGCCGCGCGCTTCTTGGGTTGCCCAAGAACTCCTTACGACTTTTGAGGGTTCACTCTTTGGAATTACATTAGTGCCTTCTGAAAAATCAGGGATATTTAGAATTTCTTTAGATGATAATATATTTTGGGATCGAAAAGAAGCAGGCGGATTTCCTGAACTCAAAGTATTGAAACAGCGCATTAGAGATGTTGTTGATCCCGAAAAAGATTTAGGACATAGTAATAAGAATTAAGTTTATTTTAATTTTATAAAATTTTGGCTACAACTATTTCAGAATCTATGATAAATGCTGCGCTTCAGTTATCCGCTGATGTTGAACGCATAGAGTTTTCGTGTCCTGTTGTGAGTGTTTATAATCCTCTAGATTATGCATGGGAATCACATAAAAAATATCTTAAAAAGTGGGCTAATTCTTCTAGAATTATTTTGTTTATGGGTATGAACCCAGGCCCATTTGGAATGGCGCAAACTGGAATTCCCTTTGGTGATGTGGCTCATGTTAGAGATTGGATAGGCATTTCAGAGGTGATTAGAAAACCTTTAAATGAGCACCCTAAAAGACCTATTGAAGGATTTAATTGTAGAAGAAGTGAGGTCAGTGGCAGGAGATTATGGGGCTTTTTTAAAGAACAATTTGGTTGCCCTGAGTATTTTTTTAAATCGCACTTTGTTTTTAATTATTGCCCTTTAGTCTTTATAGAAGCTTCTGGAAAGAATTTTACACCTGATAAATTAACCAATTCCGAAGCTAAGTGTCTATTTTTCTTATGTGACCAGCATTTGCGATTAATAGCTGAAATTCTAGAAATTAAGTATTTAGTAGCAGTTGGGGCATTTGCAGAAACTAGAGCTCGGAAAGCTTTAGGAGAAAATTCAGCAATCAAAGTAGTTCGTATACTGCACCCAAGTCCAGCAAGTCCTCTAGCTAATAAAGGGTGGGGTGCTAAGGCATTGGAACAGCTTAAAGAAAATAATATTTTTTTATAATTATATTTTACAAAAATAATTAATAAATCTTGCCGGATAAACTTAAAAATCATAATTTTTAAGTTTATGGTGTCTAAAGAGCCTAACCGTTCCTATAATACTGAATCCATAGAAAATTGGTTTCACTACATTCAGATTGAATGGGAGTCTTTGTTTTCTTCAAGTACAATTGAAAAAGGCAGAAAATTATACCTTTCGGGAGATATTCGATCAATCGAATTAACGAAAGATACAGCTACAATTTACTATGCGATTTCAAGAAGAGAGATTTTATATTCCATAGTAGATTGGAAAGATGGATGTTTTAAGGTACGTTCTTCAACAGCAGATACAGAATTAGGTGAACGTATTGCAGTAGGGGGTTTATATGAAATCGAGGAACTTGTTGCTGATGAAATAAGTCCAATTGGGAAGTTTTTCGATTGTGTTGAATCAGATCCTTACAATAGGACTAAAAATAAGCGGAAAGTACAACTTTATAAGAATTCTAAGTCTGTGAATCATCATAAAAATAATGGAGTATTTTTTAAATTAGCTTTAGAATTTTTTGGTAGTGAAGAGGGATTAATTCTTAAATCTTGGTGGATAGATCCTTCAGGAAAGAAAGCATCAGTTTTTCAATCAAACACTTTAGATATTTCAGAAGCTGATCGGGAACAAGTAGTTCAATTTACTGTATTGACGCGAGAAGTGGGTTTTGAATACAGAAAATCATCAGATGATTTTATTTTGAAAGATTTTGACAGAATAGCAGGATTTTTTTCCCATGGGAGGAAGCGTTGGGATGCTATTTTTGAACTTATAAGCCTTGATGCCTATGCTGAAGAAATGGCTAAGGGTGTTAGTGAAATTGAAATTATTGGCCGTGCTGAAAGTGCTGGTCGCAAGAATATGTCCTTGAATTATGAGTTTCGCCTAGGCTCTGATTTTATAGATTCGGAAGACATAAGGCGTTTAGCAGATTCAAAAAAAAGAATACAATATTTTAAAGGTAAAGGAATTCTTTCTATTAAAGAATCTCAGTCGAATGCCCTTAAGCATTGGGATGTTGGATTTAATGCTAAAAAACTTAAAGAATGGCCTCGCTACATGCTGTATTCATTATGGTTAGACCAAGGAATTCATTTTAATTTAGCTGGAGAATTAAAGCGTTGGAGAGATCGTTTAGATAATAAGCGAACTAAAGAAAATGATTCAGGATTAGTTTTGCCTGATTTCTTGAGGGAATATCAATCTGAGGGAGTTACTTGGATGCAGCATATTCATTCAAATGGTGGTCATGGATTACTTGCAGATGAAATGGGCCTTGGAAAGACTCTTCAGGTACTTACGCTGATATATTATTGTGCAACATTTGAGCGCTCTAGCTTAGTTGTTTGCCCTGCAAGTGTGGTCCCTGTTTGGAAAAGTGAGGTTGAGCATTGGTATCCAGAATTAAAAGTTGAAATTTTAAAATCGGACAGAATACCAAAGAAGGAAAAAGGAATAATTTGGATTTCTAGCTACTCATTACTTCGTCGTAACATTGATTTAATAAAGTTAGCAAAGTTTGAATACCTAGTTTTAGATGAAGCTCAATGTATAAAAAATCCCATAGCAAAAGTGAGTAGAGCGTGCTATGAGATTAATGCAGATTTTCGTTTAGCAATTACAGGAACACCTTTGGAAAATAAGCTGCTAGATTTGTGGTCCATCTTTCATTTCCTGATGCCTGGATTGATGGGATCGATACAACAATTCACGAGTTCTTTAGAAGCAAGAAATGATTCAAGTAGTAGTGATTTCACATCTCATGTTAAGAAACAAATTAGTCCTTTTGTTCTGAGAAGGTTAAAAGATCGTGTTGCCAAAGAATTACCTGAAAAAACAGAAGTAGATTTAATCTGTCCAATAAAAGGAAAACAAAGGGAACTTTATAACAGCTTTTTAAATAATGGTGTGACCAATTTGGGTGGAGGAAATGAGTCAAAATTAGAAAAAAATGGGATGAATCTTTTTACATTATTGACCCGATTAAGGCAGACCTGCTGCGATCCTGGGATTATTCCTGGGGTTGATTTTTCCATTGAAGACAGCGGGAAAGTGATTGTTTTGTTATCAAGATTAGAAGAGGCATTTGATGGTACAAAGAAGCGTAAGGTTGTTATATTTAGTCAATTTGTGAAATTCTTAGATCGATTGAAACCTTTAGTTAATAAAGTTTTTCCAGAGGTTAATTTATATGAACTCAATGGTTCTACTCGAGATAGAAGTCAACCTGTCTCTGGTTTTCAAGAAGATGAATATTCGGCAATAATTTTTGTAAGTCTAAAATCTGGAGGAACTGGGGTAACTTTAAATTCAGCAGATTACCTTTTTCTAATGGATCCGTGGTGGAACCCTGCAGTTGAAAATCAAGCGATAGATCGTATACATCGAATGGGCCAAAAATTACCAGTATTTATTTTTAGAATGATTACTAGGAGTACTATAGAAGAACGTATTCAGGTTTTGAAGTCGAAAAAAAGTGCTCTTTTTGATTCAACTTTTGAGGGAGTAAATATGGTCAAAGACATCCAAGAATATTTCTCAAATTTAAGTAATTTAACTGAAGTTGGATCAGATAAACCTTTAGCTAAATTAAAGCAGGATACAGGAGTTACTAGATAGTTTGAGCTAGGTAACGAAGTGCTGCGATATAACCCTCAAAACCTAAACCAGATATAACTCCCGTGCAAGCAGGTGCAGACATTGAATTTTGTCGAATTTTTTCTCTTTGGTAGATATTACTGATATGCACCTCTATGCTTTGTATATTTGAACCAGCGATTGCATCCCGAAGTGCCAAACTTGTATGTGTTAAAGCGCCAGGGTTGATTATGATTCCTGATATATTCTTTTCAATTAATGTTTTATTTATCGTATCAATAATGACACCTTCGTGGTTTGATTGAAAGAATTCAAGGTTGATGCTAATTCTTTTAGCCTCCTCCTCGAGCGTGGATTCAAGATCAGCAAGTGTATTATTGCCATAAATAGAAGGCTCTCTAGTTCCAAGTCTATCTAGGTTAGGTCCATTTATAATAGCTATATTTTTCATTAGTTTTATAGGATTAAAACAATCTTATTAGAGTGTGCAATCTTGATTTAAAAATACCCAATCAATTTTGAAGTGTTGTGCTATTTCTTCAGCAAGTGATTTCACGCCGAAAGTCTCTGTTGCATAGTGGCCGCAGGGGAAAAGATTTAACTCAAGTTCTTGAGCCATATTATAATGGTGCTGTCTTAATTCCCCAGTAATTAATGTATCTACGTTAACGGCTTTTAACTCGGGAATCGCACTTTGCCCGCTACCTGTAAGTATAGCAATTCTTTTAGGGTTTTCGCTACCATAAAGAATGGAACTATATGTACTAGGAAATAAAACTTTGAGAGACTCACTGAGAGTAGTTCGATTGTAGCCACTTGCAGAGCAAATAAGTGCAATTTGGGTGCCTTTATATTCTAAAAATTGATCAATGATTTCTAATTTTAACTCTTTTGCGAGTAAGGCATTATTTCCAATTTCAGAATGACAATCTAATGGTAAATGTGCGCTATAAACTGCTATGTTTTGGTTAATTGCGGTTTTGATCTTTTTGTAATTATGATTAATAATCGGAATAAAGGAATCCCAATATAGACCATGATGACAGATTAAAAAATCTGCCTTAGATTTGGATGCAAGTTCTAATGGCTTTAATCCAGCATCTACAGAAGCTGCAATCTTCGTAACTATTCCATTATTTTCAATTTGCAGACCATTGAATGCATTTTCGAAATCCAAAATAGAGGAGATCTTAAGCCTTTCATCGCAATAAGATTTTACTTCACTTAGAGGAACCATCAAGCTAACATACAAAAGTATTACCAAAAGTGAAAGCGAATTTTTAAGTTTGATTTCAATCTAAGATTCCCCCTTTTATTTCATATGGACGATTATTCTATCCGTTTTAGTGGATTATCCCGACTTTATGGGTATCCTTCGCTTGAATTATTTAAAAATTCTCATGTCGCTGTTATTGGATTGGGCGGGGTTGGCTCTTGGGCAGTTGAAGCTTTGGCGAGATCAGGAATAGGAAAACTCACATTAGTTGATTTAGATGAAGTTTGCCTGAGTAATATTAATCGTCAGGTGCAAGCAACTTCTAACACAGTAGGCAAACCCAAAACATCAGTATTAAAATCACGGATATCGGAAATAGCTCCGAAATGCCAGGTGATTGAAGAAATAAAATTTTATACGGAACAGTCATCAGAAACTTTACTATCTGTACCTTATGATTTCATTGTGGATGCAATAGACTCTGTTGCCCATAAAAGCCATCTATTGGCAGAAGCTAAACGAAAAAAAATAAATGTGGTCACATGTGGGGGTGGAGGCGGAAAGGTCGACCCTACAAGGATTTGTGTGGATGATTTGGCTAGAACAAAAAATGATCCTTTACTTAATCAAGTAAGAAAGCGGCTAAGAAAACTTTATAGATTTCCTAAATATAGCAGACAGAAATTTGGAATTCCATGTGTTTACTCTGATGAAGTCCCGACTTTTCCATTATTAGATGGTGGTGTTAGCTATATGCGTAAAAAAGGGCAAGATTACAGATTAAATTGTGATATTGGATTTGGTTCTTCAACAGCTCTAACTGGTTCAATCGGATTCACTTTAGCTTCAGTTGTTTTGAAGCATCTTTGTCTAGATGAATAAAGTAGCAGAGTATGCGAAGAAAAAACCGACTCCAAATATGATTAAAGATAGAAAATAAAGTATCAGACTAAATTTCCTATACTGGCTACAAATTTCTGCTTTTCTTGAATCATTTGGACAGGGGATTCTCCTCTTTTTCCAAAGGATATATCCATTTAAAAATAGGATAAATGCTACTATGGGGAATATTATATTTTTGTTTTGAGAAATCCAAATTATTTCGGGAACTAAGGCATAGAGGGATGCCATAACGCCACCAGCGCCAAGTGTGACTAATAATGCGGGTAAAAAACAACATACTAAGGTGCTTGATGCAGAAATTAGACTAAAAAATGAGAAGAAAAATTTCATTTATATCTATTTTTCAATTGATTCAATGGCATAGCCACTAGATTTTACAAGGTTAGCAATTTCTTCCTCTGTTATACCAGTATTTTCCTTAAGGTTTAGACCTATAATTCCATTTTCTAAGTCTACTGCAATAGATTCAATCGCTTTATTCTTCCCGAATGTTTTTTCAACACTTCGTGCGCAAAAGTCACAAACTAATCCTTTAACATGAATTTTAATATCATAAAGTCCAGCGGCATTTGTATGGATGGATGTAAATATAAAAATAAGTATATGAATTAGATTTTTCATTATTTAGAATCTGATGATAGAATTAAATAAGATTTTATTGTTTGAGTCTACTCCTATTTCGCAGAGTAGATCGCCTTTAAAAAAGCGCACAAAAGAGGCGATAATTAACTGATTTTCTGATAAAAGTTCCTTAGGTTTGTGTTCTAATTGTAGCATAATCCAAGTATGAATTTTCCCGTAGGGTGCAAGGTATGGGGCTATGCCTACACGAACTTTTTGATGATAAGAGAAGCGTTCTGAGCTATCTTCATAATCTAATGCTGAAGCAAATAGGAAAAAATGTCTTCTCGTTTCCCAATCATAAGAAAGTGAATAGCTACCGTGAAATCTATTTTTTTTTAAATCATTATGGATGGTTTTTCTTTCTATTCCACCTAAATGCAGTTTGGAGTATAAATTCGATTGGGCTCTTTTTTGGTTATTTCTTAAAATTAAATAATTCCACTGAAAAGCATGCAATATAGCTTTATCATTATAATAAAATGCGCTTAATATACCTAGAGAATTTTTTATATTTGGTGAATAGTGAACATGTAACTGAGCTTTTTCCCAGTTGTATTTTTGCATTAATGTCCAGCTGTTAGGATAGGATATAGGGCGAGAACATACATTACTAGTTATTACGCACAAAAGTATAAAGTATATTATAATCAGATTAATTGAACTAAAATTCTTTAAAATCATACTAATTCCATAAACAATATTTAAGGTTAATTTGTGTTATTTTAAGCATTAAATATTTTTTGCTTAATATTAGGCTTAAACTTTGATAATATTTAAATCTTGATCATTGATATATTTCCTTAAGCTTTATTATTAAATTAGATCGCCTAGTATCTGTTTTGTTATTCCTAACGGCAATGGCATATGCATCCAGGGATCCAATAATAAAGAGTTTCTCTTTGGCACGAGTGATGGCAGTGTAAAGAAGGTTTCTCTGTAGCATAATGAAATGCTGTTTTAATAAAGGGAGTATAACTATGGGATATTCACTCCCTTGACTTTTGTGAATCGATAGCGCGTATGCTAATTGAATTTCGTGCAATTCATTTCGTTTGTATTCTATTTGGGTTTCATTGAATAATATTGTAAGTCCAGTGCCATCAGCACTTATTGACTTAATAATCCCCATATCTCCATTAAAAACATTTTTATCATAATTGTTTATGGTTTGAATTACTTTATCACCTACCCTGAAGAAAGTCGTCCCAAATGCAATTTCGTGAGGTAGAGGTTTTTGGGTCCTTTCTCTAAAAAAGGTCTGTTTGGCACTTATATAATTGTCAGATTTAGAAATCCTTTCTTTGGATTTAAGGGGATCATTTAAACAAGTTTGCAAGGCTTGATTAAGTGCTTGAATACCTCCGTTCCCTTTATGCATAGGTGATAAAACTTGAATATCCTCAACTGGGCATATCGCTTCGGATTTCGGTAAATAATCTCTAACTAGGTAGAGCAAAGCTTTTAGCATTAGTTCATCATCTTCCACTTCAATAAAGTTAAAGTCAACTTTTGGGTCGAGATGGTGTAGGCTTTGTAGACTCATATTAGGTTTACTGACACCATGGAGAATATCATGAGCAGTGGTAATAATTTGGCTTTCAAACGATTGTCTATATATGGCTTCTAGTCTTACTACCTTGCATTGAGGTGAATGTTTTAAGTCGCTTAATATATTACCTGCTCCAACTGAGGGAAGCTGATCTGAGTCTCCGACTAAAATAAGATGTGCTTCATTAGGAATAGCTTCAAATAGTGCAGATGCAAGTATAGCATCAATCATGCTCGCTTCATCGATAATAATGCAGTCACATACAATTGGGTTTCTCTTGTTATAAAAAAACCCTCCTGTACTTGGATCAAATTTTAATAGTCGATGGATGGTGGTTGCTGCTTTATTAGTACTTGCGGAGAGCTTTTGCGCAGCGCGGCCTGTTGGAGAAGCTAATACGATCTTGGAACGTTTAGCTGATAAAATATCAACAACAGCTCGCAGGATAGTTGTTTTTCCTGTACCTGGGCCACCCGTAATAATAGTCACCTTATTTAAAAGGGCAGTTTTAACAGCTATTAATTGTTGTTTCTCAAAAGTTATTTTTGATTTTTCTTTAATCCATTCGATTGCTGAATCTAATTTAATTTTAGGCAAAACTGATTTACTCTGAGAAATTAAATTAATAGATTCAGAAATTCTTGATTCATGATAAGCATATCTTGAACTCTGGACCGCTAGACCGAGAGGCTCATTCTTTTGGCCAAAAGCTTGAACCTCAAAAAGTTTTTTAATTTTTATAAGGTATTTAATTTGATGTGAAATTAACTCTTTTTCTATGGTAAGGAGTTGTGCTGTGTATACCACAAGTTCAGATACCATAGAAATGGTGTGACCTTTTTCCTCAATTTGATAAACGGAATGAAGAATTCCTGCATGTATTCTTTCTTTTGAATTAGTTGGGAATCCTAAATTAAGAGCTATTTGATCTGCCGTTTTAAATCCAATTCGTTCTATTTCATTAGCAATTTTATAGGGTTGGTCTTGGATAATACGTTTAGTATTTAATCCGTATTTTTTAACAAGTTTTAGGCATTGAGAAGGGGTAACACCATATGTTTGCAAAAATAATAACACATCTCTAACAGCAGATTGTTCCTCCCAAGCATCTCTAATGGATTTAATTCTAGATTTACCAATTCCTGGGACTTCGGCAAGGCGGGCACTCTTCTCACTAATGATATTTATAGTGTCAGTTCCAAAATGATTCACTATTTTATTTGCATAAGATTTGCCTATGCCACGTACAAGACCACTACCTAGATATTTTTTTATTCCATGTATAGAAGCTGGTAATTTAGTTGTAAATGTGGATACTTTAAATTGAGTCCCATGTTTTTCGTGTTCTACCCAATTGCCCTTAAGATTTAATGTTTCCCCACACTGGATATTCGCCAAGGACCCATATATAGTAATTTTTTTATTAGTAATATCTGTAGTTAACTCAGCAATACAATATGAGGTTTCTTCATTAAAAAAAATAATCTTTTCTAAAACCCCACTTACATTATCTGTATAATTGGAATGCATAAATTTGTAATTTTCTATATTTATTGATATTTTTTATATAATGCAAGAAAGAGGAAGAAATTATCGCCGTAGAAAGAAAGGTAAACGTCTTTTGGGTAAAGAAGACCCCAAGCCGACACCTTTCAATGATACAGATTCTATAAGAAGAAGTGCTAAGAATTTCGTCGATCTTAGAAACCAAAGGATTAGTGAAAATAAAAATAAGTTAAGCCCAAGGAAAAAAGAAATCTATTTGAATAAAAAAAGTACAATATCTATTAATGTAGATCAAATTTCGTCAAAAAGTAACTCTCAGAAACATAATGCCTATAATAATAAAATAAATGAAATTAAAAGTAACAATAGACGGGATACAAATAAAGCAAGCTCCCAATATTCATCTAAAAAGTCTGTTATTAAATTTAATATAGGAAAAATTATTACGCCATTTAGTGTTCATGAAAATCCGGAATTTTTATCTTTCGCTTTAGCACTTTCATTTGCTATATTATTAGTACTTCTAAGTTCAGTTGACTCTATTCTTACCGAGGGCGTTTTTCTATTATATTTAGGAATTCTATTGTATAAAAAACCCAAATTACCATCGAGAGGTATATTTATTGATATTTCATCAGCGATAATAATTTTGTATACGATGGGTGCATTTTTGTTTAAATTTTCTAATTTTTATCCAGAATGGAGAAAGGCTGCTATGGCTAATCATGAGATAGATTTTGGGATATTTAATTCTATCGTTCCCTTAGAAAGTTTAGAGTCTTGGTTTATTCTAAGCGGATGTGTTTCCCTTTTTTATTATATGGGAAATTGGAAGATCAATCCATTAGGTATTCGATGGCTTAGCGTTTATTTCTTGTTTTTAGTTGCTTTGGTTGCAGTAATGACAATTCAATTTGGAGCTAATCCTTTAAGGTTTTTTACTTCAGCTCATAACTTATTTACTCCAATAAGGGACTATAGTTCAAATATTGCCTTCCTATATTTTTCTTCAGGTATACTTTCTCTGGGTCTTTTAAATCAGTTCTATAAGGGTCAGAGGCTATTTGCTATATCAGGAATAATAGGAATTACTTCGTCTATTATCTTTTTAATACAGAATCATTCTTATAGTATAATTGTATTACTTTTTGTCCTTTCTTTTAGTTATATTGTAAATAGATTTTTAAATAAAAGTAATTCGGTTTCAGCTTATTTTATTAGTGCAGCAGTTTTATTAATAATAAGTATTGGTATAAACTTTTATTCATTATTTATTCTAGATAGGGATTTCTTTATGGAAGAATTTTGGGTACTTTTTAGTAGTCGATTTATAGAAATAATTGAAGTGGGAAGAAGCCTTTTTGTAGAATTTTCTTTGATGGGATACGGAATATCTACATCCCACATAATATTACCATTTTTATCAGATGAAATACTTTATCAAAATCCTATTTCTCTAAGACCCTTTAATATACTAAGCTTTTTGTGTGATTTTGGAATTATAGGGTTTTTGTTTATCGTAATTATCATTAGACAATGGATTTATGAATATATTCATTTGAAGCGTTCCTTATTAAAGGCAAAAGCTCTTCCATTTTCATTAATAATATTAGGAATATTATCATGGTTTGTTTTATATGATATAAGCGTTGGAATCGGAATAATTTTTTGTTTATTAGTATTTTTTGATTTCACAGTGAGGATCAAAAATAATGGATTATATGTTTTAAATAAAAGTTTAATACGATTTATTGGATTTTTTTACATATGTATAGGAATCCTTTGGTCGGTAAGCTCATGCTTTAATTTGCCAACTCACTCAGAGATTCGATACAGATTAGGATTTGGTTCAGAAATTGAATCCGAAGCAATTACGGAAGCTATATTTAATCAGAATATCTACATTACTGATAAATATATTTCTGAAAAAGACCCTAATACTCACTTTTATAAAGGAATTCAGGATTTACGCGCCCAGTATCCTTTAAAATCTATCCTTGAATCTATTAGTCGATATTCTTTTTTAAATCCAAACGAATCAGCATTATTAGAAAAA
This sequence comes from uncultured Puniceicoccaceae bacterium, assembly GCA_913044165.1. Classification (GTDB taxonomy): domain Bacteria; phylum Verrucomicrobiota; class Verrucomicrobiia; order Opitutales; family Coraliomargaritaceae. The sequence continues at coordinate 12,215 of CAJWMY010000012.1, forward strand.
TCAGGATATTTATTTGAGCTGAGAGATATTGATATAGCAACAGGCTTTTGGAGTGATTATTTTAAAAATAATCCCGATGCAAAACTTTCAGAATTTAAGGCTTTATTGCAGCATTGTTATGGAAACAGTCTACTGATGGGTAAGATCTTTGAAATTGCTAAATCAACCAGTAAATTTTCATTCCATTTTTTGTTAGCTTTAAATAAAGAAGAGTTCGTACTATTTCTAGATAATATTCCGGAGCTAGATTTTACTAATGTAGATCGGAATCTTCGATTTAGATTAATGAGTCGAATTTTAGAGTTAGGCTTATTTAATATTTTTGATAGTTATAAATCTAAATACGCAAATGAGATTGAAGATTTCTTTATTTTAGACGCAATGAAGGAAAAGGAAATGGCAAATTTTGGAGGTGCGATTTCAATTATCCGAAAATCAATATCTAAAGAATCAATATCAAATATTAAAGAGAATCAAAATGAAAAATATATTGATCGTGTGTTTTTCGAGTATTATCCTGATTACCATACAGGAACTGTACTATTAAAAAGAGCAATAGAAGAAAATCGTTATCCAGATGCCTTGAATATTATAAACCATTTAATGAAATTAGAATATCCGCCACTCTTTGTCTATTATTGGAAGGCAGAAATACTATATAAGATGAATAATATAGTTGATTGTTGGTTTGCATATATGGCTTATATAGAAAAATCTAAGATTCGACATTTTACGAATCCAAGTTAAATCATCTATTTATCGTGTTAAAGAATATTCAGACTATCCAATCCTTAAAGGGCAAGCGAGCTATAGTGGCAACAACTGCGTATGATACTATAATAGCAAAAATTGCTGATAAAGCGTCTATCGACATTTTGTTAGTTGGAGATTCTGTAGGTACAACCCAATTAGGGTTTGATTCAACAGTAAATGTTACATTAGATATGATGATGCATCATACCTCTGCAGTAGTAAGGGCACAGACAAATGCATTGGTCGTAGCTGATTTACCATTTGGGTATACCCATGATTCCTATCAAAATATTTTTGAAGCGTGCAGAAAACTCATTCAAGTAGGTGCTTCTGCAATCAAAATTGAGGGTGGGCAAAGCATTGTTTCTACAATTGGTAGATTAGTTGCGTCCGGGATTCCTATTATGGGCCACATTGGCTTATTGCCTCAACAAATTAATAATTTAGGCAAATATAGAAAATTTGGCTTAGATAAAAATGAAGCTAAGGAGTTAATTTGTGATGCCGAAGCTTTAGAAGCGGCCGGATGTTTTGCCTTAATAGGAGAAATGGTTGCTTCTAAAACTAGTGAAATCATACAAAAAGCAATTAATATTCCATATATTGGAATCGGTAGTGGGCCTAAATGTGATGGCCAAATATTAGTTGCAAATGATCTTTTAGGTTTTTCCATTGATCCAATACCGAATTTTGTTCGCGAGTTTGGCAATTTATCATCAAAAGCGCTTGAAGCTTTTAAATCATACAAGAAGGCAGTAGAGAATGGAGAATTTCCAAATGAATAGTTGTGTATTGGGGGCAGGGGCTTGGGGCACTGCAATGGCTTTGCATTTATTGAAATGTGGGCACAGCGTGAGTTTAGTTCCTAGGAGAATAGAGCATGCTATGGAACTAACTTCGAATAGAGAAAACAAGGCCTACTTAAATGGGTTTAAGTTACCTAAATCCTTGCAAATTGGATATGAATTAGAACCAGTCCTAATGGAAGCAGAAATTTTATTCTTAGCATGTCCTTCCAAAGGCTTGAGGCCAATTTGTGAAAAAATACAGAGTGATACTAAAGGATTAAATCATATTAAGTTGGTTTTGATTTTATCAAAAGGATTGGAAAAAGATTCTCTAAAAATGCCTTATGAAATTGTTAAAGAATATTTTCCTGCTGTTCGAATTGGAATTTTATCTGGTCCAAGTTTTGCTTCAGAAGTAGCGAAAGGTTGCCCAACAGCATTGTCATTAGCAGTTGAAATCTGTAGTCCCATAATGGAGAATATTCAGAGATCTATAAGTAATGAACGATTTAGAATATATTTAACCGATGATCTTAAAGGCGTTGAAATTGGAGGAATATTAAAAAATATTTATTCAATTGGGGCAGGTTTATGTGATGGATTAGAATTAGGTGATAACGCTAAGTCAGCTTTTATTACACGAGCTATGTGTGAGTTAGTTAGTATTGGAAAATCTTTTGGTGGGAGGAAAGAAACATTTTATGGACTAAGCGGTTTTGGGGATTTCATTGCTACATGCAGTGGAGATTGGAGTCGTAACAGATCTTTCGGTGAATCTATTGGTAAAGGGCTTAAGCCTAATAATATATTGGAAAATCAAAAAACTGTTGTCGAAGGCTATGTGTCGGTTGAGTGTCTCTATAAGATAGTCCGAAGTAAAAGTTTAGATACGCCTATTTTAGATGAGCTTTATCAAATTTTGTATAAAGAAAAATCAACGAATTTGGCTTTAAATGAACTCATGGAACGTGATTTGAAAACAGAATTTTAATGGCAAAAAAGTTATATACGGTGAGGGAATCTAGTATTCATAATCGTGGTTTATTTGCAAAGTGTTCAATTGATGAAGGTTCTCCTGTTATTCAATATACTGGGGAAAAAATATCCAAAGAAGAATCATCGAGGAGAGCTTTAGAATGGGAAGAAGATGCAAGGAAATTAGGGCAAGGTTTAGTCTATATTTTTGAGATTGATGAAGATTGGGATCTGGATGGACAAATTGGAGAGAATCCAGCTAAATACATTAACCATTCTTGTGAAGGAAACTGTGAGGCTATTAACAAAGATGGTGAAATTTGGATTTATTCAATTAAAAACATCTCAAAGGGCGATGAGCTTAGTTATGATTATGGCTATGACATGGAGCATTTTTTAGATCACCCATGTCACTGTGGTTCTGAGAATTGTATTGGATATATAGTACGCCAAGACCAAAGGATCAAAGTTAAGAAGATTTTAAAGAACGCGAAAAAAAGCATTAACATAATAAATAAATTATAGCTCTTTAGATAAATCGTTCAGAAGATTCTCGCAACCATCCTCAATCAGATCTAATGTGAATTCAAAACCACATTGGTGGTCATAGTATGGATCAGGTATTTCTTCTACTTTAGGGTCAGATGAGAAGTTGGCAAAAAGTTTTATTTTATTCTCCCATTGGCCTTTTTTATCTAAGTTTTGCGCTGCCTTCAGATTCTCTTTATCCATTGCTAATATTAAATCAAATTGTTCTAGATCTATAGGATTTATAGGTCTTGATGCTCCAATTACGGGAATCTTTTTTTTCTGCAAAGCCTCTATCATCCTGCTATCGGGAGGACTGCCCATATGATAATCTATTGTGCCCGCTGAATCTATAAAAAATGAATTGCTGAGGTGCGCTTTATCTACTTTATATTGAAATATGCAGTGGGCCGCGGGTGATCGGCAAATATTCCCCATACATAAGAATAGTATTTTCTTCATTATTTTTGGTTTCTTGATTTAAAATAATTATGTTCAGAAAAATGCTGAATATGTAAATCTGCAAGTTTTCTGAGATCATCTATTTGAATGACTTTTCCTAATTCAGTTCTGATTTTTCTAGACCCAGGTAATTCCTTGGTTAAAGCAATTACTTTAGGCCTCATCCATTTGATGTCTAGATGTCTCTCCTTACTATATGAGCGTAACATTACTTTTTCAGTATAATCAATAATAGTTCGCCATCTTTCAGGCAATGAAATTGGTTTCGGCATTTTGCCTGTTCTGAGGGAGTATTTTATATCTCTGAAAATCCATGGATAGCCTAGTGCTGCACGACCAATCATTACCCCTGCGCAGTTAGTTTCATTTTTAATTTTCAGGACATCTTCTGCTGAAGCAATACTTCCGTTACCAATTACAGGTATTTTTAGATTTGAAGCTACAGCAGTAATTACTGGCCAGTTGGCATCTCCCTGATAGCCTTGCGCTTTTGTCCGGCCGTGGATAGTCAACATCTGAGCACCTTCAGATTCAGCGATGGCACCAATCTCATGAGCATTTATAGATCTATCATCCCAACCTATGCGAATTTTTAAAGTAACAGGAGTATTTGGGACCGCACTAACTACAGAGGCAATTATTTTTCCTAGTGTTGCTGGATCTTTGAGTAAAGATGAACCTGCATTCATACTAGTAATTCTATCTGCAGGGCACCCACAGTTGATGTCAATAAAATCTGGTTTTATTTTTTGAACAATACGTTTAGAAGCTTCAGCCATATTGGTAGGCTCAGATCCAAAAATTTGAACGCCCATAGGTCTTTGGCTTTCGGTAAAGTCAACCGTTTCCCAAAGCCTATCATCCCCTCTAATAATAGCATCAGCTTGGACAAATTCTGTAACCATTACATCAGCGCCTTGTTTTTTGCATAATTGCCTAAACACAGTATCTGTAAATCGAGCCATAGGAGCTAGAAAAAGGGGGTATTGACTTTTGGAAATCCAATCTAACATAATTTCTATCATTAAAAGATTAAAACATTGGACAAAATCAATAATATTGTTTTATTATGCATTGATATGAAAAAATTAGTCATTATTTCTCTAGCTTTAGGTTTAGTATCTTACATATACGCTGGATGTGGTGCTTGCGGTTCTTCTGTAAAAAAAGCATGTTCCAGTGAGTCAGTAAGCGCTGAAGCATCTTGCTCTAAAGATAATAAATCCTCCGATAAAGATAAAAAATCTTGTTCAAGCGAGAAATCATCTTGTTGGAAAAAAGCATCCTGTTCTGAATAAATTTAATTTATTTTAACACTAAGCCTGAAGGATTTATTAGCCTTTAGGCTTTTTTTATGGATCGACAATAGTAGCTTTATACTATTCTTGTTAACTTTCATATTAGTATTATGGACAAAAATTCTAAACTTATGCTTGGCTTACCGAAGGGAAGTCTAGAGGACTCAACTATTAAGTTATTCTCAAAAGCTGGCTACCAAATTAGTAAAAGCAGTCGCTCCTACAGGCCGGCATTTGATGACAGCTCTTTAGATGGACGTTTCCTCCGTGCCCAAGAAGTTAGTTTATATGTGGAAAATGGCTATTTTGATTGTGGATTAACTGGGCAAGATTGGGTAAAAGAGAATAGTTCAGATATTGTAGAAGTCTGTGATTTAATTTATAGTCGTGCATCTAATCGTCGATCTAAATGGGTTTTGGCAGTGCCTGAAGATTCGGATATTAAAACCATTAAAGATCTTAGAGGGAAACGGATTGCTACTGAAATTGTTAATATAACTAACAATTTTTTTAAGGAAAATGGGGTTATCGCAGAGGTAGAATTTTCTTGGGGAGCTACAGAAATGAAAGTGCCTGATTTAGTTGATGCAATTGTGGATCTCACTGAAACTGGAAATTCATTAAGAGCTAATAAATTACGCATTGTTGAGACTTTATTAACAACCAATACCGTTTTTATAGCAAATAAAGAAGCTATGAAAGACCCTTGGAAAAAGAAAAAAATAGAGACAATAGCTTTGCTATTAACATCGGCTTTGGAAGCAGCATCCAAAGTAGGATTGAAGTTAAATATTGAGTTAGATAAGTTAGATTCAATTTTAAAGGACTTGCCTTCGTTGAGAAAGCCAACAATTAATAAATTAGCGGATGAGAAATGGGTAGCAATTGATACGATAATTGATGAAACCATCGTTCGAGAAATTATTCCTGAGTTAAAATCAAGGGGAGCGGAAGGGATCGTAGAATATCCGTTAAATAAAGTGGTTTTCTAAATTCAATCTTCAAGCTTTATGGAAAATACAGCAGGAAAAAGAGGCTCTGTTTCCATCGGTTTGATACAGGGAAAAGACTTTGGCTCTAAACAAGCGAATTTAGATTTTACCTTAGTTCAAATAAGAGCCTTAGCAGATAAGGGTGCAAAAATTATTTGTACACAGGAATTATTTCATACGAATTATTTTTGTAACGAACAAGATACGGATAATTTTGATCTATCAGAAGCCATTCCAGGTAAAACATCTGCTGTCTTTTCTTCATTAGCCAAAGAATTGGGCGTGGTTATCATAGCAGCTTATTTTGAAAAGCGTTCCTCTGCTATTTATCATAATTCTGCGATTGTTTTAGATAGTGATGGTACGCATCTAGGTACTTATAGGAAAACGCATATCCCTCAAGACCCTGATTTTGAAGAAAAGTTTTATTTCACTCCTGGAGATCAAGATTTTCCTGTTTGGGATACTTCATTTGGGAAAATAGGTGTATTGATCTGCTGGGATCAATGGTTTCCAGAAGCGGCACGTTTAATGGCCTTAAAGGGTGCAGAAATCTTGTTTTATCCAACCGCAATTGGTTGGCTAGCTTCCGAAAAAGAAAAATGGGGAGAATATCAGCACAAAGCATGGGAATCTGTCCAAGTAGGTCATGCTATTGCCAATGGTTGTTATGTGGCCTCTATAAATCGAGTGGGAATTGAAAAAAATACAGAATTTTGGGGTCAGTCATTTGTGTCCGATATGTATGGTACAATTTTGAAACGTGCATTGGTTGATAAAACAGAATCGTTATTGGTTAAATGTGATATAGATGCTTTAGAAAGTATGCGTAAAATTTGGCCGTTCTTTAGGGATCGAAGACCAGAAACGTATCATTCAATCACTAAGCATTTTTTAGATTAAATTTATTTTTTAGATCAACATAAGTCAGTTTTAAACAAGTGGATGCCTTGAATATAGATAGCACATATCGCTTTCCCTCAGAATGGGAAACCCAAGAAGCTGTTTGGTTTGCTTGGACAACAAGGCAGGACTTATGGGAAGGCTATCTAGAAACTATTCAAGCTCGATGTATTGAATTGTATCGGCTGTGTTCCAATTTTCAAAAGGTAAACATTTTATGTACAGAAACTGAGCAATCAAATTTGATGCAATTGCTCAATCTTAAAGATCCTAAGCATGAAATCGTTCTTTATAACTATGAAACAGATGATGTTTGGATAAGGGACTATGGACCTATTTTCCTTAAGCATAAAAGTGAGGGTATTCTTCTTTCGACTGATTGGGTTTTTAATGCTTGGGGCGGAAAGTTTGATTTATTTCAAAAGGATAATGCGGTGCCTAAATGGTTGAGTGGACAATTAGATATAGAAAATATTAGTTATTCAAAAATACTTGAAGGAGGAGCCATAGAGACAAATGGAGAAGGGATGCTCTGCACAACTAATAGCGTGCTTAAAAATCCTAATCGTTGGCTTCAAAACGAAGCAATCAACTGGGATGAATTATTATGTAAGTCACTTGGTGTAGATACGCTATTATGGTTTAAGCAGGGACTCTATAATGACGATACGGATGGTCATATTGATAATGTTCTTCGTTTCGCACCAGGGCATCGAATCCTTTATGCAAATGAAACCAATCAAGAAAGCCCTAATTTCATTCCACTAAAACAAATTAAAGCACAATTAGATTCATATGCAAAGGGACCATTAAAAGGTTATGAGTTTCTCGCCTTGCCGGTTCCTGATCCAATCTTTTTTGAAGGTGCTATGGCTTCGGCAAGCTATCTTAATTATCTCATATTGAATGGGGCAGTAATCGTTCCAAGTTTTGGTCAAGCAAAAGACAAAGAAGCTTTATTGATTATAAAATCCTGTTTCCCAGATAGGGAAGTTATTGGATTTAATTGCTTAGAAATTATCCGAGAAGGAGGTGGATTGCATTGTATGAGCCTAAATCAACCATTGGTTTATTAATGTACCCGATGTATTGATTTAACTGAAGCGAATAATAAATAAGTTTCAATTTTATCCTTTTCTAAATTAAGTAATTTTGAGAGAGCGTTTTGATACGATTTTAATTGCACCTGATGCTTTTCAATAGCATGGGATATAGTGAAATATTCATTAATTGAGTCTGTTTTGAAATCAATAATTTGTGCTTTTTGATAGCAATTATTTTTATCAATAAAGATATGAACACGGTCAAAAACGCCATTAATTAAAACTTGGTTTTCTGAAAGCGTGAATGCTTTTTCTTTCCATAGTACGCAGGGAGTATCCGGCTTTTGGAATATTTCCTGAATGTTTTTTGCGTTAAAGCATGCTTTTAGGGAGTCTAAGGTTGAAAGCTCTATTTCTTTGTCTAGCTGAGACTCTAAAGGTATTGTATCATCGTACCAATCCATCTGATCAAATGCGTGGTGCACTAATTGTCCATGCTTTTTACCTTTACTGCTTATATTTGAGAAGGAATGAAAGTTATTTTTAGTTTCTCTTGAAGGAATGAAATCACTTAAACGCTGATGAGTTGGTTGAAATAATGGAATAGCCTCTTTAATGCTCTTATCGTATGCATTTATACCAATTGCTCTATTACTATTGAGTGATTGGTACCAATTGGAATCACCGCTTTCCCAAAGCACTGAGAAGGCTTGATCTTTAAATAGCTCTTTTTCTTCAGAACTATCGCTTAAATAAGTTTTAAGAAAATCAACAGGGGTCTGATTTTGCGGGGAATTTAAGTCGCTTATCATATACAGAGCTTTCTTGGCTCGGGTCATAGCCACATATAATTTACAAAGTGAAGAAAAGTGATTTTCTTGCTGTGTTTGCACGATAAATTCAGAGGTTTTGTCAAGTGCCTGCATGACATCTTTTTTAAATGGTTCTAATACCCACTCAACCCCTTGGCTTTCATTTCTGTAGGCCTTGATATTTTTCTCAGTGAAGCTCTTCTTATCATTATTGATAAATATAACGACGTCATATTCCAAACCTTTGGATCGGTGAATTGTTTCAACTGTAACTACAGTATTTTCCTCGCTATCATTTAATTTAAAATTTTCTAAATAGTTGATAAGATTTTTGATAGAAGGGTCTTCTTCTCGGTCAAACTTCTCCGAATTTTCAATCAGATAGCAAAGGGATTTTCTATGCCTTCTGTCATTAGGTAATAATTTGCTGATTATAGCCTGCGAAAATTTCAAAACTAATTGAGAGGACTTTATAGCATTTGCTTGAGGCCTTAGCTGATTAACCGTTTCAACGAGCGACATGTTTTTCGTTGAAGCGTCAATCAATCTTAGGAACTGCTTAGATTTTTCGTCAGATGGATGTATGCAGTACTTGAGCATGGCAATAAGGGCTACACCTGCTGCATTATCTTTTGCTGGTTCTAGCGATGAACCAATGCGAATAGGTATACCTAACCCTTGTTCTCTTAAATAATAGGACAGCTCAATAGCTTCTTTGTTTTTACCTACAAGTATACCAATAGATAAGTTGTCTGATTTATCTTTCAGCCCTTTAAGTATATTCAGTACACTCGTTTCTTTTTCGCTTTCACTGATGTCTATCCAGGAGGCGTATCCAATTTCCTTTTGCTTGTCTTCTGAAGAATAATGTTTTTCCCATGCACTAAACCATCGCTTACTTGTTATACTTCCATAGTATTCTTGTATCGCTTGAGGGTTATCAAATACGCTATTAACCGCGTCCATGATTGCGGGTGATGAACGATAAGACTTTGAAAGCTTGGTCGGGGTTTCTATTGCATTTTGATAGTAATCACAGATCGATTGAAATAATCGATCATCACTATTTCTCCAAAGATACAGTGATTGTTTTGTGTCCCCAACAAAAAAGGCAGTTCGCTCAGTATCTTGTATCGCTTCATCAACCAAATCTTCAATAATTTCCCATTGCGTACGGCTTGTATCTTGAAATTCATCAAATAACCAATGGTCATAACGTGCATCGAGTCGGTAATAGAGTAGCTCTTTAACTGCATTATCTTGATCACGAAAAGGTGAGGGTGATGATTTTGGGTTTAATATATGTATAAGATCCGAGAAAGTTACTTTCCCAAATTGTCTCACTTGTTTGTCATAGGCCTGATTATAGATTTCCAGAATTTTATAAGTACCTTGTGTCGTTTCAGTAGATCGTTGGATATGGTAATTAAAGATATTTTTTAGGCATTTAAAAAGTGTCTCAGCCAATGGTCCTTCAATTAATGTATCGGATCGCCCAATTTTGATCAGTGCTTTACCTTTTTCTAAGGCTGAAAAATTTTCTATGCATCTCTCAATGAGTGTAGATTTTGTTTTATTATTTGGATAATTTGCAATATATTTCGCTGCATATAAAAATGAATTTTGTTCACTTTGTTTTGAGGCTTCTGGAACTTTAGCAATCAATTCTTGAGATAGCTCTGTCCAATCGATCAGTGGCGAATTCATCCATGGGTATTCATCTGCCCAAATAGTCTTTATCAAACCCCATTTTTCCGCATCGGGTGTTTCTAAATAAAGCTCTTGTATATTCTCAATGTAATTTTGAACGGTTTTATCAATGGAGTAATTGCTATCACCGTAGTTAGATTGTTTAAAAGCGTTCCAGAATTGCTTAAATGATTTAGTATTATTTGCCGATTGGCTGAATTCGTAGATGATTGAATCTCTCACGGCCTTTTGTGAAAGTATGCGTGAATTTTCACTGAGTAATTGTATGGTTTCTGTGAAACCTATCTCAGGACCAAAACAATTTAGGATTTTATGTAAAAAACTATCCAACGTTTTTAGGTTGATTCGATGTAACTGTTGGAGAAATAATTTGAGTAGCTTCTTATAGTGATCTTGATTGGCATCAATTTTAAGGCGCTCCGATAATACACTTGCTTCATTTTTGTCAGCACTCGCTCGATAAAGCTTTTCTACTATTTTTGCAAAAAATTCACCTGCCGCCGCACGAGTAAAGGTAAGGGCTATAATTTTCTCAGGGGCAAGGGTATGATGAAGAATATAGATAAAGCGGTCCGTTAATTGGAAGGTCTTTCCCGTCCCTGCAGAAGCAAACAGTGCTTTATTCGTAAATGTTGTTTCTTCGCTCATTCTTGGTTGAATTTATAATTTTTAAACTTAGATCCATCGACTACTTTTTTTATTCCGTCTGGGAATAAGTCAGTAAACTCATCCATACGCCGATCTAACTGTTCATTCGGAGGCCAAAACTTTCCTTTTTTAATACATTTTAGAATGCCTTTGGCACACTCTCTAGCCGAATCTAAATCCTCTTGTGAGAAGTTTTCCCAAAGAGCAAGGGTCGTTTTTTCAGCCGACTTGGGAACATTGTAATAGTATAATTCAGGAAGTTCTTTGTTTTCTTCAGTAACTTCTGAGTAGCAATATAGTGGTAATTGAAGGTTGCTCCAATAATAGGTTTTATCACCTAGTGTATAGTAGGCTTCTTCAGGCAAGTGCGTCGGTTCTTTTTTTGTTTTGGCTGAAAGTAGATGTGTGTTTCTTGGATGCTTCGGACCATTACTTGTTTTATAGTCTATAATCCTTTTCTGCCCCTTCATGAGGTCAATTCTATCTATCGTACCCTTAATTGTAAATTCATCAATTTCTAGAGAGAATGCCTTCTCGGTATTCATGATCTCTAATGATTGATTAGGTTGCAGTGATTCAATTTGTGATTGAGCAAAAGCGGTGAGTCGATCGAGTAAATTTTCCTTCTGTATTTGCAAAGCAAAAGAGAGATTGAATCCATAGTCTCTATGAATCGCCTTTTCTGCATTCGCTTTCAACTCAGTAGCCAATTTGGCTGGATCCATTGAGCCTGAAAGCTTTTTACCTTTTAACTGAGCGACTACTTTATGAAAGAGACTTCCAAAGCTACTGGCACTCATTTCACGCTCATCATAATTTTCTATTCGAAGTTTTAAGATATGTTTTAAGTAAAAGCGAAAAGGACAGACAAGATAATCATTTAGCTTAGACACAGAAAAACTTTTTTGAAGAGGGCAAGGTATGGCTTGATTAATAATCCAAGCGGGATGATGGCTTTCAGAGCTTTGTTTTTCTGACTTATCAAATAATACGCTTTTAGTTCTGTTGACTAATCGATCTTCTGGGATTTGAAAAAGTATTCTAGAGGGCATCAGTGGGTTAAATTCACCATCACTTTCTGGAATAAATATCGTGACTTTGCCTTTTTCTTTTAAGTGCCTTCTTTGAGAGATGGCCTCAAATAAATAGAGATCATTCGCAAATAAATCATTGTTTGTTTTCATTCCTAATTTTTCTCTTAGGTTTTCAGGAAGGAAAGCATCAATAGGGTTAGCTCTTGGAACAGAACTTTCATTAAAGCCACAAATTAAACTATGAGGAGCATCATGCCATAAAAGCTCTAGCCAACCAAATAAATCATGTGCATTTTTTTCCCTTTCTTTATAGAGCTTTTGATTTCGAAATGCATCAAGAAGCACTTCCTTTCTTGAGCTTAAATTTTGATTTAGAAATAAATTTTCTGAAACAATCGCCTCCTCTAAAACATTACTGATACAATCAGAGATATTTTTATAATGACTATCCCTTTCAATAAAGCCAAACCCCTTAGTCAGTTCATTCAGTGAATCATTCAACCATTGAGCAAAATTACTCAGACTATCATTCTGGTTTCGGAATTCATTTTCATAAGAAAAGCTTTCTAGGCAGTTTAATATAGCTATGAGATTTTGATTTTGTGAAAACTCGGCCTGCTTTTTGAGGTCTTTAAGCGAGTAGGTTAGGTGCTTGGAAAACAGCTGATCGATATCTTGAATGAAAGTTTCTACAGGTACGTTTGATTGCGTATATTGGAAAAAATAAGGGTTTAGTAGTAGTTGCTTAAATTCATTTATATTTTGGGCTTCTTGAATACGAATTAGGCTTATAATCAATTTCCCAATTGCACTTTCGCTGAGACTTATTCCTTCTGGATTATGATAGGCTATAGATTCTAAAGAGAAATAATTACTAACAGGGGAGATCAAATTTGGGTCTAAAAGTCCTATCTGTATAGACTCTACGGGAGCATTTTGAACATGCTCTTTTATTTTTTCGGGAATTTCTAGGGCGTAATTAATTCGAATTATTTCTTGATTCCACTGATTGAAATCAAGGGTTCTCTCTTGCCATAGTTTTTGCTCTGGAATCCCCCAAGAGTTGAAAAGACCTTCTCTTTCTGGGCCGTTTATCCAAATTTCAATCGGCGTTTTTGATTCAAGTGATTGCAGTGCTTTTAAGGGTAATGGTTTGGGGTCAGGTGTCGCAACTATGATGATTTTTGAAATCGCTGAATCCAGTTGATATTCCTCTGCAGTTTTTATATTAAGCTTAGTTGGGTCGATCAGGTTTTTTTTTCTGAGTAAGCTGTAATAGCTTTCTTCCAATTGGGCTAGTTGCTTCCATCGATCAACTTCTATTCCTTGCTTAAAACACCCAGAAGCAACCGATGACAAATCAAAGCCTTCGCTTCCAATTTCTTTGCGTAATTTAAGAAAGCGTCTAGCACTAGAAAGCTTTGCATGGCTACTCAATGGGTAGGTATTTGGAAATATAGCATTAATGGAATGCTTTTTTGCGGCTTCTAGTACTTCAATCCAAGTAAAGATACATTGGGCATCAGTTGCTTTATTTTTTTTATCTAGTGCTAACTCAAGAAATTGTATCGGTGTCAGTATTTTGGGACTCAGAAGACCCTTGTTTATAGTTAATGGGTCTGTGCTTAGCGCTTCTAATAAATGCCTACCTGATTTAGCGGTTGGTATAATAATAAGGAGGTGGCTCAGATCAATATGCCCGACATTTGGATCAATTTCGCACAATAGGTATTCTTTTACCTGGGGGATCAGGGATTCATTCCAATTGAGATATTTTTGCGTCAGAGGCATATGGATTAATGCTTAAAGTGCTCTAAGAGTCCTAGTATTTCATTTTTAGGATCATCATGATTTTGCTCTTCAGCAAGTTCGAGAGCTTTTTCTAGGACCGCTTTTGCTTTTTCTGCTTGCTGGCTTTGAATGAGTGATTTACCCAGCAAAATATGAGCAAGCATCCAGTCATCTTGAAGCTGAATACATTTCTCTAAATGAGGAATCGCTTCTTTAAATTGCTCTTGGTCAAAGAGAATTTTACTGAGACTGAAGCGAAAAAGTTTATTTTCAGGGGCTTCTTGTACTTTTTGTGTGAAAAAATCTTGCTGACTCATCAATTTAATTAGGATATTGCTTTATTTATTGTATATGTAAAAAACTATTTCAATAGTTATATAATAATAGGAATTGGCAAAATTTACGACAATACAAAATGAAGGAAAATAACGAAAATAATGACAATACGCATGATTTGTATGCGGTTCGTTTAGAAAAGCTAGATGGCCTTGTTAAAGAGGGAAGAAATCCCTTTACAGCGAATTTCGATCAGAAATTTTCCTCTGTATCAGCCTGTGCGCAATATGATGAAAATCTAGAGGATGACCAACAGCCAGTTGTTCAGGTAGCTGGTCGGATTATTGCCTTTCGTATCATGGGCAAGGCGAGTTTTATCAAACTGCAAGACAGTGCTGGCCAAATTCAGTGCTATGTGACTCGTGATGAATTGCCAGAAGGGGAGTACAATAACTATTTTAAAAAATTAGATCGTGGAGATATTATTGGTGTAGAAGGTCGATTATTTAAGACAAAGACGGGTGAAATCACTGTTCGTGCTAGTGCTTATACTTTGGTTTCCAAATCGCTAAGGCCATTGCCTGAAAAATGGGCTGGTTTGACTGATGACGACAAAATTTATCGTAAGCGTTACTTGGACCTGATCGTAAACCCAGAATCGAGAAATCGTTTCAAACAACGATCAAAAATTATTCAAGCTATGCGTACCTATTTATGGGACTTAGATTTTACAGAAGTTGAGACTCCTGTCTTGCAGTCTGTAGCTGGGGGTGCTGCTGCTAGACCTTTTGAAACTCATTTCAATGCCTTGGATTGCCAGTTTTATTTACGAATCGCTCTAGAATTATATTTGAAGCAAATGCTTGTTGCTGGTGAAGAAAAAGTTTTTGAGATTGGTCGAGTATTCCGCAATGAGGGTTTATCACGAAGACATAATCCTGAATTCACGATGCTTGAATTATACCAAGCTTATACAGATTTTCGTGGCATGATGGTTTTGACCAAAGGCCTAATCAAACACGTAGCCGAAACAGTCATTGGAAGTCTAACTATCCAAAGGCCTGATGGTACAGAGATCGAATTGAGTGGTGAATGGCGAGAAGTGGCTTATAAGGATCTAATTAAAGAAGCGACTGGTGATGCTAATTGGTTTGATTTATCAAAAGAAGAAAAGCTGAAAAAGACAGATGCGCTTGGAATACAAGTCAATCCCGACTTAGAAGACTATGAAATTACTAACAATGTCTTTGAGAAGTTAATCGAACCAACATTGATTCAGCCAACTTTTGTCACTCATATTCCTAAAGAATTATGCCCACTGGCAAAAATCACTGAATCGGATGCGTCAACAATTGATGTATTTGAATTATGCATAAATGGACAAGAAATTGCGCCTGCCTACTCAGAACAAAATGATCCTCTCATTCAACAAGAAATGTTCTCATCTCAAGTTGGCGAAGAGGTACAAGATATGGATACAGAATTTTTAACTGCCTTAGAATATGGTATGCCTCCAGCGGGGGGAATGGGACTAGGAATTGATAGGTTAATTATTTTACTAACTGGTGCAGAGAGCATTAGAGATACCATTCTTTTCCCAAGTCTAAAACCCAATAAAGACTAAACAATCCTTAGATTTCCTTATTTGGCGGGGTCAGTAATAATTTTGTTTTAAGCCCAGGTAAATAATCCGAAAATTCTGCACCTTCAGGGGAATTACGAAGGGTTCTTTGCACCATGCCCATTTTTGCATCTAGGTTATCAACCATAGAAACAAAAACAGCTTCAGGCGTGGCGGCCATTGCAGCAGCACCCCATTCTTTTTCCCCCTGGTGGCTAAGTACAATATGCTCTAAACGTTCGGCCAAATCTTCGCTAAGATTCGATAAAATAGCTGCTTTCCTAACCACTTTATAGCCTAAGACAACGTGCCCATGTAATGTACCTAATCGAGTAGTTTTTGTCGCAATATCTCCTTCATATTCTTGTAATTTACCAATGTCGTGTAAAATGATACCTGCAATGGCTAAATCAAAATCGACCTCTTTATAAATTGGTAATAAAGCCAACCCAACTTGTAACATGTGAACCGTGTGTTCTAGCAAACCATGGCGATATGCATGGTGCATCGTAATAGCAGCAGATGAGCTTCTAAAGGCAGATTCATGATTTTGAATGGCATTTTCAACAGTCGATTTTAACTTTGGGTGTTTTATTTGATTTATTCCATGAGTTAAATGATCCCAAAGGCAAGATTCACTTTCAGGTGGGACTTCTATTAATTGATGAATAATCCCTTGTTCCGTTGCTTCTTCCAATGAGTAAAGTGCTACAGAATAAATTTCAGGGGAGATTTGCTGATTATAAAATCGAGTGGTTCCCTTTATTTTAACCAAACTGCCTTCGGAAATATCATTCAAAGTAACAAAGGCACTACTATTATTGAAGACATTAGTTGCAAATGTGCCACTTGCGTCAGAAAATTCTATTAGCAAATAAGTATTACCATTTTTAGCCGTTTTAGTTAATTTACGTTTTATGAAATAAATACCCGAGAAGGCTAATTCAGATGAAGGGTCTAAGGCTTTTATCTGTTTTACAGTAAAATAATCAGTCACAAGTTTGAGTATTATATATATTTAGTGAGATGCAAATGGAAAAATAAGCCAATAATCTAATATATTTATAAAACGAAATTTTCTAGATAAGTCCTAAAATCATTTTCCCCTCTTCAGTTATCATTCCTTGGTCCCAAGGCGGATCCCAGACAATACTAACTTTTCCCTCTTTCACTCCAGGTATGGTTTCAAGATGATTTTTGGCATCTTCTGCAATGGCAGGCCCCATACCGCATCCGGGTGCAGTTAGCGTCATTTGCATTTCAATAATATAGTATTTATTTTGTTCTTTAACCTCTAATGAATAAACTAAACCTAGATCAACGATATTTACAGGTATTTCTGGGTCAAAAACTTTTTTCAAAACTGTCCATATGGCATCCATTTCAGGTGGACCTTGATGGGTTGAATCTTCATTTTTCTTAGTGATGACGACCTCTTCACCAATCGCATCGGCATCGCTACCTTTAATTCGGAACATTCCATTTTCTGTCATAATGGTAAAATTTCCTCCTAACCTATGAGTAATCATAACATTTTCGCCTTCGTCTAATTCCATGAGGGTACCTTGCGGAATCAAAGTAGCTTCTACAGCTCTAGAAAGTATACGTTTATCTTCTTTCATTAGTCTTATGCTTTTATTTTGGAAGAGAATTTTTGTTCTAAAAGTTTACGAATATTTTTAGCGAGTGAATCAGATCCAATTTTTTCTATGATTTCTTCAAAAAAGCCAAGTACAATTAACTGCATGGAAACTCTATGTGGAATGCCACGACTAAGCATATAAAATAGTTCATCTTTATCAATATTACCTGTTGTTGCACCATGTGAACACTTTACGTCATTGGCTAAAATTTCTAATCCGGGGAGGGCATTGGCATCGGCTCTTTGGTCAAGCAATAAATTTCGATTTGTTTGGTAGGCATCCGTTTTTTGTGCGCCTTCTTCAACTTGAATCAATCCTGAAAATATTGTTCGACTAGTATCAAACAGCGCATTTTTGTAAAGGAGGTCAGAAACTGAATTTGGAGCATTGTGCGTTTGGAAAGTTCTTTGATCAAACTCCTGAGTATCTTCAGCAACTGATAAAGAATACATAGTAGCGTGGGCCCCTGAACCATTTATTTGTATTTGGTTTTCATAGCGTGATTTTGATGCTCCCAAATTAATGGCAATATTTTCAAGTTGTGTGTCTCTATCCGCAATAGCTGAATCCAATTGAAATGAAAGTGATTTAGTATTGAAGTTTTGAATCACTTTTCTGTAAACATTGGCTGATGGGTGAGCTTGTATATTACTTACTGAGATACTTAATCCAATATTCTCTTGAGTTGCAGAAGCTAAGACATCAATTAATGAGACCTTTGATTGTTCTTCAGCAATAATAAGAGTGTGTGGGCAAATCAGACCCTTCTCCTTATTAGCCCAATGATAGACGGCTATCGGTTCTTTGATTTCAACACCCTTGGGCACATAAAGTACTGCACCCGCCTTAACATTTATGGCGTGCAAGCCAAAATATTTTTGTGAACCTAGTCGAGTTGAATCTTTTAAAAAATAATGCTCGAGGATATCTGAGTGTTTTTCAATAGCTTCATTGAGCGATACAAAGATAACTCCTTTATCGATCAAATCTTTTGGTAAAGACTTGGATTGTACTAGGTGATCATCGACAAATATTAGTTCTGAAATGGAGTCTTCGACCAATTTTGAATTAGTTAAAGCGTGCTTAATAGCGGAGTCTTCTGGCTCAGGAGTAGGTTTGAAGCTATCGATATCCTCAGACAAAACGGAAGCAAAACGCCAATTTTCATTTTTTGCTGATGGTGTTGGTAAATTAGAATACATTTCTCTACCAGAGCTTCGCCTATGTAGCAACCATTGAGGTTCTATTGCATTTGTGGTAGTATCTTTATTGATTGTGGTGTTCATTAAATGATGGAGCTAATTTTTTTATGATTAACCAACGGATCCTTCCATTTCCATGTCTATAAGGCGTTTTAACTCTACTGAATATTCCATAGGGAATGCTTTGAGTAGTTCATTAACAAACCCATTGACGGCAAGACTCATAGCTTCTCCTTCAGAGAGGCCTCGTTGCATCATATAGAAAATTTGTTCGGCACTAACTTTTGAAACGCTAGCTTCATGCTGAACTGTGTTACCTTCGCCTCGTGTTGTGATAGCTGGATATGTGTCAGTTCGGCTGTTACTATTTATTAGAAGAGCATCACATTCTGTATTGTTTTTACAATTTTTTAGATGCTTTGGCATATGCACTTGACCCCGGTAAGTAGAACGACCTTTACCGATTGAGATCGATTTTGAAATGATATTACTACTAGTATCATCTGCTAAATGTATCATCTTTGCACCCGTATCTTGGTGTTGCCCATTATTTGCAAGGGCAATTGAGAGTACCTCACCTCGAGCTTTACGTCCTTTAAGAACAACTCCTGGGTACTTCATGGTTAATCTTGATCCGATGTTACAATCAATCCATTTAACTTCT